>JABGQC010000018.1:0-19536 GCA_018644675.1 Candidatus Thioglobus sp.
ACTGGCATGTTTTCTACTTCAAACTCATAAATGGCTTCCATACCAATATCTGAAAAAGCGATTTTTTTAGCTTTTTTGATTGACTTTGAAATTAAAAAAGCCGCGCCACCCACAGCAATTAAATAGCTGGACTTATGCTTCTGAATACTTTTCACAGTTTGCTCGCCACGCTCTGCTTTACCAATCATGCCTAAAATATTGGTATTATCAAGCATCATATCGGTATATCTATCCATACGAGTGGAGGTGGTTGGACCAGCAGGGCCGATTACTTCATCACCTACAGCATCAACTGGACCAACATAATAAATAAACTTATTGTCAAAATCAACCCCTTTTGGCAATCCTTCGCCGTTATCTAACATTTGCTTTAAGCGTGCATGCGCTGCATCACGACCAGTGATAATGGTGCCGGTTAGCAGTAAAGTATCACCAATCTCCCAGTCATTCATTTGCTTGCGCGTAAGTGAATCAAGATCAATGCTCTTATATTTTGAATAATCCATTTCCAAATCTGGATAGATACTCATATCTACTTTTGGCAACTCAGCCACACCTGAGCCGTCCATAGAAAAATGCAAGTGTCGTGTGGCAGCACAATTAGGAATCATGGCAACTGCTTGAGAAGCGGCATGTGTCGGGTAATCTTTAATCTTAACATCAAGTACAGTCGTTAGCCCGCCTAAGCCTTGGGCGCCAATACCTAAGTTATTAATACCTGCTAACAACTCTAGACGCATTTTTTCAAGTTTGCTGGGGTTGGGTTTTTTAGCAACATCGGTAATATCAATAGGATCTAAAAGACTCTCTTTAGCCATGAGCATGGCTTTTTCTGCTGTACCACCCACACCAATACCAATAATACCTGGCGGACACCAGCCTGCACCCATAGTAGGAATCATGCTCATCACCCAATCAGACACACTAGCAGAAGGGTTAAGCACAGTAAACTTGGCTTTATTCTCAGAGCCACAACCTTTTGCCGCCACAATAAACTTCAGCTGATTACCTTTCACTACCTTTGAGTGAATAACAGCCGGAGTATTGTCTTTGGTGTTTTCTCTTGAAAATAGAGGATCTCTAACAATAGAAGCTCGCAATGGATTTTGATCAAAAGTAAAAGCGCGTCTAACCCCTTCATTAATCATTTCATCTAAGGAAAGATCGGCCTCCCAAGTAACATCCATACCCACCTCAACAAACACATTAACAATCCCTGTATCTTGGCATAAGGGCCTTTGCCCAAGGGCTGACATTTTTGAATTAATCAGAATTTGAGCAATAGCATTTTTAGAGGCATCATGCGTTTCTTTTTCATAGGCATTTGCCATAGCCTGGATAAAATCAGGCGAATGGTAATACGAAATATATTGCAAGGCGTTAAAAACGCTTTCAATCACATGTTTTTGTTGAATTTTCATATTTATAACGCCTTTAGGATTGTTGTATTTTTACTAATTATTTATAGTATTATATCTTTTTATTTCACTAATAATTAATCAGGAATTTTTATGTTTGATTTTTTCAAAGCTCAAAGTCTTTCAATTGATCTGGGTACCGCAAATACCCTTATCTACATGGATGGTCAGATCGTTTTAAATGAGCCTTCAGTTGTTGCCATTCGCCAAGATAGAGGCTCAATGGAGGCTACTGTTATTGCCGTTGGTCAAGATGCTAAAAACATGTTGGGTAGAACGCCAGGTTCAATTGAGGCGATTCGTCCAATGAAGGATGGTGTTATTGCTGACTTTAAAGTAACTGAAAAAATGCTGCAACACTTCATTCGTAAAGTCCTACGTTCTGGTTTTTTCTCACCCAGCCCTAAGGTGCTTATCTGTGTCCCTTGTGGTGCCACTCAAGTTGAGCGTCGCGCTATTAAAGAGAGCGCTGTTGGCGCGGGCGCACGTGACGTATATTTGATTGAAGAACCAATGGCTGCAGCACTTGGCGCCGGCATGGCAATCGAAGAAGCATCGGGCGCTATGGTGATTGATATTGGTGGTGGCACGACTGAAATTGCTATTATGTCTCTAAACGGCATTGTTTATTCTGACTCACTACGCGTTGGTGGCGATGTGTTTGACGATACGATTGTAAAATTTGTACGTAGAGAGCACGGTATTATCATTGGTCCAGCTACGGCTGAGCAAATCAAAGAAGAAGTTGGCTCTGCCTTTAAAACGACGGTGGTAAAAAAGATCGAATTCAGAGGTCGTGATGTTGCTAAAGGAATTCCTGTTAGCTTTGAGATTACCAATACTGAAATTCTTGAAGCTTTACAAGAGCCCCTTAAAACCATCGTTAGCTCTGTTAGAACAGCATTAGAAAAGACTCCACCGGAGCTCAGCTCAGATATTGCTGAAAACGGCCTGGTGCTAACTGGTGGTGGCGCACTATTAGACGGACTTGATAAATTAATCAATCAAGAGACCAACCTACCAGTACGCATTGCCGATGATCCATTAACTTGTGTTGCTCGTGGCGGTGGTGTAGCACTTGATATGATCAGTAAACACAATATGGGATTTTTGGCAGCTGAGTAAAGCAACCATCACTCAATCAGGCTAGGGGAAAATGCACTTTCTTAAAATTTTTACCCCGATTGTTATCGCTATTTTTTTGATTATTTTTGATTATAAGTACGCTTATCTGAATAATTTAAGACACAGTGTTGCCACACTAATCTCACCTGTTTATATTGTAGTTAGCCTACCCGAGAAGCTCTATAACTGGATTAATGAACAAGGCACTTCGAAAGATCAACTCTTACGTGATAATCAAAATCTTGCTAATGAATTGTTAAAACTTAAAGTTAAGCTACAACAAACAGATGCATTGACTTTAGAAAACAAAAAGCTTAACACATTGCTAGAATCTAGCTACACCTTGCAGCAAGCCAAATTTACTACTGCTCGCATTGAAAATGTTGCTCGGTCTCGGTTAAAAAAACAAATTGTCATTAACAAGGGAAGTAATGATAATCTTAAAATTGGCCAGGTGGCGCTCGGTGCAAAAGGTGTACTAGGTCAGATTACACAAATCACACCAACTAACGCAAGCATCCTAATTACCAGCGACCCGACGCAATACATTCCTATTAAAAATGTTCGCAATGGCATTCAAGGCGTTAGTCAAGGTGTGGCCGAAAACAAACACCAGCTTTTTGTTAAATTCATTGAGTCTGAATCAGATGTTATGGTTGACGATATGTTTGTCAGTAGCGCTTTAGGTTCTAAATTCCCAAATGGCTACCCTGTAGGACGAGTTACCCATGTAGAGCAGCGTAAAAATGAACCTTTCATGTATATTGTACTTGAACCCATGCAACAAATTTACGATGCAGAATTTGTTGTCATCTTGGATGATTTATGAATATTCAACGCCCTTATCTTTTTTTATTCAAAATAACCTTATTTGCACTCATCCTAAGTGCACTACCGCTTCACGAAACCATTCTAGACAGCTCGCCTTTTTGGATGTTGCTACTCTACACTTACTACCTGATTCATTTTCCAGTTAAAGGGAGTTTGTTTATCGCTCTAATATTGGGTGTATTGCTAGATATTTTACAAGGAGATATCTTAGGGCAAAATGCCTTGGCACTCATTGTGGCCAGCATCTTTATTAACAATGTTAAGCAGTCTTTTTATGTCTCTAACCTTAGCACTCAGCAAGTTTATGTATTTTTATCCAGTAGTATTTATTTGGCATTTTTCTTTCTCACCTATTCACTAATTCACGACTTTACTGATAATTATTATTTACTATTGACGCCGTTAACCAGCGCCCTTATCTGGCCTTTTGTTAGATTTCTGCTATTTAAATGTAGACATCAATAACCATGGATAGTATTAGCAATACCCAGCTAGAAAATTCACTACTATCCTCTCGGCTAAAATTAGCCCTTGTTTTTATTTCTTTGCTAACACTACTGTTATTAACTCGCCTTTATAATCTGCAGGTGATTAATCATGAATATTATCAAGAAGAATCCTTGGGTAATCAGATGCGGACTCTACCTATCACCCCTAGTCGAGGAAAAATTTTTGATCGAAATGGCCAAATTCTGGCCACCAATGAACTCACTTATCAGCTCACCCTCACCCCTGAAAAAGTTAAACATATCAGTAAAACTCTAATCGGCCTTAATAAGACGGGAATGATCGATCAAGCTGATATTGACTTATATTATAAAAACAGAAAGCGTTTTCAGAAATTTCACAATATTCCTATCAAACTTAATCTATCCGAACAACAAGTTGCAAAATTTTTGGTCAGTAATCAATTTCCGGGTGTGGATATCGAACCTTATTTTCACCGTGTTTATCCTCATAATGACTCAAGTGTTCATGCGCTAGGCTACGTCTCAAGAATGAATAAAAAGGACAAGGCTTCCTACGATAAAGACAACTATTCTGGAACCTTGTTCGTTGGCAAGGTGGGCATTGAAAAACAGTATGAATCCCTGCTTCACGGCCAAACAGGGTTAAAGCAAATAGAGAGAAATGTAAGTGGGCGCGTGATTGATACTCAAATTGTCACTCCCGCCATACCCGGGCAAGATCTCTATCTTAGTCTGGATTTAGACATGCAAAAAAAAGCAGAAGAGCTACTCAAAGGTAAGCGTGGTGCTATTGTTGTGGTTGATACTAGAAATGGAGAAGTATTAACGCTTGTTAGCACTCCAGTTTATAACCCCAACTGGTTTGTTAACGGTATATCACATGCAAACTACAAATTACTGCAATCTTCTAAAGATATTCCTCAGCTAAACCGAACTGTACAAGGTTTATCCCCACCCGCCTCTACCATAAAACCCATGGTGGCACTTGCAGGACTAGAACAAGGTGTAATTAATGATCAGGACACTGTATTTGACAGGGGCTATTATCAGCTACCAGGGGTAAAACGCAAATTCCACAATTGGGATAGAAATGGCCACGGTAGTGTCAATGTTAAGGATTCTATCGCTCGATCAAATGATGTATTTTTCTACGATCTGGCCAATAAAATGGGGATTGACAACCTGCACAGTGGCTTAAAACTTTTTAATTTTGGCCGAAAAACTGGTATCGATATCCCCGGAGAACAGGGCGGCATCTTACCTTCTAGAGCTTGGAAGAAAATCAATAGAAACGAGCCTTGGTATAAAGGGGAAACTTTAAATACCGGCATTGGCCAAGGATTCATGACTTCTAGCCCACTTCAACTCGCTGTTGCCACCGCAGCACTAGCTAATAAAGGCCAGCTATTTCAACCCACTTTACTAAAAAACACTAAGCTGACTGATCAGTCAATGACTGAATTTAAAAAACCGATTGGCAAGCAAATACCTATTAACAATATTCAAAACTGGGAAACAGTTATTGATGGCATGAGACAAGTTATATATTCTCCCAAAGGTACCGCCAGAAGGTTAAATAAAAAACTAACCTATACCTTAGCAGGAAAGACTGGAACCGCCCAAGTGTTTGGCTTGGACGCTGAAGAGGTTTATATCGCAGAAAAACTGGCAGAAAAACTCAGAGATCACGCCTTATTTACAGGCTTCGCACCAATTGAAAATCCAGAAATTGCCATTGCAGTTGTAGTTGAGAATGCCGGCAGTGGTAGCTCAAAAGCAGCACCCTTAGCACGCCAGGTGCTAGATGTTTACTTTAACAAACAATCAGATAATAAACTGGCACAATAACTCTTTGTCAATTGGAAACTTTAAAGTGGCGTCCATGCGATAGCGCGCTTTAAGCTGATCTAGCTGTGGTTGATTAAGCTCATCATATAAGATAATAATTTTAGCCTCTGGAGATCCCCCCTCCAAAGTTGCTAAAAGTGATTCAATATTGCTCACTCGATCACGAAACTCTGGATTGTGACTAAACTCCGCCACCAATACTTGATAGTCATTTTTCTTAGCAAGCTTAGTTGCTTTGCGCTGAGAATCTTCAAAATCAACCGAAAACCCATGTTCAATAAATAAAGGTGTAAAGTCTTCAAACCCACCTTCATCAACAAAGAACAAGAGATTTTTACTCACGACAGTTGATTTTGCATTTGATAAAAATTTTGTTTAAATTCAGCAAAACCATCTTCCTCAATAGCCTTTCGCATTTGTGCCATCAAGTTTTGATAATAATGCAAATTATGCAATGTATTTAGTCTGGCGCTTAAGATTTCATTCTTACGTTGCAAGTGATGCAAATAAGCCTTGGTATAGTTTTGACACGTATAGCACTGGCAGTTTTCATCAAGTGCACTTACATCAAGCTTGTACTGAGCATTGCGAATTTTAACAATACCCAAAGAAGTAAACAGATAGCCATTTCTAGCATTTCGAGTAGGCATTACACAATCAAACATATCGATACCGCGCTCAACCGCCTCAACCAAATCACTTGGCGTGCCAACGCCCATTAAATATCTCGGCTTATCCTCTGGCAACTCACTGGGTAGATAATCCAATACTTTAATCATCTCTTCTTTGGGCTCACCCACACTTAAGCCGCCAATAGCGTAACCATCAAAGTCAATATCTATCAGTGCATGGGCGGATTCACGGCGTAAATCCTCATGCATTCCACCTTGAACAATTCCAAATAGAGCATTGGTATTATTAAGCCTCTGATGTTCTGATTTAGAGCGCTTGGCCCACCTGAGTGATAATTGCATAGATTGATCGGCAGTTGCCTTATCTGCAGGATACGGCGTACATTCATCAAAAATCATAACTATATCTGAGCCCAATTTTTGTTGGATTTGCATCGACTGTTCTGGCCCCATAAAAATTTTATCGCCATTTTTTGGCGACCTAAAATCTACACCCTCTTCACTGATTTTTCGCATGGCACCCAGACTGAATACTTGAAAACCACCAGAATCTGTGAGAATTGGACCTTGCCAATGCATAAAATCATGCAAATCACCATGTGCTTCAATAACCTCAGTCCCCGGGGTAATGGCCAAATGAAAAGTATTACCCAAAATAATTTGAGCACCCAACTCGCTCACTTCTTCTGGTGTCATAGCCTTTACTGTTCCATAAGTGCCAACGGGCATAAAGGCAGGGGTTTGCACCTCACCACGCTCAAATATCATTTTTCCACGTCGAGCTTTATTGTGTGTATGTTTTAATTCAAATTTCATATTAATAATTATTCAGTTGTACTAGATTTTGCTTGCAATTGCCATAATTTGGCATACTCACCATGAGCTTTTAATAATTCCGTATGTGACCCACTCTCTTGAATCTTACCTTGGCCAAGGACAATGATTTTATCAGCATCAACAATGGTTGAGAGGCGGTGTGCAATTACCAATGTGGTATGCTGCTCACTCAATAAATTTAATGCCTTTTGAACCATCTTTTCAGAATAAGAATCCAGTGCTGAAGTGGCCTCATCAAAAATCAAAATTGGTGGATTTTTAAGTAGCACTCTAGCAATGGCTAATCGCTGCTTTTCACCACCGGATAATTTCAACCCCCTTTCACCTACAAGCGTTTCATAACCCTGTGGCAATTGATTGATAAACTCATCGATAAAGGCCAGTTTGGCTACTTTTTCTACTTCCTGTTGAGTTGCCCCTTGTTTGCCATACGCAATGTTATAAAAAATACTTTCATTAAACATGACTGTATCTTGTGGCACCACGCCCATGGCAGACTGAACAGAAGACAGGCTTAGTGCTTTAATATCTTGATCATCGAATAAAATTTGACCACTAGACACATCAAAAAATCTGAATAATAATTTAGCCAAGGTTGATTTTCCAGAGCCAGATGCGCCCACAATGGCGACCTTTTGACCCGATTCAATACTAAAGTTAATATCATTTAGCACTGGATCTTTGCCTGGATATGCAAAACTCACTTTTTTAAACTCAATCTTACCTTTATCTACATTCAGCGAGGGCGCTTGCTCGTTCTGTGCAACTTTCGGAGTTTTATCTAGTAAATCAAACATATTATTCATATCGATAAAATTATGCTTAATTTGTCTATAGACAATGCCTAACGATCCTAATGGCATAAACAACTGAAGCAGTAAGGCCTGAATCATGATCATATCACCCAAGCTTAAACTCTGCTCCACCACTCCTTCTGCTGCTGCAATTAAAATCAGAGTAACACCGACAGCAATAACAGCACCTTGAACAAAATTAAGTGCTGTCATCGAAGTGAAACTCTTTGTTGCTACCTGCTCCCAACGCCCCATGGTATTATCATAACGATTAACCTCGAAATCCTCTCGGTTGAAATACTTAACCGTTTCATAATTAATTAAACTATCAACTGCATTAGTATTGGCCTCAGATTGCATATCGTTCATTTGATATCGATATTTCATACGCCAAGTAGTAATTGCTAAAGTCAAACCAATATAGAAAGTTACTGTTAATAGTGAAATTCCAGAGAAAAAGACACCGTAGTTAATCCACAACAGCCCTATTACCAGGCAAATTTCAAAAAATGAAGGCAATATATTAAATACAAAAATTGATAAAAGTGTAGAAACACTCTGGGTACCACGATCAATATCTCGCGTAATGCCGCCAATTCGCCTGTCAAGGTGAAAGGATAAATCTAGTGTATGCAAATGTTTAAATACCCCAAGTGCAATCAAATGCATAGCATGGTAGCGAACCTTGGCAAAAATAGCATCTCTTAGCTCGTTAAATAATGAGCTAGCCAGTCTTAAAGCACCATAGGCCAGTAATAATCCAAGTGGCAAAATTAACAACACATTAGTTTGGTCTAAATTATCAACAATTTCTTTTAACAAAACTGGCACAGCAACATTAGCAAGCTTTGCAGAAATAAGAAATAACGTCGCTAAAATAACACGACCACGCATCTTGAATAAGTATGGCAAGAGTTTTTTTAAAACCTTTATATCCTGGGTTTTAAAATCATAAGCTTTGGTTTGTTTAACGCTAGCGTGCATCATTTATTGGGCGGCCATAGGATAAAATTGCACCTGTTCTAAGTATCCAAACAAAACCTCAACAGTCGCCACCTTCGCATTTGAAGAGTGAATGCACAAAGATGGATATATAAATGGTAATTTATGTGACTTTAAATGATTGATTAATGTGTTCAAAGCTAAATCCTCTTGACTGTAAAAAGCGCTGTTGTTTAGCTTTTTCTTTAAAATTACTCGGCATTTCTTTACCAAATTTTCGCTCTCGTATTTGATAGGCTAATAGATAAAAATCAAATCCAGTCAAATCAAACTGATCAATACCACGTTGTTTTAAATCAGCCCTAATTTTAATCGGACCCTTGCCTTGATTAAAGCGCATTTGAATAAATTCATCGGCAAAGCGCTCATCACTTTGATAATTTTGCTCAATTAAAGTATTAATTGCCTCGCTGATTTCAACTTGCTCAAACTCTTTATTGCTAAGCTTTTGTGTCAACTCAAGAACAGAGTGTTCGCGCCTAACCAACATGCGCATTGCTGCGGCATAACAAGCTTGTTTATTCGGTGTCGCTACCATCATTCATTAGCTTTTCACGAATTTTAGCCTCAACACTTTGTCGTAACTCTTGATGCTCTTTTAGGTAATCACGTGCATTATCTTTACCTTGACCAATTCTTTCGCCCTCAATACTATACCAAGCGCCTGCTTTTTCTACAAAGCCTAATTTAACACCCAAATCGATGATCTCGCTTTCAAGTGAGATACCCTGGTTGTATAAGATTTGAAACTCTGCTTGTTTAAAAGGTGGCGCCACTTTATTTTTTAGTACCTTAACGCGCGTCTCATTGCCCAATATTTCATCACCTTTCTTGATCGCACCGATGCGACGAATATCAAGACGAACAGAAGCGTAAAACTTTAAAGCATTACCACCCGTAGTAGTTTCAGGGTTACCAAACATAACACCAATTTTCATACGCAATTGATTAATAAAGATCACCATGGTGTTGGTTTTTTTAATGTTTGAAGTCAGCTTTCTTAACGCTTGAGACATTAATCGAGCCTGTAAGCCCATATGCGATGCACCCATCTCTCCCTCAATTTCTGCCTTTGGTGTCAGTGCTGCCACAGAATCAACCACCACAATATCAACACTGCCTGAGCGTACCAACATGTCAGTAATTTCAAGCGCCTGCTCACCCGTATCTGGCTGAGAGATTAATAAATCATCCGTATTAACCCCAAGACGCTTAGCATATTGCGGGTCAAGTGCATGCTCAGCATCGATAAATGCAGCTGTACCCCCTAACTTTTGCATCTCAGCAATTACATGCAATGTTAACGTTGTCTTTCCAGAAGACTCAGGGCCGTAAATTTCAATCACTCGACCTTTTGGCAGGCCACCAATACCAAGTGCAATATCCAGACTCAAACTACCTGTTGAAACTGCCTCAATATCTGTTTGTGCATTTTCATCACCCAAGAACATAACTGAACCCTTACCAAACTGCTTGTCAATTTGCGATAAAGCCGCCTTAAGTGCTTGTTTTTTCTGTTCATCCATGTCCTTTCTCCTAGGTAAAATATATGTAATTAATTTAGCAATTATATCCGAAATATTGTGACAACTTTTTCAATAAATGACACTCAAAATATGGACTTGGCGCTTAAGCTTGCACACCAGGGAATGCAAGGTGTTGGTGCCAATCCGATGGTAGGCTGTGTGATTGAAAAAGCAGGCAGCATCATTGCTCAAGGCTATCACCAAACCTTTGGCCAGGCGCATGCTGAAGTTAACGCCCTTGAACAAATTAACTATCAAGCTAAAGATTCAACACTATACGTAACCTTAGAGCCTTGTTCGCATCAAGGTAAGACGCCGCCATGTGCACAAGCCATTATCAATTCCGGGGTTAAAAAAGTCATTATCGCCATGTTAGACCCAAACCCTCTGGTGAGTGGCCAAGGTGTATCCATGCTGAAAAATTCAGGCATTGAAGTTGAGGTTGGACTCCTAGAAGAACAAGCGCAACAACTTAATCGCGGATTCATCAAACGCATGGAAACACAACGACCTTTTGTTACTTGCAAAATCGCCATGAGCTTAGATGGAAAAACCTCTATGCACTCTGGTGAGAGTAAATGGATTACAGGTGAACACGCGAGAGCTGACGTGCAGAAGCTCCGCTCTGAAAACCAAGTCATCATGACTGGTTCTGGAACAGTTCTAGCAGACAACCCATCTATGACTGTTCGCCTTAAGGATGTAGGCACTTCTCCTATTCGAGTGGTGGTTGACTCTCAACATCAGATTACTGACAAAACACTCAATATTTTTTCCAAGGATGCGTCAACACAAATATTTAACACTGACAATACAAAACTAGATGCGGTTGGAAAAGTCAGCCTTAGAGATGTCTTATTGCAACTTGGCAAACAAGGAATTAACACCATCTTGCTTGAAGCGGGACCAGGGCTGATTGGTGCTATGATTAGCCATAATCTAATTGATGAGTTTATCATCTATACTGCACCGGTATTACTGGGTAGTGATGCCAATTCTATGGCACAACTACCCATCACTGATATGGCACATAAAATCAACCTAGACATTAGTGATATGCGTATGATTGATAAAGATATGCGCATAACTGCCTCAATAAAATCATGAAGAATTTAACCAATAAGCGTGTTTTGCTTGGGGTTAGCGGATCGATATCCGCTTACAAGGCGCCAGATATTGTTAGACGCCTGCAAGATCTTGGTGCAGATGTGCGCGTCATTCTTACCACTGGTGGGTCCAAATTTATTACCGAACTAGCACTTCAATCTATATCCAAAAATAAAGTTCATCATAATTTATGGGACCAAGAAGCTGAGCTATCCATGGGACATATTGAACTTTCCAAATGGGCAGACTGCATTCTCATCGCCCCTGCAAGTGCCAATACCATTTCAAACATAGCTTCTGGAAAGGCTTCTGATTTACTTAGTAGTGTCATCTTGGCGAGCGATGCAATACTTATGCTAGCACCTGCCATGAATCAGCAAATGTACAAATCTAGCGCTTTACAGGACAATCTAGCACGCCTAGAGTCACGTGGCGTTAGTGTGATTACACCCGATTCAGGCTCACAAGCTTGTGGTGATATTGGACCAGGTAGATTGCCAGAATCAGCTAATATCGCTAATCAAGTTGCTAATCAATTTCAAACCACTCAACTCACAGGCCAGCATGTTATGGTTACACTGGGTGCGACACTCGAAGCCATCGACCCTGTGCGATTTATCTCTAACCACTCAAGTGGCAAGATGGGCATGGCTTTAGTTAATACATGTATTGATATGGGTGCCCAAGTTACTTGTGTTTATGGTGATATTAACATTCCGTTAAATGACAGGGCCAATAATATTGAAACGCTTAGCGCTGAGAAAATGCACACCTGTGTTATGCAACAAATTCATCAACAAGATATTTTTATTGCCTGTGCAGCAGTTTGTGATTATTCTGTTAAAACACCCTCTAATCAAAAAATTAAAAAAAATGGAGAAAATCTTATTTTGGAATTAACCCCTAATAAAGATATTCTGGCCGACGTTTGTAAACTTGAGAAAAAACCCTTATGCATTGGTTTTGCTGCGGAGACGCAAAATACTTTAAAAAATGCCCAATTAAAGCTCAAAAACAAGGGTTGTGAGGCCATTATTTTGAACGATGTTTCAAATGCAGAAATTGGCTTTAATTCTGATGAAAATCAAGTGATTTTTATCAGCAAAAAACAGCAAAAAAACATTGCTAAAAATAGCAAAGCAAAGATCGCTAAAAATATCCTTAAAATCTTCATTAAAGAGTTCTTATAAACTCTAAAAAACACTGTTAAATCAACACCTATTAAAGTTACTCACAAAACTGTGGATAACTCTGTTAATATCTCCTTAAAAAGTGCCATAAACGTTGATAGATTGCACTTTTTTATGGTTTTGAATAAAAACTAATCAGTTAATTTTTTTACTTAAAAATCAATGAGTTGTATAATAATAACCAAAACCATAATATTAGAAAATGCTCATTAATGATTTTAAAAATGCATCGGAGGAAAACTAAATGTGTTTCACGCATCAAATCAAGGGTTTCACGACATATTAGACAATCATAAACTTATAATTTTCTAAACTTAAATTTATTGTAAATTTAATCCATAATTATGCTAATTTTAGCCTTCAATTTTCTCCTTGGAATCCTGGTATTTTCACTTAAAAATACTCTAACTCTATCAGTCCTAGAAACGAGCTTGTTTTTCGCCCTATTAGGCGTTGCTTTTGTCACTTTTAAACGCTACAAAGCCCTTTGCTACAATTTAATGCTTTTTATCATTGGATTTGCTTGGATGGGTACGTTTTCTGCTCATGTTTTGAATTCCGATATAGACGAAAAATTCTTCAACAAGCCAATTAGTGTTATTGGAAAAATTGATTCACTTGTTGAACAATCTGGACAAAAGTCACGCTTTGTCTTTCAGGTATCCGAGCCTTTTAAAGGGAAAATCAAGCTTTCTTGGTATGGCAATAACACCAAGTTACCTAAAAATGATGAAACCTGGAAGCTACGGATAAAAATTAAACACAATAATAGCTACCAAAATCAAGGCGGCTTTGATTATGAGCAGTGGCTCTTCTACCAAAAATTTGACGCAACAGGTTATGTCAGGCGCAGTGACAACAATACACTTCTAAGCAAAAGCACCAGTTTGTCAGTCAACTCAATTAGACAAGACATTCGCCAAAGACTTTCTGCCCAACTGGCTGAATATTCTTTTCTAGGGGTTATGAATGCACTGGTTATTGGCGATCGATCTTTAATAAACAGTGAGCACTGGGATTTGTTCAAGGCTACCAACACTACCCATCTTAGTGTTATCTCAGGGCTGCATATTGGCCTGATTTCTGGCTTTGTCTTTATGCTCTCTAGTTTACTATGGAGGCGCTGCGCCAGCTGTACTTCTAGACTTCCTGCAATCACGCTAGGGGCTTATTTTGGGCTATTTAGCGCTTTTTCCTATGCACTAATTGCAGGGTTTTCAATTCCCACACAGCGTGCTTTTATTATGGCTGGCGTGGTTTTCCTCTCTTTAATATTAAGGCGTCAGCATAGTGTGTGGCAGTTGTATGGTATGGCACTTTTATTGGTACTAGTGCTTAATCCTCTCAGTATTTTTAGTATTGGATTTTGGCTTTCTTTTTATGTTGTTGCCATTATTATTTACGGCGCAGGACAACACAAAGATAAACACTTAATTATACGTCTGCTTTATATTCAGCTTTTGATTAGTCTTTCCACCTTGCCGCTTATTGCCTGGTTTTTCCACCTTGGCTCAACCCTTTCTCCTATTGCTAATTTGGTGGCCATCCCTGTTTTTAGTTTTGTTAGCACTCCTCTATCATTATTAGGCACTCTATTTTCATATTTAAACTTAGAATTCTTAAGTCATATTAGCTTTACTATTGCCAACCAATCATTAATCTATTTATCTGCACTACTTCAATTTTTAACACAGATTGAATTTAACCTCTGGCACTACACCCAAAGCTCATGGATTGATCTGATTTTATTAATCATAGCTGTGTTATTTTTCTTACTACCGAGTGCACTTAAATTAAGAGCTCTATCTCTAGTTATCATTATTTATATCTGGCTCCACCCTAATGAGGAAATTAAACAAGGTGAGGTGCATGTAACTGTATTGGATGTTGGGCAAGGATTATCACAAGTGGTACGCACGCAAAATCACACACTGCTTTTTGACACGGGCGCCAAATACCCTTCTGGATTCAACATGGGTGATGCGGTAATCATTCCTTATTTGAATTCACAGCAGATTAAACAACTAGATTTAATCATTATATCTCATGGTGACAATGACCACATTGGCGGCCTTGACAGTGTTTTGAAAAAAATTAACAGCCAAAAAATACTCAGCTCCGTTCCAGAAAAAATTTCAAAATCATCTGGCTTATGCCAGTCTCTTCCTACTTGGGAATGGGATGGGGTAGTCTTTCAAATGCTCAATAAGGGGCATAATTTCACAGGCAATAACGCCTCTTGTGTACTCAAAATATCTAATCAAAATCATGCCATCATACTCACTGGAGATATTGAAAAAAAATCCGAGCTACACCTGGTTAACACTTGGGGTGATCAGCTTAAATCTAGCATACTTATTAGCCCTCACCATGGCAGTAAAACCTCCTCTAGCACCCAATTTTTAAAAGCAGTACATCCAAAATGGGTGGTTATCTCAAGCGGCTATAAAAATCGATTTAATCACCCTGCTAAGGTCGTTATGGATCGATATAAAGAACATCAAATTCAAACGCTAAATACCAACTGCACAGGACAAATTGATATCCAAATGGCTGATAAAATCACTTTTACTCAATATAGAAAATCTAAAAAACGCTATTTTCAACGTAGTTGTCTATAACAGATTGATTTAAATTGAAAAATATGAAAAATTTCTAGTGGTAATGAATCTTGCTAGATTGTGTCAAGGTTAGCGCATTAACCGCATCAACTAAAGCTTGATCTGGATTAACCCTAAACTCTTTGCTCAGCAGTACACTGCCTTTTAAATGCTTAGTACCGTAAGAAATTTTAACTGGACACCCGCCTTTGTGCTCAGCCAATAAATGATAAAGCTTGGTAAATATTGGCTGGTGCTGCTCGTTGAGCCTGACCTCAAAACCTTTTGCATAATTGATCTTTACTTCGCTAATATCTTCAATGTTATCAACAATAATTTGCCAGCCATCACGATAATCATCGCGCTGAATTTTTCCTGAAATAATCACCACATCATCCACAATAAGTTTGTCGCTCACCTCTCCCAAAGATTTTGAGAATACGACAGCGTTTAAAGATATGCGACCATCTTCAACAGCAACAATAGCAATTTGTCCGCCTTTACGAGTGGGGCGATAGCGTAATTCAGAAATGAGCGCTAGCACTCGCACCTCTTTATTATTTCTAAAACGCATTTCAGAAGGTAGTGTGGCATTTATATACTTAGCATCTGCTTTATATTCATCAGTTGGGTGGTCATAAAAGTAATAGCCCATGACTGTTTTTTCTAACTGTAGGCGTTGTCGAAAAGAAAGGTCAGGCGCAGTTACATAATTAACCTCATACTCCACATGCTCTTCAACGCCAGAGAATAAGCCACTCTGACCACTAGAATGATCATTTTGACGCTGTTCTGCCTGTTTGACTGCCACTGGGTAAGTTTTGATTAAACTCGCCCTAGTGATGCCAAATACATCAAATGCGCCACTATAAATCAACGCCTCTAAAGCGCGCCTGTTTAAATAACGCTTTTCAATTCTAAAGCAAAAATCAAATAAATCTTTAAAGATGCCATTTGCCTGACGCTCTGCCATTAATCTTTCAACCAAAGCCTCGCCTACACCTTTAATCGCGCCCAGCCCATAAACAACTGTTTTATCATCTGCAATACTAAATTGATAATCAGATTCACATACGTTTGGCCCGTTAACCTTAAGCCCCATTTGTAGAATTTCCCCTACTGTAAATGAAATCCGGTCGGTATCATCCATCATGCCTGATAACACTGCCGCCATAAAAGGAGCAGGATAATGAGATTTTAACCATGCCGTATGGTAAGACACATAGGCGTAAGCTACTGAGTGTGATTTATTAAATCCGTAGCCTGAAAATTTATCAATCAAATCAAAAATTTCATTCGCTTTCTTTTCATCAATATTTTTTTCGCCAGCGCCTTTAACAAAGACACTACGCTGGCGATCCATCTCCTCTACTTTCTTTTTACCCATGGCTCGGCGCAATAAATCTGCACCACCTAATGAATAACCCGCCATCACCTGGGCAGATTTCATTACCTGCTCTTGGTATAGAAATACACCATTAGTTGGTGCAAGAATTTCTTTCAGCATAGGATGCGGATACTTAACCTGAGCACCATGCTTAACGTTGATGTAATCATCGACCATGCCTGCATCCAAAGGGCCTGGACGATATAAGGCCAACATAGCAACAATATCTTCAAAATTATCTGCTTGCAGCTTTTTCAAATAGCTTCGCATGCCATCAGATTCCAGCTGAAAAATACCCGTGGTATCACAACGCTGCAATAGTTCGTAAACCTTTTCATCATCAAGTGGCAAACTATCAAGATCAATTTTGGTTTCACTCAAGCCTTTTGCCTCAATCATCTTGATGGCTTTTTGAATCACTGTTAAGTTAGACAATCCCAAAAAGTCAAACTTAACCAAGCCTACCGCTTCAACATCATCTTTGTCAAACTGAGAAACCACACCATCATCTTCGCCCGAGCCTTTATAAACAGGGCAAAAATCACTAATTTTACTCGGTGCAATAACAACACCACCGGCGTGAGTACCAACATTTCTTACCACGCCCTCTAGCTTCTTAGACAAATTAATTAAATCAGTAACCGCCTCTTCTGAATCGTAGCGTGCAAGTAGATCATCCGAGCCACCTTCAGATTCTGGCATTAAGGCTTTGCTCAGTGTCATCTTTAAATCATTTGGAATGAGCTTAGATATTTTGTCACTAAAGCCATAAGGATGTCCAAGCACACGGCCCACATCTCGTACCACACCCTTGGCGGCCATGGTGCCATAAGTAATGATTTGCGATACCTTTTCACGGCCATATTTTTTGGCCACATAGTCAATCACCTCATCACGTCGATCGGTGCAAAAGTCAATATCAAAATCCGGCATAGAAACTCGCTCAGGATTTAAAAAGCGCTCAAATAGCAATTCGTGCTTAATAGGATCAACATTGGTAATACCCAGAACATAGGCCACTAACGATCCAGCGCCAGATCCACGACCCGGTCCAACTGGAATATCTTGGTTTTTTGACCACTGAATGAAGTCGGCAACAATCAAAAAATAACCCGGAAAATCCATTTGAATAATGACATCGAGCTCAAATTTAAGTCTTGCTGAATATTCCGCTTTATCAACGTCAAGCCCTTGTAATCGGGCGCTTAGACCGCGCTCAGATTCAAGGGTGAAAAACTCAGCAATGCTCAACCCTTCAGGAATTGGAAAATCTGGTAGATAGTTTTTTTTGTGAAGCTCAAAGTGAACATTACAACGCTGAGCAATCTTGGTTGTATTTTCAAGCACTTCTGGCAAGTCAGAAAACAATACTTGCATCTGCTCATTTGACTTTAAATATTGTTGATCGGAAAAATGACGCACACGACGAGCATCATCCAAAAGCCCACCCTGTGAAATACAAATGCGCGCTTCATGTGCATCAAAATCATCTTTGGCGAGAAATTGCACATCGTTTGTTGCTACAACAGCAATATCAGATTCTATGGCTAGAGTGATACATAAATGCAAGTGTCGCTCATCAAACTCTCTAAAAGTTCTTTGCACGGCAAGATAGTAGCGATCACCAAAAACTTTTTTCCAGTGAGCTGCCTTTTGTTGCGCCTCAAGAATTTGATTACTAAGCAAGTGTTTGGCAACATCACCGTATACTGGTGTCGAAATTAATATCAAACCCTCATTGTTTTCCTCTAGCTGTGCCTCATCAATTGAAACACCTTTAAAAGATTGGCCTTGCATATAAGACAAGGAGATAAGCTCTGACAAGTTTAAAAAACCCTGTTGATTTTGACATAACAGCAAGATTGAATAAAACTCACCCTCATTGTCTACGACATTAACTCGTGCACCAAAAATTGGTTTAATATTAGCAGAAACTGCTTTTTGATAAAACTTTACAGCTGCATAAAGATTGGATTCATCCGTTAATGCAATGCTATCCATACCTAATTCAACCGCATGGTCTATTAACTTTGGGATGCGTATCAAGGAGTTAACAACTGAAAACTCACTTTGACAATGTAGATGGCAAAAACCCGAATTAGGCATAAAAAGATACTTTACAAATCAAATAAAGAGATTAATTATCCATCAATTTAATTGATATTTGACTTTATTTCAGACAAAAAAATACCCCAATTAAGGGGTATTTTATAAAAATCCTAGCTTGTATTAGAAGCGAGGACCAGCACTGCCCGCCAATGCAGTTTGCGCCGTAGCGTTTACTGTTTGGTGATGAGCCTTGTTAGCCAAAGCAACCGCAGCAGCAGTTTTACCTGCAGCATTTAGTTTTTTAGCTTCTTTGATCATCTTAGCCGTGTCACGCCAAGCCATATTAACCGCTAAGTTGGCCTTATAGCCAGTTTCAGCAGCTTTAAGAGCTGACTTAAACGGATCAGAAGATCCATTATTCCAGTTATGCGATCCACCTAGAAAATCAGCCTGAGCTGTTAAGGCAAATACTGATAAAGCAATTATTAATACTTTTTTCATGTCTTTCTCCTATTTTCTGTAACGAGCATCGGTAATTTCAAGACCGTTACTCATTGCCTGGTGGAAATACTCTAAGTTGTTCATAGTCTCAGTCTGAGAGCCAATTGGCTTAGCACGCATATTCTTCAAACAACCACCGTAACGACGTTGTAAAGTACCTAAACCAGCCCACTTCGCACGATACATTGGAACGTGAGTTGTATGACCTAACGCAGGTGA
>JABGQC010000018.1:19636-31281 GCA_018644675.1 Candidatus Thioglobus sp.
TCAAAGTATGGGTGCTTTAAACGCGCTGCCGCTGGATCTGCAAGTGCTGCACACTTGTTAAGACCAAACTTTAAGTACTCTGCACCGCCCTTTTCAACAGACTCCTCATAAGGAGGAATACCGTCCAAAATTTCTTCAAATTGATCTCTTGAACCAGCGTCATATGCATAAACACCATTAGTATAGTCTGCAAACTCAACATTCGGTTGAATTGATTTAAAGTGACCGATAAAAGCTTTTTGGTCAGAGGCCACATCCGCAGATGCCACTCCAACTAAAAAACCGATACCAGCAACTGCTGTTATTAGTTTTTTCATTAATCTCTCCTCAATAATAAAAAAAGTTACTTAGACTTTGCAGTCGCAGAACCCGTTTTACCTTTATTGTCTTTGTACTTAAGCTCGATTGTGTCGCCTTTAGCGCCAGCAACATTAAACTTAAAATACGGATTTTTAGAAATAGAACTACCGATATCTGCATCAACCACAACATTGCCGTTGTGAGAAACTACCATATGAACGATATGATTTGCAGGTACGATTTTACCTTTTTTCTTGCGTAAACCAGTTTCCATTGGGTGCTTAATAAGCGCCTTAATACCGATAACACCTTTTCTAGCCTTTGGCTTTAATTTAATTGATCCCATTTTATATTCTCCTAATTAATATGATTCGTTACCGAATTAACCGCCACAGCCGCCAATTGTTACTTTAACTTCTTGAGTTACCTTAGTTGTTGCACCACCCGCAGTGACAAGTGCATCTACTGGAGATGTCTTACCCATTTTAATACGAGTAGAAACATAACCTGCTGCTGCACCAGATAAGTTAAATGAAGCTGCCAATGGTGTGCCGTTATTCACAACATAGAAAGAGATGTTAGTCACACCATCCATCTTAGAGGCATCTACTGTCATTGGTACAACTGCACCATTTTCAGCAATCTTTGGCGCTTTAAATTTAAATGAGCCCTTACCTGCACCTGCTGAAGATGCAGTTGCTGCATCTGATACCGCTTTAAAATCTGCAGTATTTGCAAATACCATTGATGGGGTTAGTAAGCCTGCGCCTACTGCTGTTGCAACGGCAGAACCCGCCATTGCGCTTTTTAGAAATAATCTTCTTTTCATCTTATTCTCCTTATTTTGAGTAAATGTAATTGGTCACTTGATCAATTTGTTTTTCGGTCAAAACAGCATGCTTTCCAAACGGAGGCATAATTGTTCCCGGGTTTTTCACAGTTGCATCCCAAATTTGCGCTCTTAAATCAGCTTTATTTGGAAATCTTGCCTTCATTGCAAGTAGTGGTGGACCAATGTTGCCTGGCAGGTTTCCGCCTGGAATCATATGGCATGCTAAACAATTGCCCGCTTTACGGCCAAAAGTAACCTCTTCGTCTGTCATTTCTTTAGCGCCTGCTTCTAATGGCATTATAAATAATGCGGCTAGAGTGGCTACTGCTGAAATTGAAGAAATAGTTTTCTTCATGTTTCTCTCCTCTTTATATAAAAAAATAAACCCATAACAGGGGTCAAACCCTACTAATCAACCTATGTTATACATTTTTCACGTAAATGCAACTCTATTATCAATCTTTTATATTGTTTTTAGACTTGTGTTGCAGCAGCAATTAGGGCGCGTGCTTTATGCATGGTTTCATCCCATTCCGACTGAGGGATAGAATCATGTACAATACCCGCACCCGCTTGTACGTAAAGCGTTTCATCCTTAACAATGGCAGTTCGGATGGCAATAGCCATATCCATACCACCATGCCAAGATAAATAGCCAATTGCGCCTGAATAAATATTGCGCTTAAGTGGCTCGACTTCGTTAATAATTTCCATAGCCCTTACTTTGGGTGCACCACTCAATGTACCTGCAGGAAAAGTGGCCTTAAGTACATCCATGGCACTCATACCCTCTTCAAGGTCACACTCTACATTAGACACAATATGCATTACATGAGAATATCGCTCAACAAACATTTTATCTGTCAACTTAACGCTACCAGTTTTGGCAATCCTTCCTAGATCATTACGCCCCAAATCAATTAGCATGAGATGCTCTGCGATTTCTTTTTCATCTGCCAGTAAGTCTTTTTCTAGTGCTAAGTCTTGTTTTTCAGTCGCGCCACGAGAACGAGTTCCAGCAATCGGACGAACAGTTGCACGCCGATCGCCATCCACACGAGTTAGGATTTCTGGTGAAGATCCGACAATCGCCACATCATCTAAATTTAGATGATACATATAGGGGGAAGGATTAAGCCTTCTGAGCTGTCGGTACAGCTCGATTGCTGGCGCTGTGTAAGGCGCACTCAAGCGTTGAGAAGGCACTACCTGCATAACATCTCCAGCCACAATATATTGCTGAATATGTTTAACTACTTTTTTATAATTTTGTTCACCAAAGCTTGATTTAAAATCTTTTGTTGTTAAGCCATCAGATTGATAGGCTTGTTTAGTAAGTGGCTTTTCAATTTCAGATTCAATTGCATCAAGACGCTCCAATGCTTGCTCATAACTCTGTATCTCCGGATTGACGTGTGTGATTAAAAAAGCCTTATTAGCTAAATTATCAAACACAACCAAATCATTAGAGACCATTAGCAAAATATCGGCAATATCAAGCTCGTCCTTAAGATTAATGTCTTTTAGCTTTGGCTCAATATAACGAATAATTTCGTAACCAAAGTAACCCACTAATCCACCATTAAATTCAGGCAGATCTTTAATTTCAGGCACTTTAAATTGTTGCTGATATTGCTCAACCCATGCTAAAGGATCTTGCACTTTAAAGCGCTCAACAACCTCTGAGTCATGCTCAATTTGAATATCATAATCAAACACCTTAACCACGGTCTGTGCATGAAGACCAATAATTGAATATCGCCCCCACTTCTCTCCACCCTGAACGGATTCAAATAAATAACTATAGCTATTATTAGCTAATTTTAAATACAGACCTAGAGCTGTATCAGTATCGAGTATAACTTCCCGAAATACCGGGATGTGGTTGTAGTTCTGAGCAATGTATTTATTAAAACTTGTCTTATCCATGCACGCATTTTAACGGATTTTAGGCATAAAAAAACCGCATCCATAATTAGATGCGGTTTTAGTATTAGCAAATAGCTAACGCGTTACTCTTGCACTTCTTCCGCTTCACTTAACTCTGCTGCCAATGCTATCTCAGCATCAGCACTTTGAGTCATGCTTGCAGCGCGCTTAGCACGACGCTCTTGATGATGTGCAAAACCAGTACCAGCTGGAATTAAGCGACCAACAATAACGTTTTCCTTCAAGCCTTGTAGTGTATCTACACGACCCGTTGTTGATGCTTCTGTTAGTACTCGAGTTGTCTCCTGGAAAGAAGCAGCTGAAATAAATGACTCAGTCGCTAATGACGCTTTTGTAATACCCATCAATAACCTTTGGTAAGTAACCAAAGACTTACCTTGAGCAGTCAATTGCTTATTAGTTTCGATTACTCGAGTGTACTCAGCAGTCTCACCATTAACAAACTTAGAGTCGCCAGCATCAAGCACTTCAACTTTACGCAACATTTGCTTAACAATTACCTCAATATGCTTATCTGAAATGTTTACACCTTGTAGGCGATATACATCTTGAACCTCTTTAACAACGTAATTAGCTAGCGCTTCAACACCTAATAAACGTAGGATGTCGTGAGGATTTGATGGGCCATCAGAAATCACATCACCTTTTTCAACAGTTTCACCATCGAACACGTTAATTTGACGCCATTTATGGATCATCATTTCAGTCGCTTCACCTTCAGCTGAAGTAATAATCAAACGATCTTTACTCTTAGTAGGGTTGCCGAAACTAATTACACCCGCTTCTTCAGCAAGAATTGAATGGTCCTTAGCTTTACGAGCCTCAAACAAATCAGCAACACGTGGCAAACCACCAGTAATATCACTTGTCTTAGACTGATCTTTCGGAATTTTAGCTAGAACTTCACCAGCTGTAATAACTTGATTATCTTCTAAGTTGATTTTTACCATTGAAGGTAAGTAATGCGTTGATAACACAACTTCAGAATCACTCTCTTCAACCATCTTAATCATTGGTTTAAGACCTTTAGCCGCCGCAGATCTTTCAGCTTCATCGATCATTTCAAAGAAAGTTAAGCCAGTTAATGGATCTGTATTTCTATTAACCGTAATGCCCTCTTCAAAGTCAACAAAAATAACTCGACCTGATTGCTCAGTAATAATCGGATGCGTGTGCGGATCCCAGTCAGCAATCTTTTCTTTCGCCTTGACACTACCACCTTCTTGTACGTGAACAACCGCACCGTATGGAATCTTGTAGCGCTCAACATCTTGACCTTTAGTGTTTCTAATTGTCACTTCAGCTGATCTTGAAATTACAACTAAATCATCGTTGTCATTTGTAATTGACTTGATATTCTCAAAGTGCGCTGTACCATCAACATTAACATTAATACTACTAACCGCAGTTGATGCAGATGCTGCGCCACCAATATGGAAAGTACGCATTGTAAGCTGTGTACCTGGCTCACCAATTGATTGCGCTGCAATAACACCTACTGCTTCACCAACACCAATCTTATGGCCACGAGCCATATCGTTACCATAACAACTTGCACAAACACCGTAGCGTGTGTCACAAGTAATAGTAGAGCGAACTTTAATAGATTCAACACCCAAATCATTAATTTTGTCAGAATCACCTAATGAAACTAGATGGCCTTTTGGCATGAATACATCATACGTATCTGGAATTAATACATCTTCTGCAACAACACGGCCTAAAGTAGCGGCGCCTAATGTTTGCACAATATTACCACCATCAATAACAGCCTTCATAATCAGGCCATTATCCGTGCCGCAATCTTCTTCTGTAACAACCAAATCCTGGCCAACATCTACTAAACGACGAGTTAGGTAACCTGAATTAGCTGTTTTAAGTGCCGTATCAGCTAGACCTTTACGGGCACCGTGTGTAGAAATAAAGTATTGCATGTTATTCAAACCTTCACGGAAGTTTGAAGTAATTGGCGTTTCAATAATTGAGCCATCTGGCTTAGCCATTAGACCACGCATACCTGCCAACTGACGCATTTGCGCTGGAGAACCACGAGCACCTGAATCAGCCATCATGTAGACTGAGTTAAATGAGGCTAGTTTTTCAGTTTTTCCATCTTTAGCTTCAAATTCTTCAAAGCCGATTTCATCCATCATTGCCTTTGCAACGGTTTCTGAAGTTCTAGACCAGATATCAATAACTTTATTATAACGCTCACCATCAGTAACAACACCTTTAGAGTATTGCTCCTGAATATCCTTAACTTGCGCCTCTGCATCTTCAATCATGCCAGCTTTTGTTTCTGGAATCGTCATGTCATTCGAACAGAATGAAATGCCTGACTTAGTTGAGTACTGGAAACCCATGTACATCATTTGGTCAGCAAACATAACTGTTTCTTTCAACTCTTGGGTACGGTAACAAACATGAATAAGGTTTGATACCACTTTCTTAGAGATTGCTTCATTGATCAAATCAAAAGATAATCCATTAGGCAAAATTCTTGAAAAAATTGCACGACCTACTGTGGTGTCAACAATACGTGTTGAGCTCGGCTCAAACTTACCTGAATCGTTTTTACTATAGTCTTGAATTCTTAATTTTATCTTTGCATGTAACGTTGTATATCCAGCTTCATAAGCATTTAAAACTTCTGAAGGTGAAGTGAAAACCATGCCTTCACCTTTTTGATTAATTTTGTCACGTGTCATGTAATACAAACCCAAGATAACATCCTGAGAAGGTACGATAATCGGCTCACCACTTGCAAGGTGCAAAACGTTATTAGAAGCCAACATAAGTGTTCTTGCTTCTAACTGGGCTTCTTCCGATAATGGTACGTGTACTGCCATTTGGTCGCCATCGAAGTCAGCGTTAAATGCGCCACATACTAATGGGTGTAATTGAATTGCTTTACCTTCAATCAATAAAGGCTCAAACGCTTGAATACCCAAACGGTGAAGTGTTGGTGCACGGTTTAGCATAACTGGATGCTGGTGCACAACTTTTTCTAAAATATCCCAAACTTCTGGTGTCTCTGCTTCAACCATTTTCTTAGCAGCCTTAATAGTAGATGCCAAGCCTTTAGTTTGTAAACGGTTGTAGATAAATGGCTTAAATAATTCTAGCGCCATTTTCTTTGGCAAGCCACACTGGTGTAGCTTAAGGTATGGACCACATACAATTACAGAACGACCGGAATAGTCAACACGCTTACCTAACAAGTTTTGACGGAAGCGACCTTGCTTACCTTTAATCATGTCTGAGATAGACTTTAATGGACGACGGTTATTACCCATTACTGCACGACCACGACGACCGTTATCAATCAAAGAGTCAACCGCTTCTTGCAACATACGTTTTTCGTTACGCACGATGATTTCTGGCGCATCAAGCTCCAGTAGGCGTGCTAAACGATTATTACGGTTAATAACACGACGGTATAAATCATTCAAATCTGAGGTTGCAAAACGACCGCCATCAAGAGGCACCAATGGGCGCAAATCAGGCGGAAGAATTGGCAACACTTTAAGAATCATCCATTCTGGCTTATTGCCTGATTGAATTAAAGAGTCGATTAATTTAAGGCGTTTATTGTATTTCTTAAGCTTAGTTTGAGATTTGGTATTTAGGCTATCTTCACGCAAATTAGCCGCTTCTTTTTCAAGCTGCATTTCAGCCAAAACATCTTGGATTGCTTCTGCACCCATTTTTGCTTCAAACTCATCTTCACCATACTCATCTAACGCATCAAAATACATTTCTTCAGTTAATAACTGCTTATGCACTAAAGGTGTTGATCCTGGATCTGTTACCAAAAATGCTTCAAAATATAGAACGCGCTCAATATCCTTAAGCGTCATGTCCATTAATAGGCCTAAACGAGAAGGTAATGACTTAAGGTACCAAATGTGAGCAACAGGCGCTGCTAATTCAATGTGTCCCATGCGTTCACGACGCACTTTAGAGAAGGTAACTTCAACACCACACTTCTCACAAACAACGTTGCGAAACTTCATGCGTTTGTACTTACCACATAAACACTCAAAGTCCTTCATTGGGCCAAATACCTTTGCACAGAATAAACCTTCACGCTCTGGCTTAAAAGTACGGTAGTTGATGGTTTCAGGCTTCTTAACCTCACCATATGACCATGAACGGATCTTTTCAGGAGATGCTAGACCAACTTTAATTGCATCAAAGTCTTGTTCTTTATTTTCTTGTTTTAATATTGTTAATAAATCTTTCACTTCACTCTCCTAATTAGTATTGCTCAAGTTCGACATCAATACCTAACGACCTGATCTCTTTAATAAGTACATTAAATGATTCTGGCATCACTGACTCAGTCAGGTTTTTACCATCAACAATACTCTTATACATCTTCGCACGACCTGCTACATCATCAGACTTAACGGTTAGCATCTCACGTAAAGTGTGTGCTGCACCATAAGCTTCCAATGCCCATACTTCCATCTCACCAAATCTTTGACCACCGAACTGAGCTTTACCACTTAATGGCTGCTGAGTTACTAATGAGTAAGGGCCTGTTGAACGTGCATGCATCTTATCGTCAACTAAGTGATTTAGTTTTAACATATGCATGTAGCCAACCGTAACAGGACGATCAAACGCCTCACCGGTACGGCCATCATATAATTGCTCTTGTCCTGACTCAGGTAAATCTGCAAGTTTAAGTAATGACTTAATATCTTGCTCTTTAATACCATCAAATACCGGTGTTGCCATTGGCACACCGCCTCTTAGGTTTTTAGCTAACTCAATAATCTCTTCATCATTAAAGGCATTTAAGTCTTCCTGCTTGCCGTAAGAGTTGTAAATTTTGTCTAAGAATGCTCTAATTTCAGCTACCATTTCTGTACGCTTTTCATCAAGCATAGCTGCAATCTTAAAGCCTAAGCCTTTTGCTGCATATCCTAGATGAACCTCAAGCACCTGACCAACGTTCATACGTGACGGCACACCCAATGGGTTAAGAACTACATCAACTGTAGAACCGTCAGCTAAGTATGGCATATCTTCAACTGGAGAGACGCGTGAGATAACACCTTTGTTACCATGTCGTCCAGCCATCTTATCACCCACTTGAAGTGTTTTGCGTGTTGCCACATAAACTTTCACCATTTTCATCACACCTGGTGGCAATTCTGCACCTTCGTTGATCTTGGCTTTTTCCTCTTCAAGGAATTTGTCAAATTCGACCTGCTTAGCCTTGGCCTGCTTAACTAGTGCTGCTACTTCCTTATTAACTGATGAATCTTCAACCTTAATTTTAGCAACATCTTTGTTATCAAGCTTTTTCATAAGCTTGGCATTCAGCTTCTCACCTGCTTTAATATCACCAACTGCTTTAGTGATCACATTGCCTGATAACTTAAGGCGAACACGACGGAAAATATCACCATCAATAATGCCAAATTCATCGTCAATATCTTTCTTAATCTTTTCTAGGCGTTCAGCATCAATGCTTAATGCTCTTGAATCTTTTTCTACACGATCACGAGTAAAGACTTGAACGTCAATAACCACGCCTGATTTAGAAGCACCAATGCGTAAAGAAGAGTCTTTAACGTTGTTGGCTTTTTCACCAAAGATTGCGCGTAATAACTTCTCTTCCGGCGACAGAACTGTCTCACTCTTTGGTGTAACCTTACCAACAAGGATGTCACCACCCTTAACACGTGCACCCACATAAACCACACCGACTTCATCAAGTTTGGCTAGAGCTGACTCACTAACGTTAGGAATGTCTGCTGTAATTTCTTCAGGGCCTAACTTGGTGTCACGAGAATAAGCAGTTAACTCTTCGATATGAATCGTAGTGTAACGATCATCTTTCACTACTTTTTCAGAAATCAAAATTGAATCTTCAAAGTTGTAACCGTTCCATGGCATAAAGGCAATCTTCATATTTTGACCTAACGCCAATTCACCTAGATCAGTTGAAGGGCCATCTGCCAATACATCACTTTTGGTAATCTTGTCACCAACTTTCACCAATGGTTTTTGATTAATACAAGTATTTTGATTAGAACGTGCGTACTTAGTTAGGTTGTAAATATCAACACCTAACTCGCCCGCTACTGTCTCTTTAGAATCAACTCGGATTACAATACGAGAAGCGTCAACTGCCTCAACAACACCGCCATGCTTTGCAGTTACACAAACACGAGAATCTGTTGCTACAACACGCTCAATACCTGTTCCTACTAGTGGCTTTTCAGCGCGCAATGTAGGTACCGCTTGACGTTGCATGTTAGATCCCATAAGTGCACGGTTTGCATCATCATGCTCAAGGAATGGAATGAGTGATGCTGCTACTGATGAAATTTGCTTAGAGTCAATATCAATTAGAGTTACTTCGTCTGAATTAACCAGAACAAACTCATTTTTATTTCGGCAAGAAATTAAGTCATCCATCAATTGACCTTTAGAATCAACAGTTGCATTAGCCTGTGCAATGGTATGAGCAATTTCATCAATAGCTGATACGTAGATAATTTCGTCTGTTACCTTACCTTTTTTAACAACCTGATAAGGTGTTTCAAGGAATCCGTAGTCATTGGTTTTCGCGTAAACGGCCAATGTGTTAATCAAGCCAATATTTGGCCCTTCCGGTGTTTCAATAGGACATAGACGACCGTAATGTGATGGGTGTACATCTCGAACTTCAAAACCAGCACGTTCACGGGTTAATCCGCCAGGACCTAAGGCCGAAATACGGCGCTTATGAGTAACACCTGACAATGGATTAACTTGATCCATAAATTGTGATAACTGCGATGAACCGAAAAACTCTCTAACTGAGGCCGATACTGGCTTAGAGTTAATCAAATCTTGCGGAGTTAATTCGTCAGTTTCTGCTAAATTTAAACCCTCTCTAACAGCCTTCTCAACACGAACTAAACCAATCCTAAACTGGTTCTCAATCATTTCACCAATCGCTCTTACACGACGGTTTGCCAAGGTATCAACATCATCAACAGAATCATTACCATCTTTGATATCAATTAGCAATTTGATCACGCTTAAAATATCTTCATTGGTCAATACATGCTCGCCTGTTTCAGACTCTACACCCAAACGACGATTAAGCTTCATACGGCCAACTTTAGAAAGGTCGTAGCGATCATTCTTAAAGAATAAGTTGTTAAATAATAAATTAACCGCATCTTCAGTAGCAGGCTCTCCAGGACGCATCACATGATAAATACTCATGCGCGCCTCAATCTCAGTTTGAGTGTCATCTAGACGCAATGTGTCTGAAATATAAGCACCTGTTTCAGACTCATTAATATGTAGAACATCAAACTTCTTAACTTTGTTTGAGACCAGCACTTCAAGAATATCTTCAGAAACAACCGTATTGGTTGCAATTAGGATTTCACCAGTTTCCGTATCCACAATGTCATTTGAAATAACTTTATCAATTAAAGACTCTAATGGTGCATTGATAGACTTAACACCCGCAGCGTCTAAAATCTTTACGTGCTTAGCAGTAATACGGCGACCTTTTTCAACCACAACATCTTTGCCGGACAGAATGTCAAATTCAGCAATAGTGCCTCGTAGGCGTGATGGCTTAATACCTAAATCACATGACTTAGCCTTCATTTTTACCGAAGAACTTTCAAAGAAAGTATCTAGAATCTCAGCACTAGATAGACCCATTGCACGAAGCAATGTTGTCACTGGTAATTTACGACGACGATCGATTCGAACATATAAATGTTCATGATGATCAAACTCAAAATCCAACCATGAGCCACGGTAAGGAATAACGCGAGAAGAGAACAAGATCTTGCCTGATGAGTGTGTCTTACCCTTGTCATGTTCAAAAATAACACCCGGAGATCTATGCAGTTGAGAAACCACAACACGCTCTGTACCATTGATAACAAAGGTACCTGTATCTGTCATTAAAGGCAATTGCCCTAAGTAAACATCTTCTTCAATGATCTGCTTAACTTTACGCTTCTTCTTAAGCGTAGAGCCATTTTTATCGAACAATACCAGGTTAAGTTTAACGCGTAATGTAGAGGCAAAAGTTACACCACGTAACTTACACTCCTCTACGTTAAACTTAGGCTCTTGTAATTCATAATCTACATACTCAATTTCGGCATAGCCGTTAACTGCTGTAATTGGAAAAACAGATTGAAACACCGCTTGTAATCCAACATCTTCTTTACTATCGTTACCAGCTTGAATAAAACTGTTAAAAGAATCAATTTGGATAGCTAGCAAATCTGGCTCTTGCAAGATTGATGCTCTTGAACCAAAATTATTTCTAATGCGCTTTTTTTCCGTAAATGAATAAGCCATAAATACCTCGTATTAGTCGATCTAATTCGTTTAAGAAGTTATTCTTCTTAAAATAAAACCAACCCATTACTTAAATAAAGTAATCGGTTGAAATTGCACTCAATTAAGAGTGCTTATGCAATAAACACCAAAATCCCCTAGTGGGGATTTTGGGTTTTTACGCTGAACTTATTACTTAAGTTCTACGCTAGCACCAGCTTCTTCAAGCTGCTTTTTAACA
>JABGQC010000019.1 GCA_018644675.1 Candidatus Thioglobus sp.
GCGCCGTAGTTTTGCGCCACATCACCCAGTCCTGGACCAAGGTTATTAATACTGGCAGCAGTTGCAGAAAAGCTGGTTACCTGATCCATGCCTGTGAACATTAAGGCAATCATGATAAAAATAAAGGCAATGACATATAGTGAGAAAAAACCCCAAACAGACACCAAGGTGCTTTCGGCAACACTGCGCTGATTAAGCTTGATATTAATCTGTGCATTGGGATGGATAAACTTTTTAATTTCTTTCATGGCGAGTTTAAACATGAGCAGTACTCTAACAACTTTAATACCGCCACCCGTTGAGCCTGCACAAGCGCCCACAAAACTGGCAAAAATTAATAATACTGGCAGCATAAATGGCCAAAGTGAAAAATCAACCGATGCAAACCCTGTTGTAGTAGCCATCGAAACACCCTGAAAAATACCATATCTAAGTGCGCCCTCTGGGGTTTGATAATAGCCAGAATTCCACAAATAGCCAACAATTAAAACACTTAAAAAACTTAACACTAAAAGATAGGCTTTAAACTCAGAGTCTTTAAAAAATTCCAAAATATTTTTCTTGCGCCACACAAAGAAATGTAAAGAGAAATTAATCCCTGCTAAGAACATAAATACAATGGCTACCGATTCAACAGTAACCGAGTCAAAGTAGCCAATGGATAAATCATGTGTTGAAAATCCACCAATGGCAACGGTGGAATAACTATGTCCAATCGCATCAAAAATACTCATGCCTGCCAAATAATATGCCACGGCACACACAACTGTAAAGCTCAAATAAATTTTCCACAAGGCTTTAGCAGTTTGGGTTAGTTTAGGTGTTAGCCTGTCTTTTGAAATACCGCTAGACTCTGCATGATATAGCTCCATACCGCCCACACCCAGCATAGGCAAAATAGCCACTGCCAAAACAATAATACCCATACCACCCAGCCATTGTAATTGCTGACGATAGTACAAAATAGCCATTGGCAGATCATCAAGCCCCGACAATACAGTAGCACCCGTGGTAGTTAAGCCCGACATAGATTCAAAAAAGGCATCTGAAAAACCCATGCTCAATGATTCTGAAAGTAAAAATGGGGTTGTTGCAAATAAAGACAAAACAAACCAAAAACTTACCACCACCAAAACACCTTCGCGAATTCTAAAATCTTTAGTGGACTTTCTAAAAGGCAGATAAAACAACAATCCACTGATGAATGTTAGTGCGAATGCTGCTAAAAATGAAGATGCTTCTTGTTGCTGGTAAATAGTATCCACAACAATAGGTGGTAGCTGGGTCAGACTAAACACCATCAACAACAGACCAATGGTTTTAAAAACAATACTAAATTGCATAATTTATCCTAGTTTAATCTGAATAGCCTGCAAACATTTTTTCAACATCATGGATTTTATTAACATCTGTTAACACCAGAAGTACATGATCACCCTCTTCAATTACTAACTTTCTTGAACCCATAATAACTTCATTATCACGCACAATAGAGCCAACCACCACTCCGTCTGGCAGTTTGATTTCTTCAATGGATCTACCCACCACATCTGAATGCTGTTTATCGCCATGAACAATAACCTCAATCGCCTCTGATTTACCCTGACGTAAAGAATGCACCATCATTGTATCACCCTTGCGAATATGCGCCAAAATACCACTGGTGGTGATTTGGTCTGGTGAAATGACCATATCCACATCCTCACTTTGCTCAGCCAGATCTTCATAAACATTACGCTTAACTAGGGCGACGGTTTTATGTGCGCCCAGACGCTTTGCTAGAATAGAAACAATCACATTAATTTCATCAGAGTCGGTCAATGCCAAGAACAGATCAGTATTCTCAATCCCCTCTTCTAGCAACAACTCTTCATCAGAAGCATTGCCTCGCAACACTAACACATTGTCTAGTTCATCTGCAATCTTCTTAACTCGCTCTTGATTCATTTCAATGATGCGCACATGGTGATTTGACTCAAGATGTTTGGCTAAATTAAGGCCAATGCGACCACCACCGGCAATAATAATATTCCTATAAGACTTATCCAAGCGTCTAAATTCTTTCAACACTTTAGATACACCGCTTTTCTTGGTCACAAAGTAAACTCGGTCACCATCTTTAATAACGGTATCTCCATAGGCGGGAATGGCTCGACCATTGCGGTATAAACTCACAATACGCATACGGATCTTTGGTAGATGTTTATGCAACTCTTTGATTGGACGCCCCACAATAGGCGTACCAGCATAAGCGCGAGTTTCAACTAATTGCACCAATCCATTTTCAAATTCGAATACTTGCTCTGATCCTGGCTCCTCGACCACACGCTTAATGTAGTTAGTCACCAAGCCTTCAGGGGTGATAATAAAGTCAATAGGAATGGCATCATTGGAAAATAATTCTTTTCTGTGCAAGTATTCTGCTGTGCGAACGCGGGCAATTTTTTTGTCCACTTGATAAAGTGTATGTGCCATTTGACAAGCAAGCATATTGTCTTCATCAGACTTAGTTACCGCAATCACCATATTCATGTTGCGAATATCGGCATCTTCTAGAATATTAGGATATGAGGCTTGACCACAAATTGTTTTGATATCTAGATGACGTTGCAAGTCTAATAAGTTAGTCTCATCTTTATCAATAATGGTAATGTCGTTATCACTATCTTCACTAAGATATCTGGCCAATGTAGAGCCAACTTGGCCAGCACCTAAAATTAAAATTTTCATGATTAAGCCTTGTTTTTATCGATTCCTAAATCTTTTAATTTGCGATAGAGTGTTGTTCGCTCCAACCCTGCCAAAACTGCAACAGCGGCAATATTATGGTTATTTTGCTGCAAGTGATGATTAAAATACTCTTTTTCAAAAATATTTCTAGCCACCTTTAAAGGTGCGTCAAAATCAATCCCGGTAATATCATTGCTTTCAATCGCTCGCTCTGACAAAAGTCTACGCACTAATGGCAAGATGTCATGCAGGGGTTTTTTCAAGAAGTCAACCGCACCAATCTTAATGGCTTTCACCACATCTTTATGCTCTGCATGGCCTGACATCATAACAATAGGGGTTGAAAACCCTGCTTGAATCCACTCCTCTAGCAGTGACATGCCATCTTGGCCCGGCATCCAGACATCCATCATTACCAAGTCAAAATCTTGCTCTTGAATAATGGCTTTAGCTTGCTGAGCATTCGCCGCCAAACTCACCTGATAATTAACATCCTCTAAGGTATCCATCATGGTTTCTGCATTGATGCTTTCGTCATCAATAATTAGAATTCTGCCGATGATATTTGTTTCGTTCATTGTCTTTTCCCCTTTATCCTTATGCTTGATAATCAAATTCAATTGTAACCTTGGCGCCGTGTGGTTTTACATTGGCAGCAAATATTCGAGCATCGTGCTGTTCAACAATATTTTGAACAATGGCCATCCCCAAGCCACTACCTTTGACCTTGGTGGTGACATAAGGCTCGAAAACGCGATCTAACACTTCTTCATCAAACCCCTCACCATTATCCACCACACTTAAACGCACTATTTTTTTCTTAGGTAAATACTGCGTGGCGATCTTTACTTTGGTGTCACTATCAGGTGAGGATTCTGCCGAATTTTTAACTAGGTTAATTAACACTCTAGAAAGACTAACCGAATCTAGAAGTAGTAACGGAATATCCTCAGCTAAGTTAAAGGTAATATCCAAACCTTCTTGTGAGTCATACAAAGAAATCGACTGATTTACAATTTCATTTAGGTTGCCCAGCTTTCGCTCAATTTGAGGGGTGTTAGCATAATCAGCAAAAGCGCTCACCATTAAGTCCATGGATTGCACTTGATCAATAATAGTGCTGGTAGTTTTGTCAATTACTTCTAGATCACGATCTTGCAAAGAGTTCATAAATCGATTACGCAGACGCTGTGCTGAGAGCAAAATAGGCGTCAATGGATTTTTAATTTCATGTGCCATACGCACAGCCACCTCACCCCAAGCAGCTTTCTTTTGGGCGCGATTAAGTCTGGAAATATCTTTAATGATAATCACGTAACCCAATGTTTTTTCATGACTTTCAAGCTTGGCACCCTGGCATGATAAAAGCAAATGCCGATCAAGCAAGCTTAGCTCAAGCTCCTCATTCCATTCACTTTGTTGTGCTTTAAACTTGTCAGCAGTTAATGCGAATAAAGCCGCCAGCTGTGGATATTTTTTGCTAATTTTTGAGCAATTTCCGCCCACAAAAGACTGCTCATTTTGAATGTTAAACATTTCTCCAATGATCGGATTAATCAGTCGAATATCTTTGTTTTTGTCCAATGCAATAACACCATAAGAATATTTTAGAATGGTTTCTAAATAAAGATTGTGCGTATCCAGACCCTCTTGAGAGGTTTTAATTTTTCTAGACATGATGTTAAATTGGTCAATCAATAAGCGCACATCATCGCTGTCTTTACTTTGTTCAATACGTACACCGTAATTACCTTTAGCCATTTCTCGAGTGGCAAGCGATAAATTATTAAGTGGTCTCATCAACTTCTCAATCATACGAAAAACCAGCATCAATGCACTTAATACGGCCAGTAAGATGGTGGAAGAGAAATCAATCATAAAACGTTTTTGCGTGATCGAGGTGTTTAAGTCAAAGTCAATATTTTTGGTTCTTTCAGTAAACGCTTCAACTTGAGATAAAAATCCTAACAACCCTGGGTCAGCTGCATATACCGCATCTACAACAAAAAAACCCTTGTCAGCTGATCGGGTAATAAAACGTGTGGACATTTTCACTTGGATAACGTTGGTCGCACTATCCTCGTTAATGGTTCTTGGCTGAGAGCCTGGTAATGGCTGATCTTCAACTGCCATACAATTGGACACATCAGCTGTTTTTGCGATAACTTCCTCTTGATCATCCAATAGGGTAATTTGACAAGCCCAACCTTTGTCAATTAAGCCCTCTAAAAAGACTTGCATACTCTGGCGATAGTTTTCCGACTCTTTCTTAAAATCACCAAATGAGGTAATGAGTGTTAACAGGCGTTTGGTTTGCTGTGTATAGCGCTCAGTTCTCACGGCTTGCACGCCTTCGTACAACCCATCTACTTGATGGATAAAGTTTTTACTAAAGGCATCAAAGGTATTTTCAGAATCAGCGACATTGTTTTGAATCGTTTGAAATGAAAATATATAAAACGACAACACCGGAACAATGACCAACATAGGTACAATTTTAATAAATGACCAGGTGAATTTTGAGCCAACAATGTCACTACCCATATCGCGCTTTAATCGACGTATATCGGTATAGATATAATAAATGGCAGTTATAGTTAAGACAACATTATAGCCAACCAAATATCCCCACCAATTTTCAATTAACTCAGGGTTTAGGCCCAAATAAAAGGTACCTGAAATAGATAGAATAAAGACTGACGCCCAAAACCAAGCGGGTGGCGATTTTATAAAGTTTTTTTGTTGACGGGTCGTCATTAACTATTATTATGCGATTGACTAATTGCTTGGAATTATCTCATAAATAAACCAGCAGTATCGTTACTTGTTGCTAAAATACAACAATGATTCAAACACAACAGCAACTAACCCATTTTCTTAGCTCTATCGAGACAGAGACGCACTTGGCCATTGATACTGAATTTAAACGTATTGATACCTTTTATCCTATTTTATGCCTGGTGCAAATCGCCACGCAGCACACTGCTGAATGTATTGATATTTTGGCTATTGAAGATCTTGAGCCGTTGTTTGATAAACTCTACCAGCCAGAGTGTGTCTGGATTGTACACTCAGCTCGTCAAGATATTGAAGCCTTATACTATCTTTCAAAACGCTTACCAATCCAGCTGTTTGACACCCAAATCGCCGCCCACTTTCTTAACCATCCGGCGCAAATTTCTTACCAAAATCTCACTGAAGTCTTACAAGGCATTGTACTAGATAAAGCCTATACACGCTTGGATTGGACCACGCGTCCACTGCCAGAAGAGGCCATTGAATATGCACTAGACGATGTGCGTTATTTGATTAAAAATTATGCACAATTAAAGGATCAACTCACGACTGAGAATAAACTCAACTGGTTGATGCAAGACGGTTCAGATTTGGCAAATATCAATTTATACTCGCCAAATCTTGAACAAGCTTGGCAAAAAATAAAAGGTTTGTCACGCCTACCAAAAAGTAGCCACCAAAAAGCTGCGCAACTCGCTGCTTGGCGAGAGTCACAAGCTATTGAGCGCAACAAACCTAGAAAATGGATTATGAGTGATGATCAACTCATTGATCATAGCCTTAATAAAGCAAAGATGTCTGATCAAGAGAAAACACACTTTGATGAGTTTTTATCTCAACAAACCCAGCTAGTGCAAACACGTATTCAGATTGATACACACCAAGTGCCTAGCAAAAGTGAAAAACAACAAAAAAATGAACTGCAAAAACTCATCAAAAAAATCGCAGTTCAGTATAATCTAGACGAAACGATTATCGCTAATGGTAAAACATTAATGAAATTTATTCGTGGCGACCAATCAGTTAGTTTTTTAACCGGTTGGCGCCATCACATTCTAAAAGAGGAGTTGGAAAATGCAAAACAGTCTTAAACCCGTATCGGCAGGAAACTTACCTGAAGAGGTTAATGTTATTATTGAAATCCCGGCAAATTCATCGCCAGTAAAATATGAAATCGATAAAGAAACTGGCGCCATGTTCGTTGATCGCTTCATTTCTACACCGATGTTCTACCCGTGTAATTATGGCTTTGTTCCAGAAACCCTAGCGGACGACGGTGATCCGGCTGATGTTTTAGTCATCACCCCTTTTCCACTAATTCATGACTCAGTTATCACTGCTCGCCCGATTGGCGTACTGCGTATGACTGATGAAGCTGGTAAGGACTCAAAAATCTTAGCCGTACCAACGGATAAACTTTGTAAGTCATATCACGATATTAAATGTATTGATGATGTTGGCGCAAATCTTAAAGATCAAATCGAGCATTTCTTCCGCTACTACAAAGACCTAGACGCTGGCAAGTGGGTTGAAATTGATGGCTGGGGCGATGCACAAGAAGCTAAAAAAGAATTGCAAGAATCTTACGACGCATATCGCAAGTAACTTTTGAGTAAAGCCACCAATCAATTTCAAATAATTGGTGGAGAGCATCGGGGTAGAAAATTTAGCTTTCCTGATGCACCTGGTCTAAGACCCACCCCAAACAAAGTTCGAGAAACCTTATTTAACTGGATTCAGTTTGAATTGAGTAATAAGGTTTTTTTGGATTTATTTGCGGGCAGTGGTGCACTAAGTTTTGAAGCAATCTCTCGAGGTGCTGGACAAGTTATCAGTCTTGAAAAAGATTCAAATGCCTTTCAAAATTTAGAAAAAAATCGGAAAAACTTAAAATCGGATAATCATCGAGTTATTCACGGTGATGCTTTGGATTTTTTATCCAAAAAACCCTCGCAAACCTTTGATTTTGTCTTACTTGACCCACCTTTTCATCAAAAAATCCTAGAAAATACGCTAAATCGCCTCTCAGCAGGTGGTTTTTTGACTTTAGGATGCAAACTCTATATAGAATCTGAGTTTGCCATTACTGATGTTTTTTTAAATCAAGAAATTTCGCAAAAAATCAAAATCAACCAACAAAAACACTCAGGACAAGTACACTATTGCCTAATTGAGGTATTATGAGTCTAAATTTCCACTAAGTACACTTATGACAAAAAAAATCGCCATTTATCCAGGTTCTTTTGATCCGATTACCAATGGCCATATTGATCTGATTAAACGTGCTAGCAAGCTGTTTGATGAAGTAATTATTGGCATTACTCAAAATAGTAAAAAGTCTGCTTTTTTGACCATTGAGGAGCGCATTAGCCTTTCTAAAGAAATCTTAAAGGATATTGATAACATTAAAGTACTGAGCTTTAACACCCTCTTGGTTGACTTCGCTCAATCACAAAATGCTCAAGTTATCTTGCGTGGCTTGCGTGCGGTGAGTGATTTTGAGTACGAATTCCAACTCTCTGGCATGAACAAACATTTAAATACCAATATCGAAACTCTGTTCATGACACCGGCAGAACAATACGCCAATATCTCTTCTTCACTGGTTAGAGAAATTTTATCCTTAGGAGGTGATGTTAGTCACTTCGTGCCTGAAACTGTGGAAAAACTACTTAAATCACGTCTTTAATTTTTTTACCCTTCTACTGCTTGAATTAAAAATACTTACCCCTATATAGGGGGTATATCAAATACAAGGAGTAAGAAAAATGTCAAAGATTATCGGTATTGACTTAGGAACAACAAATTCGTGTGTGGCCATTATGGATGGTAGCAACATTAAGATTATTGAAAATTCAGAAGGTGATCGCACCACCCCATCAATCATCGCTTTTCCAAAAGATTCAGAAGAAGTTTTAGTTGGTCAGTCTGCAAAGCGTCAAGCAGTAACCAACCCTGAAAACACTCTGTACGCCATTAAGCGTTTAATCGGTCGTCGTTTTGAAGAAGATGCAGTGCAAAAAGATATCGATCTTGTGCCTTATAAAATTGTTAAAGCTGACAATGGCGATGCTTGGGTTGAAGTTAACGGCACTAAAATGGCAGCACCAGAAATCTCAGCAAAAGTTATTGGCAAAATGAAAAAAACAGCTGAAGACTACCTGGGTGAAACAGTAACAGAAGCAGTTATTACTGTTCCTGCTTACTTTAACGATTCACAACGTCAAGCAACTAAAGATGCAGGTAAGATTGCCGGTCTTAATGTCAAGCGTATTATTAATGAGCCAACAGCAGCAGCATTGGCTTATGGTGTAGACAAACTTACTGGTGACAAAACCGTTGCTGTTTATGATTTAGGTGGCGGTACATTTGATGTATCAATCATTGAAATGGAAGATATCGATGGTGAAAAACACTTTGAAGTATTGTCTACTAATGGCGATACATTCTTAGGTGGTGAAGATTTTGACCAACGCATTATCGGCTATTTAGTTGAAGAATTTGAAAAAGAGCAAGGCGTTAACTTAAAGAACGATCCAATGGCTCTTCAGCGCTTAAAAGAAGCAGCAGAAAAAGCCAAGATTGAATTATCTTCATCTGAGCAAACAGAAGTAAACCTTCCATATGTAACGGCTGATGCTTCTGGTCCTAAGCACATGAATATTAAAATTACACGTGCCAAGCTAGAGTCGTTAGTAGCAGATTTAATTCAACGCTCAATTGATCCTTGTCAAATCGCACTAAATGATGCTGACCTTTCAGCTAGTGACATTGATGAAGTGATCATTGTTGGTGGCTCAACACGTATGCCTAAGGTGCAGGAAAAAGTACAAGAATTTTTCGGCAAAGAGCCTAAAAAAGATGTCAACCCAGATGAAGCAGTTGCAATGGGTGCGGCAATCCAGGCGGGTGTATTAGGTGGCGATGTTAAGGATGTGTTACTACTTGACGTAACACCATTATCTCTAGGTATTGAGACTATGGGTGGTGTGATGACTAAGCTAATTGAAAAGAATACAACCATTCCAACAAATGCTTCGCAAACTTTCTCAACTGCGGCTGATAATCAGTCTGCTGTTACTGTTCATGTACTACAAGGTGAGCGTGAAGTAGCAAGTGCTAACAAATCTCTAGGGCAATTCAACCTAGAAGGTATTGATGCAGCACCTAAAGGAACGCCTCAAATTGAGGTGACACTAGACATTGACTCTGATGGTATTTTGAATGTTTCTGCTAAGGATAAAAACACTGGCAAAGAGCAATCAATCACAATTAAGGCATCAAGTGGCTTGAGTGATGAAGAAGTTGAAAAAATGATTAAAGATGCTGAAGCGCATGCAGATGAAGATAAAAAATTCCAAGAATTAGTTACTTCTAAAAACATGGCAGATTCTTTAATCCACTCTACCAAGCAAACCTTAGAAGAGCTTAAAGAAGAAGTATCTGAAGATGAAAAAACTTCAATTGAAGCAGCGATTACCGAGCTTGAAGAAGCTGTTAAAGGCGATGATAAGGAAGCTATTGATGCCAAATCACAAGCGTTAACTGAAAAAGCACAGCCTCTAGCTGAAAAAGCACAAGCCAAAGCTGGATCAGCTGACGGCAGTGCTTCACAAGCAACGGATGCAGGCGATGATGTGGTTGATGCAGACTTTGAAGAAGTTAAAGACGACAAGTAGTCTTTAAGATCTAAATCAATCACTAACCTTCTTCAGATCTGAGTATTTGAAGAAGGTTTTTTAACTTTATAAAAAGGTAGTTATGTCACAAAGAGATTATTATGACGTTCTAGGTGTTGAAAAAGGCGCAGATAAGAAGCAAATTAAAAAGGCTTACAAACGCTTGGCCATGAAACATCACCCTGACCGGAATACAGACGATAAAGAAGCGGCTGAAGAAAAATTTAAAGAAATTCAAAAAGCTTACGCCATTCTTTCAGACGAGCAAAAACGTCAAGCTTACGACCAATTTGGTCATGCAGGTGTTGATGGTAGTGCTGGCGCTGGTGGATTTGGTGGTGGAGGCGGTTTTGGCGGCGGTGGTTTTGGCGATATTTTTGGCGATATTTTTGGTGGCGGCGGCCATCAGCAAGCAGACAATCGTGGCTCTGATCTACGCTACGACTTAGAAGTTGACCTAAAAGAAGCGGCCGAAGGCACAACAGTTAAGATTCGCATTCCTAAAAATGAGACTTGCGATACTTGTTCTGGCACAGGCGCCAAACCGGGTACCAGTGTTAATACTTGTGGCACTTGCCATGGCGCCGGACAGGTGCAAATGCAACAAGGATTTTTTGCTGTTCAACGCCCTTGCCCGACTTGTTCTGGCACAGGTCAAAAAATTGAATCTCCGTGTGGCACGTGTCGTGGCCAAGGCGTGGTGCGCAAACAAAAAACGTTATCGGTCAAGATTCCAGCAGGTGTTGATACGGGCAACCGTATTCGTCTTAGCGGCGAAGGTGAAGCCGGTGTTCGCGGGGGTCAAAGTGGTGATTTGTACGTAGAAGTACATGTTAGACCACATGAAATCTTCCAGCGTGAAGGTAGTGATTTGTATTGTGAGGTGCCTATTGATTTTGTAACCGCTTCATTAGGTGGCTCAATTGAAGTACCGACACTCAGCGGAAAATTAAAAATTAAAATTCCAGCTGGCACTCAAACTGGCAAACAGTTCAGACTACGAGGAAAAGGTATTACCGCTATTCGTAGTAGTGGAACAGGTGATTTAATTTGCCAAGTTAAATTGGAAACACCGGTCAACCTAAGTAAAAAACAAAAACAACTATTAGAGGAATTTTCTGACTCATGTGGCAAGAAACATCACCCTGAGTCAGACTCATTTTTTGGTAAAATGAAATCATTCTTCGAATAAAAATAATAGGAATCAGTGTGAAAATTAAGCAAATCAAAGCAAGAGAAATCTTAGACTCTAGAGGCAACCCAACCATTGAAGCAGATGTTATTCTTGATGATGGCACTATTGGTAGTGCTATGGTGCCTTCTGGCGCTTCAACAGGTCAACGTGAGGCTTTAGAATTGCGTGATGGTGACAAATCTCGTTACCTAGGCAAGGGTGTTTTAAAGGCAGTAGAATTTGTTAATACTGAAATTAATGAAACTCTTATTGGTTTTGGTATTGAAGATTTAAGCAAGATTGATCAAGCCATGATTGACCTAGACGGCACTGAAACAAAATCAAGATTGGGTGCTAATGCCATTTTAGCTGTATCACTTGCTTCAGCACATGCTAACGCTAATAGACAGCACAAGCCTTTATATGATTCACTTGACCAAGGTGATGACTATCAGCTACCTGTGCCGATGATGAATATTATCAATGGTGGTGAGCACGCTAATAATAGCGTTGATATCCAAGAATTTATGATTATTCCTGCTGGCGCGCCAAGCTTTAAAGAAGCACTACGCTATGGCGCTGAAGTATTCCATCACTTAAAATCAGTCTTAGAAGCTCAAGGCATGAACACAGCTGTGGGTGACGAGGGTGGCTTTGCACCCGATCTTGCATCAAATGAAGATGCCCTTAAAGTAATCTTAGAGGCAATTGCCAATGCTGGATACACAGCAGGAAAAGATATTTTTATCGGTATTGATGCAGCCAGTTCTGAATTTTACAAAAATGGCACTTACAATCTTGTTTCAGAAAACAGATCCCTAACTTCACAAGAGTTTGTTGATTACCTGGCCAACTGGGTTGAAAACTACCCTATTATTTCAATCGAAGATGGTATGGATGAAAATGACTGGGAAGGTTGGGATTTGCTCACTAAAAAAGTAGGCGACAAAGTACAACTGGTTGGTGATGATTTATTTGTAACTAATAGCAAAATTTTAAAACAAGGCATAGATAACAACATTGCCAACTCTATCCTAATCAAGGTTAACCAGATTGGTACGCTTACTGAAACGTTTGCAGCCATGGATATGGCTGATGCAGCAGGCTATACAGCAGTTATGTCTCACCGATCTGGTGAAACTGAAGATACCACCATTGCTGATTTGGCCGTTGCAACGGGTTGCGGCCAAATCAAAACTGGCTCTTTATCGCGCTCTGATCGATTGGCAAAATACAATCGTCTTTTGCGCATTGAAGAGCAATTAGGTGCTAAAGCGATCTATCCAGGGCTTGATGCTTTTAAACATTTAAATTAAACTAAGCTTTAACTTATTCAACCAAACCACAACTGATTGGAATCACTTTCAACTTTTTGGCTTAGTGTCCTGCTTTTTGGCTTGATACTAGTCTCTGCTTTTTTCTCTTCTACTGAAACGTCGATGATGGCGATTAATCGTTATCGTCTGAAGGCTTTAAGCGCTACCAACAAAAATGCCAAAAGGACTGAGCATTTATTAAAAGACACAGACCATCTAATTGGCACTATCTTACTGGGCAATAATTTTGTTAATATTTTTGCCTCCAGTATTGCCACCATTCTAGCTATTAAGCTTTGGGGAGAGGATTCTATTGTCTTGGCATCACTTACACTCACCTTTGTTATCTTGGTTTTTGCTGAAACCACACCAAAAACTTTTGCCGCTAAAAATCCAGAAAAAGTCGCCCTACCAGCCTCTATTATTATTAGCGCACTAATCAAACTTTTTAAGCCCTTTGTTTGGATTATTTCACAAATTTCAACTCTTATTCTAAAATTATTTGGCATTCATACTCATCAACAAAATGATGATATTAGCTCTGAAGAATTACGCATGGTGGTGAGTAACGCCAAGCCTGTTATTGCTTCAAATTACCAAAAAATGCTGCTCAACATCATTGATTTAGAAAAAGTAAAAGTTGAAGACATTATGATTCCTAGACATGAGCTTATCAGTGTTGACATCAATAAACCTGATGAAATCCTAAAGCAATTTGAGCGCATTCAACATACTCGCCTGCTTACCTATGACGGCTCTAGTGACAACATTACAGGTGTGCTACATATGCGTGACATTGTCAACCTTTATGCTAAAGGAGAATTTAGTATGGACAACGTTTTGGCGCTAGTTCGATCTCCTTACTTTGTCCCTGAAGGCACTTCTCTTGCACATCAGCTTGAGCATTTTCAAACTCAAAAAAGACGTTTAGGCTTAATTGTTGATGAGTATGGAGAGGTTCGCGGGTTGATCGTGCTTGAGGATATCTTAGAAGAAATTGTAGGGCAGTTTACCTCCAATCAAAATGAATGCATCGATGAGATTAGTTTGCAAGAGGATGGAAGCTATCTGGTTGATCCTAGAATTAGCGTGCGAGAGTTAAACGCACTCCTTAATGTTCAGCTACCGAGTGCAAAAGCCAAAACCCTAAACGGTCTTATTTTGGAAGAATTACAAACCATTCCAAAGCGAGATGTTAGTCTAAAAATTGGAAAAATTTTAGTTGAAATTTTACAAATATCTGATCAAGCAATTAAATTAGTCAAACTCACTAAACTAAATTAAAGATTCACCCATTCGAACTGCCTGTCCGGGGTTTAAATTTAACAGGTTTTTCTGATTTGGCATTAGCATTATAATGGTCGAACCCATATTAAAGCGCCCCATCTCTTCGCCTTTTTTGAGCTCAATATTTTGGTCTGAATAATCAAAATGCTGTACTTGCTTTTGATACGGCGGGTTAATTTGACCTGCCCAAACCGTTTGCATAGAGCCAACAAAAATAGCACCTACTAAAATAAAAGCACATAAGCCGAATTGAGTTTGAAAATAACACACGACTCGCTCATTTCTAGCAAACAAATTATCCACACCTTCGACAGTTGCCTTATTCACTGAAAACAAGTCGCCAGGAATATAATCCATAGAAATCAACTTGCCATCATAAGGCATATGAATACGATGATAGTCTTTTGGTGACAGGTATATTGTGGCAAACAGACCTGCATCAAACTGATCGGCGCGATAATCTCCAGCTAATAATGCTGAAACCGTATAGTAATGATTTTTAGCCTGAAAAATTGTTGCATGGCTAATATTGTCAGCTTGTGAAACCACTCCATCAACAGGACTCACAATGTCACTCAAGCCAATTTCACGCGCACCAGGCTTAAGTGCACGAGTAAAGAAATCATTAAAATGCTTATAATCTTCAACATTCTCACGCACTGCTTCAGATAGATCAACACCATAAGATTTTATGATCCAGCGAGTAAAAGTGTTTTTTATCCAAGCATTTTCAATACGCGCAAAACGAAACATAAGCTTTGATAAAGCGTGCTGGGGAATAATGTGTTGCCACCAAGTCATAATATATCCTTCAGTATTAAGCTAACTTAGACTGAATAAAACTCAAAGCCTCACTGTAGACAACTTCAATTTTATCAGCACGATTTCTCGCCTTGTACTCAACATTGCCATTATCTGCATGCGTATCACTCAGCACCATTCTATGTGGAATGCCTAACAATTCAGAATCTGCAAACATAATACCAGCTCGCTCTTTACGGTCATCTAGTAACACCTCAATACCTGCTTCTAGACACTGTTGATATAAACTATCGGCCAAATCTTTCACTCGAGTTGATTTGTTGTAATTAATCGGTACGATGACCACTTGGAACGGCGCGATGGCTTCGGGAAAAATAATACCACGATCATCATAATTTTGCTCAATAGCTGCTGCAATCACACGCGTAACTCCGATACCGTAACAGCCCATAGTGGTGGTTACCGCTTTGCCAGATTCGCCAATCACGTTAGCTTTCATAGCTTTAGAATACTTATCGCCCAATTGAAAAATATGGCCCACTTCAATGCCACGTTTGATCACTAATTTTCCTTGTCCATCTGGAGACTCATCACCTTCAAGCGCATTACGCAAATCAGCTTCAACAAACTCAACACCTTGCCAATTAGCGCCAATTAAATGCTGATCCCACTCATTAGCACCACAAACAAAATCACATAAAATACTGGCCGAATAGTCAGCTATTAGCTCAATGCTTAAGCCTTTGATGCCAATAAATCCTTTTTTAAGGCCTAATGACTTAATTTCTTCATCGGTTGCCAGTTCAAATTCACCCAATAAATTATGCGCTTTAATTTCGTTTAACTCATGATCGCCGCGAAGGGCTAATGCCTTAAATCCGCCTGCTGTTTTAACAATTAATGTTTTAATGCACTGAGAACGCTCTACTTTCAAAAATTCAGAGACTTGTTCAATACTGGTTTTTTTCTTAGTTAAAACAGATTCTTGTTGTGCTGTTGGTGTGCAAGTTTGGGCTTGCTTGGTAAAAGCAACTTTTTCAATATTAGCGGCATAACCCGATTCATCAGAAAAACAAATTGCATCTTCGCCACTATCCGCTAACACATGAAACTCATGAGAAGCATCACCACCAATAGAGCCAGAATCTGCCAACACAGGTCGATAATCAAGCCCTAGACGATCAAAAATACGACAATAGGTTTGGTGCATTAAATCGTATGTTTGTTGCAATGAATCCTGATCTAAATGAAAGGAATAGGCATCTTTCATGATAAATTCACGTGAGCGCATCACGCCAAATCGAGGGCGAATTTCATCCCTGAATTTAGTTTGAACTTGGTAAAAACTCATTGGCAACTGCTTATAACTACGAATATACTGAGCGGCTAAATTGGTAATAACTTCTTCATGTGTCGGGCCTAGGCAAAAATCACGGCCATGGCGATCATTAAAACGTAATAATTCTGGACCATATTCGTGCCAACGGCCTGATTCTTGCCAAAGCTCTGCCGGTTGTGTTACTGGCATTAACACCTCTTGAGAGCCTGATTTATCCATTTCTTCACGAATGATATTTTCAACTTTTTTAAGCACTCTTACACCCATGGGCAAATACGAATACAAGCCTGAAGCCAGCTTAGAAATAAGGCCGGACCGGATCATTAATTGGTGCGAGATAATTTGCGCATCATTCGGCGCTTCTTTTTGCGTTGGAATTAACAGTTGTGTGGTTTTCATATAAAATGAATTGGTGCTTTTAAATAATTATGCTAATTTTACCCGAGCGACCTTATTATGATTGATATTCAGACACTATTAATTTATGCCATTCCTGTGTTGTTTGCCATCACTGTGCATGAAACTGCTCACGGCTGGGTTGCCTCTTTATTAGGAGATCATAGTGCTCGTATGATGGGCAGACTAACGCTCAATCCCATTAAGCATATTGATCTAGTTGGCACCATTGTGGTGCCGGCTTTTTTATATTTTACAGCGGGCTTTGTTTTTGGTTGGGCCAAACCTGTGCCGGTTAATTTCAGTGCACTTCGATCACCAAAACAGGATATGCTTTGGGTGGCTATTGCCGGGCCGGTGAGTAATTTTATAATGGCAGCTGGCTGGCTTATTGTTGTTTTTATCGCCATGAATACTGGATCACAATTCTTAGCAGATATGGCGCAAGTCGGCATTCAGATAAACTTACTGCTTGCGGTGTTAAACCTACTGCCCTTGCCACCGCTTGATGGGGGTCGCGTGGTTAGCTCATTATTACCATCCAAATTTTCATACCAGTATGATCAGCTGGAGCCATACGGTCTGTTTATTTTGCTAGGGTTGTTATTTTTAGGCGTCTTTCAAACAGTTATTTTGCCCATTACTAAGTTCATTCAATACTGGGCTTATGCACTAGTTGGATTGATTTAATTCAAGTTACGAAGAGCAGCTAACACTCAAACCTTGAGCCCACTTTGGTGCCTTTTGGGTATAGCTTTCAAAACCTAAATGCGCCTCAAATGGACTACTCAGTAAATTAAATAAGGTAGAAATTTTATCATAACGCTTTTGATCTTCAGCTTCTCGAATAGCCTCTTCTGCAAGATAATTACGCAAAATAAACTTTGGATTAACACTATTCATAAGCTCAACCCTATGCTCAATTTTTTCCTCAGCAAGGCGCTGATCATACAATACCAGCCAACTTGAAAAATTATCATCTGCTGATAATTTTTCAAGATCTGCCAAGCCCCTTAGAGAGTTAGTGTAATCTTTTTTGTGTATTCGCAATAACTCAAGAAACTGATTAATCAATTGATGATCGCCCTCATGTTGCTGAGTGAGTCCAAATTTTTGTCGCATTAGCATCGAGTAAGATTTGATTAGCTGCTGCTCATAAGTTTGCAAAATAGCTTTAGCTTGCTTGGTGTCAATTAGACTAGACAAGGCGTCAGCCAAACGCGTTAAGTTCCACAATCCAATACTGGGCTGTTGATCAAATGCATAACGCCCTTCATGATCCGAATGATTACAAACAAATGAAGTATCGTACGTTTCTAAAAATCCAAATGGGCCATAATCCATAGTCAAGCCTAATATGGACATATTGTCGGTATTCATCACTCCGTGTGCAAAGCCTTGTGCCTGCCATGAAGCGATCATAACCGCTGTACGCTTGACCACTTCTAAGAAAAAATTTTCATACACCTTCGCACCTTGGAGCTCAGGAAAATGCTGTTCAATAACAAAATCGGCCAATTTTTTAACTTGTACAATTTGCCCGCGTGATGCAAATAATTCAAAATGACCAAAACGAATATGTGTTGGTGCTACACGCATAACAATAGCGGCTGTTTCTAGATTTTCTCGATAAACCTCTGTTGAACTACCTACTAAACTTAGCGCTTGTGTGGTGGAAATATTCAACCCTTGCATGGCTGCTGAACACAAATACTCACGAATCGAAGAGCGTAAGACTGCTCGACCATCTGCTTGTCGAGAGTATGGAGTAGGACCTGCACCCTTGAGTGATAATTCTTGATAGCCCCTTTTGGAACCTGGAGCGTTGGATTCTATCTGAGCAATTAAACATGAACGTCCGTCGCCTAATTGCGGGTTGAAGTGGCCAAACTGATGGCCTGCATAAATACTGGCGATAGGCTCTATCTGTTCAAATTTTTCCTCACCAGAAGTAATCTTTAACAGTTCAGAATCAGTCAACACCAGCCCCAAGTCAGCATAAAGCTGGGTATTTTTATGAATTAAAAACGGCTGATCCAGTGGCTGAGTTTGTACCTTTGTTGAAAATTCACTGCCAAGCTTGGCAAAATTCAACATTTTCTAACTGAGCTTATCTCTAAGTAATTGATTGAGTAGTTTTGGATTGGCTTTTCCCTGCGTGACTTTCATTGCCTGGCCAACAAAAAACCCTAGAATTTTTTCATTGCCAGATTTAAACTGCTCAACTTGAGGGGAATTATTCGCAATAATTTCATCAACAATCGCTTCAATAGCGCCTGTATCAGTCATTTGCTTTAAACCTTTTGATTCAATAATTTGATCGGCAGAGCCTTCACCTTCCCACATCGCCTTAAACACATCTTTGGCAATTTTTCCAGAAATAGTGTCATCACCAATACGTACGATTAGTTGCGACAAATCCTGTGCAGATACTAACGACTGCTCAATCTCTAACTGGTTTTTATTCAACATCGCAGACAACTCTCCCATCACCCAATTAGCGCAAAGTTTGGCGTTATCTTGGTTGTTCTTGAGCATAATTTCAAAATAATCAGCTAATGATTTTTGCGATGTGAGTACATCTGCATCATATTCGTTTAAACCCAGCTCAGCTATAAAACGCGCTTTTTTCTCAACAGGAAGCTCAGGTAAGCTGGACTTTATTAAGGCCATTAGCTCATCTGTAATCTCAACCGGTAGCAAGTCTGGGTCTGGGAAATAACGGTAGTCATTCGCTTCTTCTTTTGAGCGCATAGAGCGAGTTTCGTGTTTAACAGCATCATACAAACGTGTTTCTTGCACCACTTGACCACCCTCTTCAAGGATGTCTTGCTGACGCTCAACTTCAAGATTAATCGCGCGCTCTAAAAATTTAAAGGAGTTTATATTTTTGAGCTCCGCTCGCGTACCTAGCTTTTCCTGGCCCATTGGGCGGAGTGATACGTTGGCATCACAACGGAAAGATCCCTCTTGCATATTGCCATCACAAATACCAATATATTGAACCAGTGCATGGATTTTTTTGGCATAGGCAACTGCCTCTTTAGCGCTACGCATATCTGGTTCAGAAACTATTTCAAGCAGTGGCGTGCCAGCACGGTTAAGATCTACCGCAGTATATTCATTAAACATATCATGGACTGACTTGCCCGCGTCTTCTTCTAAATGAGCACGTGTAACACCAACTACTTTGGTGTTATCACCCACGGTAATTTCAATTTCCCCTTCACCCACAATTGGCAGGTCCATCTGTGAAATTTGGTAACCTTTTGGTAAGTCTGGGTAAAAGTAATTTTTACGATCAAAAATATTACGTTGATTTATATGTGCATTTACCGCTAGGCCGAATTTAATAGCTTTATTTACAGCCTCTACATTTAATACAGGTAATACACCTGGAAGACCCAAGTCAACTGCACATGCTTGAGAATTAGGCGCTTGACCAAATTCAGTAGAGGCAGATGAAAAAATCTTAGATTTAGTGCTTAACTGCGCATGAATCTCAAGGCCAATAACTGTTTCCCACTCCATGCTAATTCTCCTGTGGCATTTGTTGGTGCCAATTAGTTTGTAGTTGGAATTGGTGTGCAATATTAAGCAGTTTTGACTCAGACCAATAGTTGCCAATTAATTGTAAGCCAACCGGCAATTTATTTGAAAACCCGGCTGGAATACTCATCCCTGGAAGGCCTGCTAGGTTAGCACTCAGTGTATAAATATCAGCCAAATACATTGAAACCGGATCTTTAACTGAACCCAAGTCAAATGCTGTTGTTGGTGATACTGGGCCCATAATTACATCCACCTCATTAAAGGCCTTTTTAAAGTCTTCACTAATTAAGTGACGGGTCTTTTGTGCTTTTAAATAGTACGCGTCATAGTATCCTGCTGATAGCGCATACGCACCAATCATAATTCGGCGTTTAACTTCTGCGCCAAAACCTTCTGAGCGCGAGCGCAAATACAAATCTTCTAAATCCTTAGGATTGTCACAACGGTATCCATAACGCACACCATCTAAGCGCGATAAGTTTGATGAACATTCACACGGTGCAACAATATAATAAGTTGGAATGGCGTAGGCAGAATTAGGTAGTGAAATCTCTTTCACAGTTGCGCCCATAGCTTCAAATTCTTTCACCGCATTCATCACTTGAGTGGCCACTTCATCATCTAAACCTTCAGAGAAAAACTCTTTAGGTAGACCAATGGTTAGCCCTTTGACTGAATCATTTAAATTCGCTGTGTAATCAGGCACAGCTTGCTCAGCAGAAGTGGAGTCTTTTTCATCAAAACCTGCCATTGCATTTAAAACAATAGCTGCATCTTCTGCAGTTTTTGTCATTGGCCCCGCCTGATCAAGGCTTGAGGCGTAAGCAATCATGCCGTATCTAGAAACACGTCCATAAGTGGGCTTTAATCCAGTAATACCACACAAGCTGGCAGGTTGACGAATAGAGCCACCAGTATCCGTACCCGTTGCAAAACAACTTAACCCGCCGGCAACAGCTGCCGCTGAACCACCTGACGATCCACCTGGAATCTTGTCAGTGTTCCACGGATTTTTAACCGCGCCATAAAAAGAGTTTTCATTGCTTGAGCCCATGGCAAATTCATCCATGTTAACTTTGCCAAGCATGACAGTATCTGCTTGATTTAATTGATGAGAGACTGTTGCATCATAAGGTGCAATAAAGTTGTCTAGCATTTTAGAGCCGGCGGAAGTCTTAACCCCTTGTGTGCAGAAAATATCTTTATGTGCATAAGGGATGCCAGTCAAGATGCTACCAGCACCCTTGGCAATTTTTTCATCTGCCGCTTGAGCTTGCGCCATGGCTAACTCATCTGTAACCGTAATAAAAGCATTTAGATCAGACTGCTGAATGCGCTTTAAATAATGCTGAGTTAACTCAACTGATGAAAACTCTTTGTCTTTTAAGCCTTGCGCAAGCTGGGCTATAGTTTGGGTATGAATACTCATATTATTCGATAACGGTTGGCACTAAATAATGCTTGTTACCTGTCTTGGGTGCAATAGATTGGAATAAATCAGAATGATCTTGCTCTGTAACTACATCTGCTCGCAAGCGTTGAGTCATGTGTAATGGGTGTGCCATTGGCTCAATATCATCTGTTTCAATAGCGCCCAACTGCTCCGCTAAACCCAAAATAGCATTTAAATCTTTTGTGTTGTCTTTTAATTCAGCATCACTTAACGTTAAGCGCGCTAAATAAGCAATTTGTGTAACTTGCTCTTCAGATAGCGACATAACTATAGCATTGGAATCTTATTAAAGATTCTGAGTGGCTTAGAGAATGAAGATCGCAACATGTTCAAATCACGCTGCATCCACTGCATAGAGTCTTGCATAGTTGTCATGTTTTTGTTCATCTCTTCCATGTTAATTAACATTGGCTCCAATGAGTCCATCTTCACACTAACTTGAGTTAAATCCACAGCAATAGAGTCTAGTGAGTTAAGCTTAAGTGCAATGATATCCATGTCTTTTTCCACACGGGAGAAGCTTTTTTGCATTTGTGCCACGGAAGTCGTCATTTGATCAACATTAGTCGCAAGCTTATCAATACTATTAACCATTGATGACATGTTGCCACCCATATTTGGATCCATAGAATTCGCTAGACGCGTCATGTCATTGGTAATGGAATAAATAACAATGAAGAATCCCATGATAATCGCACTAAAAACAGCCAAAGCAGGTAAGAACATACGCTCAAATTTTGAATCAGTACGCTTATCTGCATTTTCAAGCATTTTTTCCAATTCAGAAATACTCGACGTAATCATTACCTCGTCGTCATTTACTGCTTCTGGTTTTTGTTTATTGTCTGTCATTTTTTACCTTTGTGTTGTGGTTAACAAAAATCCCCAATTACCTGATCTAACTGCTCTTTTTGATATGAATCGCTAATATAAGCCTCACCTAATCGCTTCATTAAAACAAGTCGAATACTGCCATCGATCACTTTCTTGTCAACACTCATGGCTGACAAGAACTCAGAAGCGCTAATTTTACCGTCTACACTGATCGGTAAATTAGATTTTTCTAATAAATCTTGAACTTGGGCCACAGCTTGTTGATTTAAATCACCCACTATTTGGGATAATTTTGCCGCCATCAACATGCCTACTGAAATCGCTTCACCGTGTAAAAACACACCATAACCCAGTGTATTTTCAATTGCATGGCCAAAGGTATGACCTAAATTTAACAACGCTCTTTTGCCTGATTCTAACTCATCCTGAGCAACAATATTAGCCTTGTCCTCACAAGATTGGTACACCGATTGCGTAATTAAAGCCTTATCTCTACGCATTAAACCTTGAATGTTATCTTGCAAAAATGTTAAAAAATCAAGATTACCTAGTAGACCATATTTAATTACCTCAGCCATGCCGGCAGAATATTGCCTATCATCCAAGGTGTCCAGCGTATCAACATCAATTAGCACACATTTTGGCTGATAAAAAGCACCAATCATGTTTTTGCCTAATGGATGATTAACCCCGGTTTTACCACCGACACTCGAATCGACTTGAGAAAGCAAGGTAGTCGGGATTTGAATAAAATTTACACCGCGCTGATAACTACTCGCAGCAAAGCCAGTCATATCTCCAACAACACCGCCACCTAGGGCGATTAGCGTGCATGATCGATCAAATCGATTCTCTAATAATGCATCAAAAATCAAGTTAACCGTATCTAGATTTTTGTATTGCTCGCCATCAGGTAATAGCACTTCAGCAACATTAAACGAAGCCAATAATGATTTAACTTGCTCTAAATATAATGGCGCAACTGTTGTATTGGTGACAATCATCACCTGCTTACCAGTAATATGCTGGGTAAGTAATTCTGCTTGAGACAATAGCGCCTGACCGATATAGATCGGATAAGATTTAACCCCTAAATCAAGCTGCAGTGTTTTCATCAGGCAAACTCTCTGCGCTCACCACGACCGGCTACATTCTCAACACAACGGCCACACAACTCAACATGCTCGGTATTTTCACCAACATCCTGACGATGATGCCAACAGCGCACACATTTCTCGTGCTCTGACTTACTCACCTTAACAAACACACCGTCGCCTGCTTCGATACAGTCGCTGGTTTTATCATCTAATGGATGAATACGCGCATCAGAGGTAATAAACACAAATCTTAGCTCGTCAGCCAGCTGGCTCAAAGCTTGATAGGTTGATTCATCACAATACAAATCTACCTCTGCATCGAGTGATGAACCAATAATCTTGTCGCCACGCATTTGCTCCATTTGTTTGCGAATAAATGGGTTGATATTTCTAGCAGTATCGATTGCGGTATTCTCATACCCAGCAGACAAGCCTTGATACCATTCATTTAGAAAAATACTATTGGACTTTTCACTTGGCATGTTTTGCCAAATTTCTTCAGCAGTAAATGATAACACTGGGGATAGCCACCTAACCATTGCCTCAAGAATATGGTTTAGTGCCGTTTGCGCACTGCGTCTTGCTCTGGAATCTTCTTGTGTAGTGTATTGTCTATCCTTAATAACATCTAGATAAAACCCACCCAAATCATTGCTACAAAAATTTAAGATAAGCTGCACAACATGGTGGAAATTATAGTGTTCATAAGCTTCTAAAATTTGTGACTGCAACTCTACTGTTTTAGAAACAATCCACTTATCCAAATCAAGCATATCGTCAAACTTTACAACATGCTGGTTAGGATTAAAGCCACTGGTATTGGCCAACATAAAGCGCATGGTATTACGAATACGTCGGTACGAGTCTGCTGAACGCTTAAGAATTTCATCAGAAACCGTCATCTCTCCTGTGTAATCTGTAGAAGCAATCCACAAGCGCAAAATATCAGCACCTAGATTGTTCACTACCTTTTGTGGGCTCATAACATTGCCTAATGATTTACTCATTTTTTTGCCGTCTTTATCAACGGTAAAGCCATGGGTTAATACTTGTTTATAAGGCGCCTTACCATTAATGGCTACTGAAGAAATAAGCGATGACTGGAACCATCCACGATGCTGATCAGAGCCTTCTAAATATAAATCAGCAACGTCAGATAGACCATCTCTTGCCTTAAGCACTGCAAAATGACTAACACCAGAATCAAACCAAACATCTAGCGTATCGGTGGCCTTTTCATAGTCTTGAGCATCTGCACCTAGCAAATCTTGAATATCTGTATTAAACCAAGCTTCGATTCCGCCTTGTTCAATCATGGCTGAAATTTCAACAAATAATGCTTGTGTATTAGGGTGTAATTCACCCGTCTGTTTATGTGTAAACAAGGTGATTGGCACACCCCAAAAGCGTTGACGAGAGATACACCAATCAGGACGATTACCCACCATTAGCTCGATACGCTTCTTACCCCAATCTGGAATCCAATCAACCTTAGGAATTTGTGCATTAACCGCATCTCGCAAGCCGTTATCTTGCATTGAGACAAACCATTGTGGTGTTGCTCTGAAAATAACTGGAGTTTTGTGGCGCCAGCAATGCGGGTAAGAGTGCACTAATGGCTCATGCTTTACTAGGGCGTTATGAGATTTTAAAATCTCCAAAACACTGGCATTGGCTTTAAAAATAAACTGACCTGCTAATAGCTCAGTATCTTCAAAAAACACGCCGCGGCCATCTACCGGACAATTAACCGGTAAATCGTATTGCTTGCCAACTACAAAATCTTCTTGGCCATGAGCAGGTGCCGTATGAACAGCGCCCGTACCCGCATCTGTAGTGACATGATCACCCAAAATAATTGGCACTTGTTTATCGTAAAATGGATGTTGCGCTTTCAAACCTTCGAGCTCACTGCCTGAAAATATATTGCTAGCAATATTTGACGCCAGTTCATAGCGTAGCAGAGCTTCTTCTGCTAAATCTTGCGCTAATAATAAATACTCATCCCCAGTGTCAGCTAATACATAGTTAAGCTCAGGGTGCAATGCAACAGCCTCATTGGCAGGTAGCGTCCAAGGAGTTGTTGTCCAAATGACCACAAACACTGGCTTATCGACTTTAAAAATAGCATCGTCAATAAGTCTAAACTTAACGTCAATGGCGTCTGATTGCTTATCTTTATATTCAACCTCGGCCTCTGCCAAAGCTGAGCCACACTCCGTACACCAGTGCACCGGCTTGTAACCTTTAGAAACATGCCCGTTATCAACGATTTTGCCCAAAGCTCGAACAATGTCTGCTTCGTATTGGAAATCTTTAGTTAGGTAGGGATTGTTCCAATCTCCTAAAATACCTAAACGCTGAAAATCAAGCTTTTGCTTAGCAACTTGAACATCAGCATATTTGCGACATTCTGCTCTAAACGCATTCGCATCAATCTTAACCCCAACCTTACCTTTTTTCTTCTCAACATTTAACTCAATTGGTAAGCCGTGACAATCCCAACCTGGTACATAAGGCGCATCAAATCCTGACAAAGATTTTGATTTAACAATAATATCTTTTAAAACTTTATTAACAGCATGGCCGATGTGAATATCGCCGTTTGCATAAGGAGGGCCGTCGTGAAGTATAAATTGAGGCTTTCCTTGATTATGCGCTCGGATTTGAGCATACAGATCATCATCTTGCCATTTTTTTAAAAATCCGCCTTCACGATTTGCAAGATTTGCTTTCATTGCAAACTTAGTGGCAGGTAGGTTTAAGGTGGGTTTATAATCAGACATTGATGCTTAAAAGTTTAAAAACTAAAAAGCACCATTATACGTGATAGGCTTGGTTTTTTGAAAACGAAAATTAAGAGTTGAATCAGAAATTAGGCTATTTTTTTGAGGATAAATAAAGCTTTAAATAAATCGCCAAAGCAACAGAAGATACAACAAAAAGCAGCGCTATCCAAAACACCCCGTCGGTATTCAATTCATTCATGGGCATAATCAATCCTCTTGTTGTAACTAACAAGAAAATAACATAAGTTTAGAGAGGGTTTAGAGGGTTATTTTCTAAAGTATTTAAATCTTCTGCCAATCACAAAAATAATAAAACTAACAATGGCCAATGCGACCATTAGTAGGCTCATATAAAAAACCGTATCGGTATTAAGTTCGTTCATAATCATAGCTAACCCCTCTTATTTAATAGTTAATAACAGGAGTATTCTATCAATAGAATCTTTTCAAATAATTGACCTAAGTCAACAATCTAGAAATAAATTTAAAATTATCGGGATTTAGTACGATCCTGCCCAAGCAAATCTTAGCCAATGCAAATGTACAACGAAAACTGTTTTGGTCGTTTTAAAAACTAAGGCTTGATTTTTGCTTTGGCAACACCAAAAACAATACCAACAGCAACGGTCAAAACAACCATCATAACACTCATATAAAAAACAACATCATTGTTCAGCTCGTTCATGATCATAATTACACCCTCTTTTTTATTATTAACAAGAGTATTCTAACAATAAAACTTGATTTGAATCAAGTTTTTATAATTAAAGTTTAACAGAATTGAGTAATAACTTAACTTGCCCCGGCTTTAAATAGTCGTATTGATTGGCTTTAAGATTTTCAGGCAAACGAATTTCACCAAAGCGAATGCGGATTAAGCGCGAAACTTTAAAGCCTAAAGACTCCCAAAGGCGTCTTACTTCACGCTTACGCCCCTCTTTTAGTACAACTTTGTACCAACGATTTGCCCCTTCGCCACCCCCAATAGTTACGCGATTAAATTTTGCTATACCATCTTCCAGCTCGATACCGGTGGTTAGCTTTTGGATATCTTCACTCTCAACCTGACCCAGCACACGAACAGCGTATTCACGATCGATCTGTGAGCTTGGATGCATGAGCTTATTAGCTAAATCACCATTGTTTGTAAACAACAACAAACCCGAAGTGTTAAGATCTAGACGACCCACCATCACCCAGCGAGACTCTTTAGGCAGTAAACTATAGACACTCTTACGCCCTTCGTCATCTTTATTAGAACAAATTACGCCGGCCTGCTTATTTAAAATAAGCACCTTGGTTTCCTCTTCTTGATAGCGCTCAAGATCAATACTTCTGCCGTCAATTTTTACCTTATCAGTAATCTCACACTTATCGCCAATTTGCGCTGTTTTATTGTTAACTTCAATACGCCCTTGCTCAATAAGTCTTTCTGCCCAACGACGCGAGCCGTAGCCAGCAGTTGCGATTAATTTTTGTAGTCTTTCAGCCATAATTAGTATGTAATACCCATTGATTCTCTCACTTCTGCCATCGTTTCTTGAGCAACACCTCGCGCTTTATCAGACCCTTCATGAATAATCTGTTTGATTAGGTCTGGGTCTGCTTGATACTTGGCAATACGCTCTTGCATTGGCAGCAACTCCGCCTGAATTGACTCAATTACTGGCTGCTTACATGCCACACAACCCATTTTAGCATTGACACAACTATCAACTACCCAGTCACATGTTTGTGCATCTGAATATACCTGGTGCAATTGCCATACAGGGCACTTGTTTGGATCACCGGCATCGGTAAGCTTAATACGAGCAGGATCTGTTGGCATGCGTTTAATTTTGGTTTCGATATCCTCGGCAGTATCTCTAAGAGAGATTGTATTGCCATAAGATTTACTCATTTTCTGCCCATCTAAACCCGGCATTTTTGAGGCTTTAGTCAGTAAGGATTCAGGCTCTGGCAGAATAATTTTTCCCGTACCTTCAATATAGCCTGCTAGGCGCTCACGATCACTTAGCCTAATATTTTGCTGATCTTGTAATAGTGCTTGAGCCTTAACCATGGCTTCATCATCGCCGGTTTCTTGATAAGCTTTGCGCAATGAACGGAACAACTTAGCTTGTTTTTTACCCATCTTGCCAATCGCCGCCTCTGCTTTATCTTCAAAGCCAACTTCTCGACCATAGATATGGTTAAAGCGTCTGGCTACTTCACGTGTCAGCTCAATATGCGCCACCTGATCTTCACCAACTGGCACCAGTCCAGCTTTGTAAATCAAGATATCAGCACTTTGCAATAACGGATAACCTAAGAATCCATACGTCCCCAAATCTTTGGTTTTAAGCTTAAGTTGCTGATCTTTGTAAGACGGCACACGCTCTAACCAAGAAAGTGGTGTAGTCATGGATAATAGCAGGTGCAACTCAGCATGCTCAGGCACTTTTGACTGAACAAAAATTGTGGCTGTATTTGGATTAACACCTGCAGCTAACCAATCAACCACCATTTCCATGACATTCGTTTCAAGATCTATTTTGTCTGAGTAATGCGTAGTAAAGGCGTGCCAATCTGCCACAAAAAAGTAAGAGTCATACTCATTTTGAAGCTCAAGCCAATTTTTTAAAACACCATGATAATGGCCCAAATGTAGCTGACCTGTTGGTCGCATACCGGATAAAACTCGATTGTCTTGCATTGATTGTAGCGTTAAATTAATAAAGATGCATTATACCAAGGCTATCTACGCTTGTGCGTAAAGCGCAAGCCCATCAAGAACTAAATGCGGCTGAATTTCAACCGGATGAGCAAGGCGATAGTTAATTACCTTAGCGTCACCGCCTGTTAGCAAGATTTTCAAATCACCATATTGCTCAAGACGACTCTCAATTTGCTGATTAATCACACTCATCAGCATCTGAGCCGTGCCATACTCCCAGGCATCGCTGGTATTATCTGCATTCATTTCTAATACCAAGTGTTTAGAACTACTAGAAAACTTTTCAAAACTTCGACGTAAAACTCCCAAACCCGGCATAATTAGCCCGCCCTGATGCTTGCCATTAGCAAGTACCAAATCAAACGTTAGCGCACTGCCTGCATCAATCAGAAAAATATTTTGATCTGGGTAATGGTGCATAGCGCCAATCATGGTTAAAAATCGATCCACACCTAAATCTTGAGGTGTGTCATAAGCAGATTTAAACGATTGAAACTGATCAAATGAGGTAGCAAACACAACATTGTTTAAGCCACTCAACAAAGACTGATCACCTACACAACTCGCAAATACTTGATCTGCTTTTGGCAACAAATCAAGTTTGAAGTTGACGGTTAAAACAGAATGATATTCGCCATTAAACGTCCATTTAACAGCAGTATTTCCAATATCAATTAATAAGATATTATCCAAATGGAATGTCGCTCATCCACATGTGAGTCACAATACTGGCTGCGTACCCCAGTGCAATCACCGGCATCCACTTAAGGTGTGAGCCAAAGGTGTATAAGCCTTTTGATTGACCCATAAGTGCCACACCAGCAGCAGAGCCAACTGATAACAAACTACCACCGACACCAGCAGTTAGCGTTACTAATAGCCACTGATCCAACGACATTTCAGGGTTCATGGTTAACACTGCAAACATCACCGGAATGTTATCCACCACGGCAGATAACAAGCCAACCAAGATATTGGCGTAAGTTGCGCCCAGTGTGGCGTACATCATCTCTGATGTCATGGCCAAGTAGCCCATGAAACCAAGTCCACCAACACTAACGATAACACCAAAGAAGAATAATAGTGTATCCCACTCGGCACCAGCAACTTTTCTAAACACATCAAAGGCATCTTCTTGGGTGCGCTTTTCAATTTTACGAATAAAGAATGCGGCCACCATTAGGTAGCTCAAACCCAACATCATGCCCATCGCTGGTGGTAAATGCAGGAAGTTATGGAAGCTTACTGCCGTAACAATTGTCAATATGAATAGTACAACACTAATCAATCCGCCTATCTTGATATTAACCACTTCACCGGAAGAAGTAGCTTTTTCATTTTGAATAGCAAAATGCATAATAGCTGCAGGAATAATAAAGTTAATAAGAGATGGGATGAATAGCACAAAGAATTCAGAAAATTCTACCAAACCTTTTTGCCAAACCATTAACGTAGTGATATCGCCAAATGGACTAAATGCGCCACCAGCATTAGCAGCCACCACAATATTGATCATCGCGATTGAAACAAAACGTGGATTGCTCGAGCCCACCGCCAACACCACTGCACCCATGATGAGCGCTGTTGTTAAGTTGTCTGCAATCGGTGAGATAAAAAATGCCAAAAATCCAGTCATCCAAAAAAGCTGCCTAAAGGTAAAGCCTTTTGAAACTAACCAAGCCTTCAAACTCTCAAATACTTGCCTTTCTTTCATGGCTTCAATGTAGGTCATGGCAACGAGTAAGAATAAAAACAGCTCTGCATATTCGAGTAAATTATGGCGTAAAGCCACTTCTGCTGAATGATCAATTCCTTGTGAAGCATAGACCCAACCAATCAAACCCCAAATCACACCAGCAACTAAAATCACAGGTTTGGATTTTCTAAAGTGAGTAAACTCTTCCACCATCACCAAAATATACGCCAGTACAAACAATACCAACGCAAAATAACCCGCCCAATGATTGGTTAAATCAAG
>JABGQC010000020.1 GCA_018644675.1 Candidatus Thioglobus sp.
AACAACAATGGTTGGAACAACAATAACAACTTTAATGGTTACAACCCATACAACAACTTTAACAACCCTTGGAACAACACTCAGGCGCCTACAGCACCAGTTGCACCAGCTAAGTAAGTTTTAGTTAGTTTAAAAAAAACCAGCACTAGTTGCTGGTTTTTTTTCGTCCAAACAATAGCTTTAAGTGGTTTATAATTAGGATTTATTATTAAACAACAATAAGGAGGAGGGTGTATGAAGAAGATAGTAACTGTATCATTAATGACATTAGCGCTTAGCGCATCAGCTGGTTTTGGTAATGGTCCATGGGGCAATAATGGCTGGGGTGGAAGCAATGTCAACAATGCTAATAATGGTTTTATCGCGCATAATCCATATTCGCTATTCACACCAGACTGGTTTAGTGAAGAAATGGATGATATGATGGACGAGTTTGATACAAACAACAACACTCCTTGGAATGGCGCTGGCTTTAATAACAATGGACCGCGTAACAACAACGGACCATGGAATAATCGTAATTGGCGTAATAATGGACCATGGGGTAATAACACACCTTGGCAAAATAATAATTGGAATCAAGCGCCGTGGGGAAATTCACAGCCGCTTAACTTCCGAAATAATTCGTTTGGACCGATGAATAACGGCCCTTGGAATAATGTAGCACCCGCAAGATAAACTTAACAAAAAATGAGGAAAATATGAAAAAAATCATCGCAACAACATTAATGACGGTCGCACTGAGTGCTTCTGCTTTCAGTAATAATTGGAACAGTAACGATCCAATGAATTTTGGTAGTAACACACCATGGAGTAATGGCAATAATTTCGGCAACTTGAATAATGGCCCATGGAACAATAACTCTTGGGGAAATACACCATGGAATGGTCAAAATTTTAACAATGCACCTTGGTCAAACAATGGTAATTGGAGTAAGAATATGCCAATGAACGGTGGCAATTTTAATAATGCACCTTGGGGCAATAGTAATAACTTTGGCCCAATGAAGACTAACTCGAACTTCAGTCCGTTTAATCGTGGTGGCAATAATCAGCCGTTTAATTTTGGTACTAGCACCTCTCCGTTTGGTATGGACACGGGCTCGAATTCATTCGGTCCAATGAATATGAATAGCGCACCTTGGAATTATGGCTACAACCAAGCCATTCCGGCAACTGCTGAAACAAGCGCAACACCCGCAGCTGAAGCAACTAAATAAGACTAAGTTGCTTTAACTTAAGAGCCGGCTAATTGCCGGCTTTTTTACGTCTAAACACATATTAATTAAAGCCTTTAAATACCCGATGTTTGCTTGAGGTAAAATATCTGTCCGAATTATCCATCTTTAACCTAGGGCAATAATATGAGTACAGAGTGTTTATTTTGTAAATTAAGAAATCAAGAAAGAATCATTGGCGAGTGTGATTTAACACTTACTTTTATTGATAATTTTCCCGCGTCACCTGGGCATACGTTAGTGATTCCTAAGCGCCATTTTGCAACCTATTTTGAGGCAACTGAGGCGGAATTACTAGCTATCGGTATTGCTGTACAAAAGGCTAAATTACTGCTTGATGAGGAGTTTAAACCAGATGCTTATAACATTGGCGTCAACAATGGTGAAATGGCAGGGCAAAGTGTTAAGCATTTGCATGTGCATTTAATTCCAAGATATAAAGGCGATGTTGAAAACCCTAAGGGCGGTGTTCGTTGGATTTTAAAGGATAAGGCAAATTATTGGGATGAAAGAGATCAGGTGAAAAAAAACTAAGTAAATTAAGTTAAAACACACCAAACAAAGCCTGCTTGTCGCAGGTTTTTTTTATTGTTTAGTGAAAAAAATCTACATCTATCTCACGCTCAGTGTATAGTTCAAACTCACACTATTTAATTCTTGAGGAGAGCTAAACATGAAAAATACAAGGCGTCATATTATTAAAACTTGCCTAGGATTGGCACTAGTTGTCAGCACGATGTCGAATGCTAATTTTACTAATCCATCTTCTATGATGTCACCATTTGGCGCACAAGGCTTTAGTCAGCCGCAAATGCAACCTTTTGGCAATTCTATGCCGTGGGGTGCTCAAAGTTATGCCCAGCCTAGATACTCTAATTCGAGATATGCAGCGCCAAGACAAAGATATGCTCAGCCTGTGTACAACCCAATGCCGTGGGCAATGAACACTCCTTCAGCCCGTCAAGCACAACCGACACAGCCTTTTGGCGGGATGAGTATGATGCCATTTAATCCAGGTGTGCAACCACAGCAGCAGTATCGACAGCCACAGTCATCGTTTATGGTGCCAGGCATGGATCAAGGGATACGAACCATGATGGAGCCGGGTAAGGTTATGGCAGAAGAAGCGACACCAGGTATGTATATGAAGCCAACTTGGCGCTAGGATTTATTCTGATTTAGCCAATGATCTAAGCGGTTAGCAAAGGCTTGTCGATCTGCTTGACTTAAGGTAGATGGACCGCCTGTTTGTACGCCACTTGAGCGTATCACATCCATAAAATCTCGCATACTGAGTTTTGATTTGATGTTATCTGCACTGAATAATTCCCCTCTAGGGCTGAGCGCAAGCCCACCTTTGGTAATCACTTCGTCTGCCAAGGGAATGTCGCTAGTAATCACCAAGTCACCTGCATGCATACGCTTAACAATTTCATTGTCAGCCACATCAAACCCTGCAGTTACTTGAATAAAGTTTAAATAACTAGAGGGTGGTAAGTGTAGTGCATGATTTGCCACTAGCGTTATTTGAGTTCGAGTGCGATCAGCTGCCTTAAAGAGAATCTCTTTAATAACAACTGGACAAGCATCTGCATCAATCCAAATTTGTGCTATTTTTTTATCATTCATACAGGGTTAATTAAGAATACTGAATAGGATGATTATCCCTATTGATGTTTAAATATGTGGGTTTTGCAATATTTTAAAGCACTTGAATCTATTTGTTATAAGGCGTATAGTGAAAATAACCCGCTAAAAAAAATAGGAGAAGATATGAAAGTTAAAAACATGGTGATGGCCGTTACCGCATCAATCTCAACAGCTGGAACCTCTATGGCTGCTCAAACCCTGGCAAAAGATTATGCGCAATCTGTCCATACTCAGGCCAAGATTAACACCGAAATAATTCAGCCTTGGCATAAGGGCTATCAGCAAGATATCAAGCCATGGGCAAAGTTAAGTGATCATGGTCTCAAGGGTATGGTTAGAATGTATAACCACGGTATCAAGAGAGTTTAAGAGAGCTAGAGCCAAAAAAAAACCTTGCTACAGCAAGGCTTTAATTGGGTGTTTGTATAGTTTAAAACTTTACAAAAAGTGTGAGGTTATGTTCAGAACGGTATGTCGTCGTCAAAACCGTTATCAACAGGAGTGATCGGGTCTTGTGTAGGTGCTTGTGCTCGAGGTGCGCTTGGTGCAGATTGTGGAGCGCCACCGCCCATTGGTGCACCTTCACGACGATCAAGCATCTGTAGGGTGCCATTAAATCCTGAAACAACCACTTCAGTCGTATAGCGATCAGCACCAGATTTATCTTGCCATTTACGTGTTTGAAGCTTACCTTCAACATAGACTTTAGAGCCTTTGTCTAAATATTGGCCAGCAATTTCTGCTAACTTGCCAAACAAACTAACGCGATGCCATTCTGTTTTTTCTTGTTTTTGACCAGTATTTTTATCTGTCCAACTTTCACTTGTTGCCACTGAAAGGTTGGCAATTGCATTACCATTTGATGCAAATTTAACCTCTGGCTTTTGGCCTAAGTTACCTACTAAAATTACTTTATTAATGCCTGCCATTGTGTTTTCTCCGGTAAATTTTTAATGTTGTTCAGTGCTCATGCTTAGGGCAATTAGCCACCAAATAAGTGCGATAAATGTGGTGAATAAGAATACACTATTTAGACCAAATGTGTGATAAATCCACCCACCTAAAATACCACCTGCAAATGCACCCAAGAATTGCGAACTGGCATAAAAACCCATCGCTAGCCCACGTTTTTCACTGCTAGCTGTTTTAGCAATAAGTGAAGGTAGTAGCGCTTCTAAGGCATTAAATGCGGTAAAAAATATAGTCAAAATAATGAAAAATGTGGCGTAATTTAAGGCCGTTTGGTAAAACAGTATTTGACTTAATGCTAGCAAGAAAATCGACAATAAGAAAATGGTTTTGGTTTTTTGAAATTTGGTGGCAACAATGATCATTGGAATCATGCCTAAAAAAGATAGGACGATCACTGGCAGGTAAATTTGCCAATTGTCTTGAATGGATAGAATATTGTTATCGATTAGAAAAATTGGAATAGCGATAAAGGCACTGGTAAGGATTAAGTGTAGAGCAAAGACACTAAAATCAAGTCTAATTAGGTCGGGTGTTAGGATTTTCTTAAAGTTGTTAACCGAGAGTGTATATTGTTTTTTTGGCTTAGCATTTGGCAAGGTAGCAACCACTAGCAGAGCCACAATCGAAAGTGCTGCAATTATCCAAAATAAACCCGAAATGCCAAATTGATGACCAATAATAGGGCCTAATAGTAAAGCCAGCATAAAGGCCATACCAATTTGAACCCCTACAAATGCATTGGCCTTTGGACGCTCATCCTCACTGACATAATCTGCCAAAAAAGCCATGAGCACGGCAGAAATAGCACCCGCACCTTGTAAGGCTCTACCAATCACCACCTGGTAAATATCACTTGCATCGGCTGCAACAAGACTACCTATAAAGAAAATAATAAGGCCTATTATCAATAAAGGCTTGCGTCCATATTTATCTGATAAGTAGCCAAATGGTATTTGAAAAAACGCTTGTGTAAGGCCGTAAGCACCGATAGCTACACCTATTAACAGTGGTGTGACTTGCGTGTAATGATCAGCATAGACGGAGAAAATCGGGAAAATCATAAACAACCCTAGCATGCGTGTTGCCATGATCAGCGATATTTTGAGTGCGAACGATCGCTCCAGTTTGGTCATGAGCGGTATGTGCTAGCTAGTCTTCTAATGAGTAGTGTGGTGTGTATAAAGGGTAGCTTTTTGCTAATACGCGGCGTGCATCTTTGGCAAGAATTGGTGTGTTGATAATATCGTAGTTATGTGCCATTAAGTGCAGTGCTGCAGGGATAGAAGGTGTATTTGGGTATTTTTCAATAATGTATTTACTGCGATTAATGGCAGCAATATTTGCCCCTTTTTTGGTATAGTAAATAGCCACAAACAACTCATGACGAGATAAGATATTCCTAAGTACAATTAGGCGAGTTTTTGCTTCCTCGGTGTATTCAGTTTTTGGAAATTTGTCAATCAGTGCCAAGTAATAGTTAAAAGCATCTCGCACTGAGTTAACGTCACGCTGGGCGTTATCAGTAATGTAATCATCTAAGATTGAGCGTGATTTATCTTCTGAAATAACCCCGCGTAAGTAATAAGCGTAAGGCGTGGAGAAGTGGTTAGGGTAAAGCTTAATGTAGCTATTAAGGCGTTCGATCGCTGAATCATAATCTTCGCTTTTATAAAGTGCGTAAGCGATTTCTAGTTTGGATTGTAGGGCGTATTTAGAGCCTGGATAAGCAGCTTGAAGTTGTTCGAAAAGTTCAATGGCTTTATCCATAGAGCCGGCTGAAACTTGTTCTTTTGCTTGAGTAAAGAAGGTTTTTGGAGACCAGCCCTTGGTGATTGATTCACGTTTTTTCTCATCTTCCCAAAAACAGCCGCCAAGGAATAATGTAAGTAAAGGTAGGATTAGAATAAGTTTTTTCATGGATTATTACGTAAATTTATTATAAATATGCACAACATTATACTGACGCATAAGTATTATAATGGCAAAACTTAACTCTAGATTTAGCCCAAACTACATGTCGAAAAACAATTCAAGAATTCTAATTAGTGATCTGTGCGAGGTGCTTGAATTATATATGTCTAAATCTCAGGTGGAGGGGGTGTATCAGGCTTATGTGGTTGCAGCAACGGCTCATGATGGTCAATATCGCAAATCAGGTGAGGCTTACGTATTCCACCCACTTTCTGTGGCGATGATTTTGGCAGAACTTCAACTGGATTATTATTGTATTGTTGCGGCATTATTACACGATTGCATTGAAGACACTAGTGTGACCTATGAAGAGATAAACTATGATTTTGGCTATGAAATTGCTCATATTGTAGAAGGTGTTTCTAAATTAACCGGGCTAGAATTTCACACCACTGTAGACAAGCAGGCGCAGAACTTTCGAAAGTTGTTTTTAGCCATGAGTGACGATATGCGAGTGATGGTGATCAAGCTAGCTGATCGCTTGCATAATATGCGTACTTTGGATTCTATGCGTAGAGATAAACAACTGAGAATTGCCAAAGAAACTGTTGAGATTCATGCGCCAATTGCCAGAAGATTAGGTCTTAATAGTATTAGGGTTGAGCTAGATAATCTTTGTTTTGCTATTATTCATCCATTTCGTCATAAGGTGCTAGCAAGCCAGATTAAAAAGCAATGTGGCAATAGGACCAAGGTTATTAAGCATATTCAGGAGCAACTTGATAATCGCCTAGTGCAAGAAGAGCTACCTGGAGTTGAGATTAGCGGGAGACAAAAACAACCTTGTAGTATCTATAAAAAAATGAAAAATAAGCGCTTGAAATTTAATCAAGTGCTAGATATGTATGCTTTTCGAGTGATTGTTAAAGATGTGGCGCAGTGTTATCAGGCGCTTGGTGTGATTCATAACCTATATAAGCCATTACCCGGTAAATTTAAAGATTATGTTGCTTTACCAAAATCCAATGGCTATCAATCGCTACATACTATTTTATTTGGCCCTAATAAGATTTTTATTGAAGTGCAAATTCGCTCTGAAGATATGCATTTTGTATCTGAATACGGGATTGCTGCACACTGGCACTATAAAAGTGATTCAGATAATGATTCCGAGCTGGCTAGCAACTGGTTAGGATCATTGCTTGATATTCAGCAAAACTCAGGCACATCGGTCGAATTCTTAGAAGAAACCAAAAATGATTTGTTCCCGTCAGAGGTGTTTGTATTTACCCCTGAAGGTGATATTATGCAGCTGCCATATCGAGCAACCGTGCTTGACTTTGCCTATATGGTGCATACCAATATCGGCAACAAAACTGTTAAAGCTAAAATTGACCAAGTCAGCGCCCCTATTTCAACACGACTTCGCTCAGGGCAAACGGTAGAAATTGTTACAGATGAGCATGCCAAGCCACATCCGTCTTGGCTACAAATGTCGGTAACAGCTAAGGCTAAAGCTGCAATTAAAATATATTTAAAAACTCAGTCTGCCTCAGAGTTGATCCAGCTTGGTGAATATTTATTATCTAATGCGCTTGATTATCTTACTGTTGATGTAGAGAGTATTAGTACCAAAAAATGGCAAACTTGCCTTAATGAATTAGCTTGTGATTCTTTGGAGGATATGCATCTAAAGATTGGCTTGAGTGAAATTTTAGTCTCAGTAGTACTCAACAAGCTGCAGTATGATGATGATCAATATTCAGCTCAAAGTGTCAGAATTAGCTCAACACGAGATAAAGCAATTAGCTTCGCTCATTGTTGCTACCCTATTCCAGGGGACAAGGTTTCTGGCATCTTAACTACTACAAAAGGGTTGGTTATGCATCGCTCTGATTGTACCAATCTAGTGCGCTTAAAAAGTAAGCAAGCACAATGGATGGCAGTTGATTGGCAGCCTGAGAAGGGCGAGAGTTTCGATGTTAAGATCACTGTAGATGTAGACAATCAGCGCGGTACACTTGCCTCAATTGCCAATATGGTATCAAAGTTAGAAAGTAATATTGAGCATATTGAAGTGCAAGAAAAAGACAACTCAATTAAATCACTTGATTTGGTTATTAGTGTAACAAGCTCTCATCATTTGTATGAAATTACTCAAGCTTTAGAAACCCTTAAATTTATTCAAGAAGTGCGCCGTATTTAAACAGTGCTTACTTGCTAAAAAGACACATGATTGCCGACTATTTGTTTTAAAATTAAGCTAATTATTGATTATTTTTTAGGTATTTTTATGAACTGGACGGATTCCTTAGAGATCGCGATTGCTTTGGATGAAGCTCACCCTGACATAAGCCCCTTGACAGTTGGGTTTGTTGACTTAAGAGAGATGGTTATGGCTTTGGCGGAGTTTGAAGATGAAGCTGAAAAATCTGGTGAAAAAATCCTAGAAGCCATTCAAATGAACTGGATTGAAGAAAGAGAATGATTAAACTAATCGCTGCTTTTTTAACATTTTATAGTGCAAGTGTTTTTGCCGTTTTAGAGGTAACCGTTTTAAAAAAAGCTGAAGACGCCTTTCCAATTGTTATTTCTCCTTTTTTGGTCAAAGGTGATGCTAAGCAGGGTGAAACGATTGCGCATATTATGCGTGATAACTTTAACCGTTCTGGCGAATTTAACGCCTCTAGTGCTGATTATATTGTTACCAGTCAAGTTGATTTTGACAAGTGGCAAGCTCAAAAAACTGAAGCCATTGTTATTGGTAAGCTCGAAAAGGTTAGTAAGAAAATTTTCAATGTCGAAATTGAGCTGCTAGATGTGTATTCAAGAAAAACATTGTATGCCAAAAAGTTTGCTGTACATAATAGTGGTATTAGGCGTATTACACATTATCTGTCAGACCAAATATACTTTGCCTTATTGGGTGAGAAAGGCTCGTTTGACACTCGTTTAGCGTATGTAACTGTTGCCAACAAAGGTCGAGGTAAGCGCGAATATAAGCTAGAAATATCAGACTCAGATGCACAAAATCCGCAAACCATCCTAAGAGCGGCCAGCCCAATTTTATCGCCTGCCTGGTCACCTGATCAAAATAAAATTGCTTATGTGTCTTTTAAGAATGGTCGTTCTGAGGTGTTTATTCAGTATCCGTTCGTGCGCCGTAAAACTCAAAAACTACCTTATTTTGATGGCATTGCCTCAGCACCTGCTTGGCACCCAAATGGTGAGAGTATTGTCTTAACTTTATCTAAAGATGGCAATAAAGATATTTATTCGTATCACCTTAAAGACAAAAAACTAACTCGATTAACCAGTGATGTTAGTATTGATACAGAAGCAAGTTATTCTGCTGATGGTGAGCGTATTGCCTTTACTTCTAATCGTTCGGGTCAAGTTCAAGTGTATATCAAACATCTAAAAACTGGCAAAATTAACCGAGCCACTTTTGTAGGAAGCTATAACGCTAAAGCTGTTTTTTCACCAGATGGAAAAAGTTTGGCTTTGGTACACCGAGTGGATAAAGATTATCGTATTGCATTGCTTGATATTGCCACTAAAGATCTAATGGTCATGACACAAAATAAACTGGATGAATCCCCTTTCTTTTCTCCGAATGGTAGTATGATTATCTTTGCCACCAATAAAGACGATTCGGGTGTGTTATCCGTGGTTTCTATCTTAGGTCACCAAACCTTTGAGTTAGTCAGTAAGGCTGGTGAAGTTCGAGAGCCGAATTGGTCACATTATTCTAAATAATATCAGGAGATTGTCATGTTAAAAATTGCCTCATTAGTAACAGCTACCATTCTACTATCGTCATGTTCGTCAACGGTTGAAGAGCTTTATCAAAAAGTTGCACCAAGGCCAGCTGTGGTAACTTCACAAGAGGATGTGTCTGCCACTCAAGAGAGTATTATTGCGGCAGATTCTTCCAGCTTTCAATCACAAGAATTTGCAGGCAATCATGCGCGTTCAGCGGCTCAAAATAACGCTGCTAGAATGGCGGTGGCCCAGTTAAAAAACTCAGGCGCTAAGTTTGTATTACATTTTTCTTATGATGGTAGTGAGATTGATGAGGCAGCAACACAAGAGGTTATCAAGCATGCCAATTTCATGCGCGATAATCCAGCCCTTAATCTGCGCCTAGAAGGGCATGCAGATGAGCGTGGTACACGTGAGTACAACTTAGCATTGGGTGAAAATCGCGCCCTAGCAGTAAAAGAAATTCTAGGTTTGTATGATTTATCTTCTCGAGTTAATGTGATCAGCTTTGGTGAAGAAAATCCAACTGCCCAGCTTCATAACGAAAGTGCTTGGCAGCAAAACCGACGTGTTGAGTTTATTTATCAGTAGAGAATTATGCAGCGTTTTTTCTTAGTTTTTTTATTAACCGTGTTTGCTTGGCAGCCCGCTTCTGCGGGTATTAATACCGATAAAGTGATCATGGATCATAATAAAAAAATTAAGCGTTTAGTGCGTACTAATAAATCGTTAAAAGGAAAAATTGAGCAATTAGAGCAACAACAGCAAATCAGCAGGCAAAAAATTACTGAATTGTTTAATTTAATGGAATACAAAAAATCTAGCTCTGTGGTTGAGCAAACCATGATGCGCGTGCGTGAGCACAATAAAAAAGCCAAAAAAATATACACCAATGCACGCTCACTTCTAGTAACTGATCAGTATGATCAAGCCATTATATTATTTAAACAATATTTGGATATTTATCCTGATAATAACCATGCATCCGATGCACACTATTGGCTGGCCAAAACTTATTTAGCACAAGAGCAATACTCATTGGCAAAAAACACATTTGTGGCATTTCAACAAAACAGCCCGCTACATCATAAGTATGCCAACTCTTTGTTTGAATTGGCCAGGGTGTATGTTGAATTAAAGCAAACTGAAAAAGCACAAAAACTACTTAGCAGTATGTTGGATAAATTCCCATCTCACCGTGTTGCTAATCGCGCCCAACAACTGCTTAGTAAAATTACACCTGCCGAGTCAACAAGTAGCGAGTCTAAGCAGCTAAATTAGCATGAAAGTTTTAGAAATTCCAAATTTTTCTTTGGACGCTCTGTGCCAGTTAAACACCAGGCGCTACCCCTTTTTACTGGAAAGCGTTAATCATAATATTAACAATCGTTACTCGATTTTGTTTGCACATCCACAGCAAGAATTGGTGCTAGAAAATTTGACAGATTTTAATTTTTTAGAAACGTTGTCTTCTCAAATTACCACGAATAATACTCAGTATTCACAACTACCTTTTACCGGTGGCTGGTTTGTTTATTTGTCTTATGAGTTGATCGGTCAAATCGAGCCAACCTTGTTAGAGAGTATGTACAGCAGCAATTTGCCTGTTGCAATAGCATCCAAAATACCTTGTGCTATTGTGCTTGATCATCAGCTAAATAAGACTTATTTATTAGATGAACAGGGTGATCAAACAAGAATAGATCAAGTGCTAACTGACATTAAACAAGTCAAAGTGGATGCAGATTCTTCTAATTTTTCAGGTGTATTGGACTGTGAACCCGATGCAAAATTCTTGTCTGGTGTTGAAAAAATTAAGGATTATATTGAAGCGGGTGACGTGTTTCAAGTGAATTTATCACGGGCTTGGCAATATACTTTAGAGCATGAATGTAGCGCTGCACAGCTTTACAGTGGTCTAAAGGCATCCAATCCAGCACCGTTTTCAGCGCTCGCTCAATTTGAAAACTTTAGTATTATTTCTTCCTCGCCCGAGCGCTTGTTTAGTGTGGATGGTGATCAGGTTGAAACACGCCCCATTGCAGGCACGCACCCTCGAGGTGCGGGTGATGAGGATGAATTGCTCAAACAGCGTTTAATCAATCACCCTAAAGAGCAAGCTGAGCATATTATGCTGCTGGATTTGGAGCGTAATGATTTGGGCAGGGTGTGTGAGTATGGCTCAATTGAGGTGAATGAAGTAATGGCACTGGAAACTTATCCCTATGTGCATCATATTGTTTCTAATATTAAGGGTACTTTAAAGCCCGCTATGAATGTTAAGCATTTAGTAAAGGCATTATTCCCAGGTGGAACCATTACCGGATGCCCTAAAATTCGTTGTATGCAGATTATTTCCGAGCTGGAAGGTGAGGCTAGAGAGGCTTACACAGGTTCATTGGGCTATATTAGTAATAATGGCAAAATGGATTTTAATATTCTCATTCGCACCATGATTAAACAAGGCAAAAACCTAAGCTTTAGAGCGGGTGCTGGCATTGTGTTTGATTCCAACTCTAAGCGTGAATTGGAAGAGACCACACACAAAGCTCAAGGGATTCTAAAAGTATTTTCCTAAGGTTTGAACTTAGAAGTCATAGGATAGCGACGCTCTTTTCCAAAGGCATTTTTTGAAATTTTTGGCCCTGGAGCGCTTTGTCTGCGTTTATATTCATTATTAAGCACCAGTTGGCTAATGCGCTCCACAGTTTGTTGGTTAAACCCCTGGTTTACGATATCTTTAACAGAGAGTCTTTGCTCAATGAATAGACCAAGAATAGCATCTAGTTCATCGTATGGCGGTAGGGAGTCCTGATCCACTTGATTAGGCGCCAGCTCTGCAGAAGGCTCTCGATCAATCACCCGACCAGGAATGATGTAAGACTGAGTGTTACGATACTTTGCTAATCGGTAAACCATGGTTTTTGACACGTCTTTAAGTGGGGCAAAGCCGCCCGACATATCGCCATATAAAGTAGCATAGCCGACAGCCATTTCTGACTTATTGCCAGTAGTAAGAACAATGCTACCAAGTTTATTGGAAATGGCCATGAGTAGGGTTCCACGCACTCTAGCTTGCAGGTTTTCTTCAGTGGTATCAGCCTGCAGACCGCTAAATACACCACTCAATTGAGAGTTAAAGCTTTCAACCATCGAGTGAATGCTAATTTCTTGATAATCAATATTCATGGTGCTGGCCTGAGCTTTGGCATCCTCTAGGCTCATGTTGGAGGTGTAGGTGTAGGGCATCATAATGGCTTTGACTTTTTCACTGCCAATGGCATCTGCTGCAATGGCTAGTGTTAGTGCGGAGTCGATACCACCAGATAAGCCGATAACCACTCCTTTAAAAACCCCATTTTTTTCAATATAATCTTTAGTGGCAAGCACTAAAGCATCGTAAATTGTTTTTTCAACACTGGCACTTTCTGCTGGTGTGTAAGGATCTGTTAACGAGCTCGTGGCCGTTTCAAAAAATGGCAACTGGTGGGTGAGTTGTGCCTTGGCATCCATGGCAAATGAGCCGCCATCAAAGATAATTTCATCTTGACCACCCACTAAGTTGGCGTAAACAAAGCCCACTTGATTTTCAAGTACACGGTTTTTAACCTCATTGAGTCGTTGCTGGTGTTTACCAACGTGAAAAGGGGAGGCGTTAATACTAATAATACTGCTTACACCATATCTAACAGTTTCTCTAACTGTGTCTGCATCCCAAAGATCGGCACAAACCAATAAGCCAATGCGTTGACCTTTGATGGTAAAAATAAAAGGCTGACTACCTGCGCTAAAGTAGCGCTTTTCATCAAAAACGCTGTAATTTGGCAACTGTTGTTTGTGATAAATTTGAATCTCTTTTTCCTGAACCAAATAAGCGGCATTGTACAAATTACCCGCTTGTTGATGAGGTGCGCCAAAAATAATAGAAATATTTTCAGGGATGGCATTTTTTATCATGGTTACTTTTTCATCTACTTGCTGAATGAATCCAGCCCGTAATAGTAGATCTTCAGGTAGGTAGCCTGTTAAGGATAATTCTGGAAAAACTAATAAGTCGCAACCTTGTTGGGTGGCTTTAAGGCTTAAATCAATAATCTGTTGAGCATTATTGTTTAAATCCCCAACAATGGGGTTAATTTGCGCAATATCGATTTTGATAGACTCAGAGATGTTTGAAAGGTTTTTAAGCCGCTCCTGCCAAAATATAACCTTCGATTTATCACCTTTCATTTTTGCATGCTCAAGCTTGGTGTTGGCAACAACCTCAGCAGGATTAATATTCAAGATATCGGCAAATAGCCAGGCATGTGTTTCAGAAAGGGCAGCTCTTCCTGATTTATATTTACTTAAATTAGACTGATTAATCTCATATTTCTGCGATATTTTATAGTCTGAAAAGCCAGTCTTTTTGCGCACTTTAGCTAGGTAGTCTTTGGTTTTATTGGCCATGTTGTTTTGTCTGTTTATGCTTGTTTTTTTTACCTATTATAGTTATTTTTTACCACCTATGTAAAAGAGTTATATTAGTTAAAAAATAACTATAGAGTTATTAATACCATAAATACCACATAACTCATTGTTTTTAAGTAAATATATAATATATAATTTTTATTGTTAATAGCCCTTTACAGGCTATTAAAATCACGGTATATTTGGCTCAAATTAACAACTAAATGAGAAAAATGTTATGAACAAAGTACATGCACATTTGTTAGCCGAATCAGAGCTAAAAGTTGAAACAATAAAGATCCAGCAGCAGGCTTATTTAGGGGATGCAAGCGCTCAATACAAATTGGCAGATATTTTCCAAAAAGGTCAAGACGTTGCTAGAAATACAGCAAATGCTTTTTACTGGTATCAAAGAGCGGCTAAGCAGGGTAATTTACCTGCTCAGTTTAATGTTTGGTATGCATATTTAACGGGTGAAGGTATTCAGGCAAACGAGAAGTTAGCAAAGAAATGGTATGCCAGAGCTACGCTTAAAAATTCAAGTTCGTCAAAATCTATCATTACACAACTAATCGGTACAACGATTCACTAATTTTTTTTAATAATTTATTTTTTCCAGGGAGAGAAACAATGAACTTAGCATTACACACAATTATCTATTCATCAGCTGCAGTTATCATGTCACTTAGTGTGGCACTTATTCATTAGACTGATGAAACTATCAACCCTTATTAAACTGTTAACAGTTTTGGGCGCCTCTTTATTAACCAGTACAACATTGGCCTCAGCTTATAGTAGCTATTCACCAATTGTTGATTCTAAACATCTTAGTATTATTATTACCGTTACCATGCTCCTAGGTTTGGTATCTATGTATCAAAAAAGAACCTAGTTTTTTTTTAGTAAAACTCTTCTCATAAAGCGATTTATCCTTTAAACTTTCACCATGTGGTAAATGATTAAGTGCTGCATTTTTAATTAATCTCAATGAGGAGAAGTTTTATGAATAAGTTATTAAAATTATCTGCTGTATCGTTAATAGCGATTGGTAGTTTTGGTGTACAAGCGGGTATATTCCATAGTGATACTTTAAAGGATGTACAAACTAAAGGTAGTTTAACGTGTGGCGTATCAACAGGTACACCGGGTTTTTCTAGCCCTGACTCAAGTGGTAACTGGTCTGGTATTGATGTTGATGTTTGTCGTGCAGTTGCTGCCGCAACCTTAGGCGATGCTAAAAAAGTAAAATTCGTACCATTAACCGCTAAAGAGCGTTTTGTTGCATTATCATCTGGTGAGATCGACATGCTTTCGCGTAACACGACTTGGACACATACTCGTGACACTTCATTAGGTCTTACTTTTGCTGGCGTAAACTACTACGATGGTCAAGGCTTTATGGTTCAGAAATCATTAGGTGTTAACAGTGTGAAAGATCTAGATGGCGCTTCATTTTGTATTCAAGCAGGAACAACAACTGAGCTTAACTTAGCGGATTACTTCCGTTCAAATAAGATGGAATTTAAAGCGGTTACCTACGATACATCTGCTCAAACTAAAGGTGGTTTCGAAGCTGGTCGTTGTGACGCACTAACTTCAGACGTATCTCAGCTTGCTGGTCTTAGGTCAACACTTAAAGATCCTAGCTCTGCGGTAGTTTTAGGTGATGTGATCTCTAAGGAGCCTCTAGGTCCAGTTGTACGTAAAGATGACAACACTTGGCTTAACATTGTTAGATGGTCGCTTAATGCAATGATCGAAGCAGAAGAATTAGGTGTTACTTCAGCTACTATCGATGATGCTTCTACTAGTCCTGGTATTCAGAGACTACAAGGTAAATCTGGCAAGCTTAACGAAAGCTTAGGTCTTAGCAAAGATTGGTCACGTAATATTATTGCGCAAGTGGGCAACTACGGCGAAAGTTTCGAAAGAAACATCGGCATGTCAACGCCAATCCAGCTTCCACGTGGTGTAAACCAGTTGTGGATTAAAGGCGGTATCTTATACGCTCCAGCGTTTAGATAAAGTCTAAACAAAATATAAAACGGCTAGCTAACAGTTAGCCGTTTTTTTATTGAGGTTTTTTTGTGTTTACAAAACTAAAGTCACTACTATATAACAACGAAGTTCGAGCAATCTTATTTCAGATACTGGCTGTTGTTGTTATTGCTTATTTTGCTTATCAAGCATTTGATAACATGATGCTTAATATTGAGCAAAGAGGCATTAGAAGTGGTTTTGGTTTTTTAAATGATGAAGCTGGTTTTGCTGTTAATGATAATTTCTTTTTAGAATATTCACCAGCATCAACCAATCTTCAAGCGTTTTACGTCGGTATTGTTAATACCTTAATTGTTGCAATAACAGGCATATTTTTTGCATCAGTTTTAGGGCTTATTGTTGGTATTTCACGCTTATCCAGCAACTATTTAATTAGAAAAATGGCCACTGTGTATATTGAAGTTTTTAGAAATATACCGATACTGCTTCAAATTCTATTCTGGTATTCAATGGCGCTTAGCGCTTTTCCATCGCCTAAAAATAGTATCAGCTTCTTTGATAGTATTTTTCTCAATTCAAGAGGGTTGTACCTACCTAGACCTGTTGAAGGGGTTGAGATATACCTTGTTCTGGCAAGTTTCATTATTGGTGTTGTTAGCTATATTTTTATTAAAAGACGCAGTAATAAGAAGCATGATGATACAGGGATAGAAACCAACACCACTCCTTACTTTGCAGGGCTTGTACTCTTGTTGCCAATAGCGGTTTATTTTGCCTCTGGTGCGCAACTAGAATATCCGGTGTTAAAGGGTTTTAATTTTAGAGGGGGTGTAGACTTATCTATTGAATTTTTTGCTCTGGCCTTTGCCTTGAGTATCTATACAGCCACTTATATCGCCGAAGCCATCCGCTCTGGAATCGAGTCTGTAGATAATGGGCAAAAAGAGGCAGCAGCAGCAATGGGGTTAACGCAAACACAGTCATTAAGACTAGTGGTATTGCCACAAGCGCTAAGAGTGGCCATACCGCCGATTATTAATCAATACTTAAATCTTACCAAGAACTCCTCTTTAGCAGCGGCAGTTGGCTATACAGAGTTAGTGACTATATTCTCAGGCACGGTCTTAAATGTGGTGGGTCAAGCAATTGAAATTATCATATTGACAATGTTAGTATATTTAGCAATATCACTAGTCATCTCATTGATCTTGAATATTTTTAACAAAAAAATGCAAATTAAGGGTAAGTAACTATTATGGCAACATACTCGCTAAAAGAAACAAAACAACCGCCAAAATCGCAAACTAAGGCCGTTCTATGGCTGAAAGACAACCTGTTTTCATCCGTAACCAACGCCTCACTTACTTTTATTGCGTTATACATCATCTATCTACTCTTGCCACCGATTTTAAATTGGACAATTTTTGATGCCAATTTTGATTTGACTGCAGATAATGATTCTTGTGGCCGAGAAGGTGCATGTTGGTCCTTTATTAATGCCAATTTTAAAATGTTTATTTATGGGTTTTACCCACAAGAAGAGCTTTGGCGTGTTAATACCATGTTTGGCATTATTGCAGCGCTAGTTGCGCTTGGATCGCTACTTAAAAGTTCACAATATAGGGCGCATTTCATTATCGGCTCTTTTTTAATATATCCTGTTGTTGCCTTTGTTTTGCTCTATGGAGGGCTAGGCTTAGAGATTGTTGAAACGGATAAATGGGGCGGACTTACATTGACTGTCGTGGTTGCTGCTGTTGGTATTATCGCCTCTTTTCCATTAGGTATTTTGTTTGCATTAGGCCGACAATCTGAAATGCGTGTGGTGAAATTTATTTCAGTGGTATATATCGAGTTTGTACGAGGTGTGCCACTTATTACTATCTTATTTATGGCCTCTGTTGTGTTGCCGTTGTTTTTCTCTGCGGGGATGGACTTTGACAAACTACTTAGAGCCTTAATTGGTATCACCTTATTCCAAACAGCTTATATTGCAGAAGTAATTCGTGGTGGCTTGCAAGCCATCCCTAAGGGGCAGTATGAAGCAGCTGACGCAGCAGGTCTTAGCTTCATGCAAAAAACCATGCTTGTTATTCTGCCACAAGCACTCAAGATTTCCATTCCAAATATTGTTGGCTCATTTATTGCCTTATTTAAAGACACCACTTTATTATTGATTATCGGCTTGTTTGATATGCTGGCAATCGTAGGTGCAGCAACCAGTAACTCTAACTGGCTAGGAAGAGATACCGAAGGCTACGTGTTTGTTGCCATGGTTATCTGGGTGATTTTGTATTCAATGAGTCGTTATTCAAAAAGATTAGAAGTGCGTTTTAGCACTGAACATAAGTAGGTAAAAAAATGAGTGAATTAACAAATAAAGAAATAGGCGAAAAAGGTTGTTGCGATATTATTGAAATAAAGGGGCTAAACAAGTGGTATGGAGACTTTCATGCACTTAAAGACATTGATCTCAACGTTAAAGAAGGTGAGATTATTGTTGTTTGTGGCCCTTCTGGTAGTGGCAAGTCAACCTTAATTCGTTGTGTTAACTTTCTAGAGAAGTTTCAAGAAGGCTCCATCTTGGTTGATGGCACTGAATTAACAGATGATGTTAAAAAAATCAGACAAGTGCGTTCTGAAGTTTCCATGGTATTTCAACACTTCAACCTATTTCCTCATTTAAGCATTATTGATAATCTGACACTTGCGCCAATCTGGGTGCACCATGAGACCAAGCAAGAAGCTAGAGAAAAAGCTTTGAAGTTACTGGATAGAGTGGGTATTAAGGACCAAGCTGAAAAGTACCCAAACCAGCTTTCTGGTGGCCAGCAACAGCGTGTTGCAATCGCCAGATCATTGTGTACCTCACCTAAGATTATGTTATTTGATGAGCCTACCTCAGCGCTTGATCCAGAGATGATCTCGGAAGTACTAGATGTGATGATTGAGCTAGCCAAAGAAGGTATCACCATGCTTTGTGTGACGCATGAGATGGGTTTTGCCAAGAAAGTGGCTGATCGCGTCATCTTTATGGATGAGGGGCAGGTTATTGAGCAAAATACACCGGAAAAATTCTTTGAAAATCCAGAATCAGAGCGATTACAGCTGTTTTTAGATCAAATACTAACGCAGTAAACTTGTATAAAAGGGTGTTTTGATTGTTTTTAGCGCCATTTTTACCAAACTAAGGGTTTATTTTTTGATAAACTAAACCTACTCACCTCGTATAAATTGTTACTATGGACTGGTTTAAGAAAAGCAAACAGCAAAAAGTTGAGCAAAATATTGAGGACAACCAAGTCTGGAGTGAGGAGTTAAAGCGTAACAATTCAATCTCAAATTCGGCAGAACAACAGGGATTTGAATTTCAAAAAAACATTGATACACCGCAGGTTATAGGTACATCGGGAGCTAAGAACGGACTAAGCTGTGAATTAGAAAAAATAAGCTCGGACCAAGTTCAAGTATTAAGAAATTGCCAGCTAGAAAGTAGTGCTGATGAGCTGATGAAAATTTTAAAACGCACCCACAAAACTCGATTTAAGAATGATATTTTAAATCCTCTGTTGGCATGTCAGTTTTTTGAGCGAACCATTCCAGAAAAACCAAAAAGCCCAAAGCAAAAATATAGACTAACTCGGAAATTCTCTCGAGCTAAGATAATTTAATTCTCTCACATTCTTGAGAAAACCTTAAAAAAATCCAAAAATCCTCGTTTTTCCATAATTAGCTTTAAATTTTCTATTTTAGAAGCTTTTATCAAAAAACCATAAGCGAGTCTAAGTTGGTATTAAATCGTTTAAAAATGAGCATATTTTATTTTATGACATAACTCTTTGATTTTTAACGATTTTATCTATTTTTTAGCTTATTTTTTGGATTTTTTGCGTTTTCAGCTTATACTATGACTAATTTTTGACTAATTATTTTTCTAAAGCATGAATAAGATTTTTTCTTTTATCTTTTTATTGTTATTGAGTGTAAATTCATTGGCAAACACCACCGTTTTTGTAATTAATGACAATACTGTCATTCGATCCGATCGATCTGATGCTGATAGTAAAAATATCATTAAAAATGTCATGAAGGATCAGCAATTACAACGTTTAACCATGCATTATTCTGGCTGGTCTTTGGTTTCATTAGAGGATGTAAGTGGTTGGATTTTGTCTGATAGGCTTACCACCACACCCCCTGTTTTAATCACTACTGATTCTAATAATAACATCGATCAAATAGTAGAGTTGAATAAAGAACTGGCTCAATTAAAAGATAATATAGAGGTGCTTACTCAGCAAAACTCTCTTTTAAAGAGTGACAATACCAAGCTAAATAACCACTTATTAAAGCTTGAACAAACGGTGAGTGATTTAACTCGAAAGAATATGCTTTTGAAAAGTGACAATTCTCAGCTAAATACTGATATAGAAGGCTTTAAAGGTGATACTAAGTCATTAAATATTGAGCATAAAGTGCAAAAAAATAGCTTAGAATTAGACAAAAAATCGACTATAGTTGATGAGCCTTTGTCTGATCTAAAGCCTACTAATCTTGCTAAATCTTCATTAAAAGATACCACCACATCCATCTCTTTTATTGATAATTTGAATACTAATTGGATCTATGTCGGTATCGCTATTTTGCTTGGATTGGTGCTGATCGTTTTTTCTATTTACAATAATAATAAACGCCGCCATTTTGATCTAAATACAATTAGGCGTCATTAATTATGGCTACTTTAGAAGTTGATATTGACAATTTTGAAAAACGCGTACTGGATGAATCCCACCATAGATTAGTCATTTTGGATATTTCAGCGCAGTGGTGTGGCCCTTGTAATATTTTGGAGCCAATTATTAATTCTGTGGCTTTGGAGTATGATGAAAAAGAGTTTCTGCTTACTAAAATTGAAGCAGAAGATGAAAATATGAAAATCGCTGGACGCTATGGTGTGAGAGGGTTTCCAACTGTTATTGCTTTTATTAATGGTGAGGAAGTTGATCGCTTTCACTCGGCACAAACGCCTGATTTTGTACGTGAGTTTATTGATACCAATTTGGATAAAAAATTATGAAAACGGGTATTTTGCTTACCAATTTAGGCACACCTGACGAGCCAACTAAGCCCGCATTAAAACGCTATTTGGCTGAATTTTTGTCTGATCCTAGAGTGGTTGACCCACCCAATAAACTCATTTGGTGGCTAGCTTTAAACTTGGTCATCTTAAATATTCGACCTAAGAAATCAGCAGTTAACTACGCCAAAATTTGGAACAGCCTCGGCCCTGGATCACCTTTGTTGAATATTACTCAGTCTCAACTAGAAGGTGTCCAACAGGTGTTATCAAAACAGCACTCAAACCTAGAGTTTGAATTAGGCATGAGATATGGCAACCCTTCGATCTCTAGTGCTTTAAACAAGCTAAAAGACAAAGGTTGTAGCAAGGTTATTATCCTGCCACTTTATCCACAATACTCAAAAACCACCACACTCTCAACACTTGATGCAATCGACTTAGAGCTTGAATCGTGGCCTAGTAAACCTGAGATTGTATTTATTGAGCATTATTACCAAAATAAGGCTTACATTCAAGCATTAAACAACTCGATCAAAGAGTATCAAGCCGAGCACGGAAAGCCTGACAAGCTGCTAATTTCATTTCACGGCATCCCACAGCGTTATGTTGATAATGGTGACATCTATTATCAACATTGCATGCAAACGGCCGATTTGCTGGCTAAATCGCTTGATTTGCAAGATGATGAGTGGCAAGCGAGCTTTCAGTCAATTTTTGGCCGAGAAGAGTGGACTAAGCCCTACACCAAGGACACACTGGAATCCCTGGCTAAATCTGGGATTGAGAATGTGCAAGTGGTTTGCCCAGGGTTTTCAGCAGACTGTCTAGAGACGCTAGAAGAGATTGACGATGAAAATCGTGGCTATTTTATGCAGGCTGGTGGCAAGGGGTTTGGCTACATTCCTGCTTTAAATGCTAGAAATGATCATATTGACGCTATTGCCAGTGTTATCTCTGATCACTTGTAGTTTGTTCGTATAATTTATATTATGTTAAATAACTTATAATTTAACTACCGCTTGCATAAAAAGTAAGCGCCCTTCTATTTGTAAGCTATTCTTTTGATCTCATTAAACAATGAGTAGCTCGCCCCAGCAAGTGGTAAATCGATTTGATTGAAACTCAGCCCTTGGCAGCCACCGATCATTGCCAAGCTCACTTGCGTAGCGCAGAGTATTTCCATACGGATGTTTTTTTAGCTCTGTACGATTTTGACCAACAGCAAACAAATCTTGTTGGTTTTTATCTGGTGTTAAATTTCCCAGCATAACGCCGCCTTTATAAAATTTATAGCCTGGTTCGTAGATTTGCTTAAGCAACTTTGAACACAAAGGAATCAACAAACCTTCATCGTTAATTGGAGCACTCATACCAATGGTTTTTGACAAGTTGATACACGGCGTGTTTTTTTTAAATGGATTGGTGTAGATAAAAACACTCATTGAAGTGGTGGCCAAAGATTGGCTATTAAGCTTGCTTACTGCCCTTCTAGTTAAGCTTGTTAATGCTTGATTGATTTCATCAAAATCACTCAAATCAAGCCCGAAAGAACGTGAGGATACGATTTGCTTTCTAGCTGGAGGTATTTCTTCTATTGCCAAACAAGAGTGGCCATAAAGCTCTCGATAGATACGCTTGCCATTTACCCCAAGCAAAGTTTCAATAATACCGATATCAGCCTTATAAAAATCATACGCAGTATTAATACCAATCTGCTCAAGTTTCTGAGCTGACTTGTGCCCAATGCCCCAAATTTCAGCCACTTCAACAGAATTTAGCAATTTTTTAAAGCGATCATTTGGTAGAGAGTCAATGTCAAAAACCCCGTTAAATTTTGGATAAATTTTAGCAATTCGATTGGCCAGCTTTGCCCTTGCTTTGGTGCTACCCATACCTACGCAAACAGGAATACCTGTCCATGATTTAACTTGGTTTTTAAGCGCTTGCATGTGCGTGTTTAAATTGATTGTAAACCCCGTTAAATCAATAAAACTCTCATCAATTGAGTACACCTCCTGCACCGGAGAATACTGGCTGATAACTTTCATTACTCGAGATGACATATCACCATATAACGGATAATTAGAAGACTTAACCACCACTGATTTATCAATAATCAAATCCTTTACTTGGTAATACGGCGTACCCATCTTAATGCCAAGCGACTTGGCCTCATTAGAGCGAGCAATCACACAGCCGTCATTATTACTCAAAACCACAATAGGCTCTCTTGCTAATTTCGGATCAAACACCCTTTCACATGAGGCATAAAAATTATTGCAATCTACCAGTGCAAATTTTTGCTGATTGGGCTTAGACATACTGGTGAATGACAGACGTTACCACACCCCAAATAATAAGCTCACTACCCTCGTTAATTTCAATATCTTTAAACTCTGGGTTTTCCGCTTTCAGACTAACCTTGCCTTTATATTTATATAGGCGTTTAACGGTAAATTCTCCATCTACAACAGCGATTACGATCTTGCCGCTTTTAGCAGGCAAAGACTTGTCCACGATTAAAATATCCCCAGGGTGAATGCCTGCATTTAACATTGATTCACCTTGTGCTCGCACAAAGAAAGTAGACTCTTGATGATGGATTAAGTGCTTGTTTAAATCAAGCTGATCTTCTAGATGATCATCCGCAGGAGAGGGAAAGCCCGCCTGCACACGCGAGGAGAATATAGGAATGGATAAACTAGGCGCATCAAAATCTGGTTTAAGCACTTCCATATCAGACTTTAGTTGAGATTTGTACACCTCCAAAGTAGATGCAACCGTACCCACCAAGCTAAGTGGCACACGCATTACTTTGGTGTCTTCTTTAAATTTACCCGAGTTTTTCTTTCGGCCTGCACCTAATCTAGCACCACCACGGTTTTGTGTATTTGTAGTCATTTGAATATTGTAACATTATTCAAATGACAATTTTTTATTTAATCCAAAGTGGTAGTTGCTTCTTTTTTCTAAATAACTCACTAAATATTCTTTTAAGAAAAAAACTACGCTGAATTTTAAAAGGAACATTAGGCAGTACAATTGTGTGTATTTGCTCCAATTCAATAGGGTCTGGATTAGGATTTATATAGCTAATATAAGGCGTTATCCTAAATCCTTGGCGGCCTATCGATTTAACAAATTCTACATGGTTATAGTTGTCATCAATCAACATATCGCCATCACCAAAGCGTATATCTTTGGGCTTTGATCTCCCATAACCTGCATTAGGATCGTAATCATCACGATACACAAAATCAGTAAAGTAGTCTTTTAGTCTCAGCCTGCTAAGAATAGGTTCAGCGCGATCACGAACACTTGCTGTCCAAATAGATAGTCTCACACCATGGTGCTTAAATGAAGTTAATAGCTCATGCATACCGGGGCGCACATTATCGCCAGTTTCATCAATAATAGTATTATCTAAATCAAAGTAAATATGCATCAGGCAGCACCCCACCTAGCAGAGCCAATAGCACCAACTAGAACTGGGCAATAATTAGCAGGACCTGCAAAATCAATTGATCTTTCTATTGCCTCATCTAAATTATCAGAATTCATTAAAAAATACATGGCAGCTGTAAGCACATTAGGCGCAAAACCATCTCCACGCAAATCATCAATATGGTGTGATTCTAGCGCTCTTTGCGTTTCAATCATTCTACCTTTTCTAGCGTTAGTAATTGATTCGTGCCAATCAAATCCCTTGTGTAAATTTCTACACAACAATACAGTTGCTACCGATACATCAGCAGCCAAGGGGTGCCAGTGCGTTAGCTTTGCTTCTTGAATAACAATATCTATCAGCTCTTTGTCATTCACATTCAGCGTTGCTAGTGGCGCAGCTCTATGTGCGGGGTTGCAGCCTGCAGTTCTGCCATTGGCTTCAAAATCAACCTGCTTACCCGCCTTATGAAAACTCATGCCTTTTTCAACTAATTGAAATACTCTACTAGCTGTTGGCCCAGCATCAAAGCCGTCGCGCCTGTGCCACCTCATATAAGATTTGGCAATATCATCGATATCAAAGCCATCGTTTCGAATTAAACTACCAGCAAGGCCAAATGCCATACCAGTTGGACCACCATTTTGATCGCACTTTTTTAGGGTGTTAAATAGGCTTTCAATATATTTTAAAGCGCTCATATTTTGCTACCTACTTAAACAAATCTTTTTGTCGATCAGAGGTTAAATATTCGCTCATCAATGCTTTATTTTTTTCTTTAAGCGCTTCTTTGGAATGTTGATAGCCACTAGTATCCATCCAAGTGAGCTCTGATAAGTCTAGCTCCTGCTGTACACAGCGACACGCTTGATTTGCAAACTCTTTGGAGAAATCAAGCCCCAAACCAGGTTTTAGCGAAGCCCCTTTGGTTTTAAATAATTTAAATATTGACATGGCTAAAGTTCAAACAAACGGTTAATTTTTTTAAAAACTGTATCTTTATCATCATTGGCAAGGTTGTCGCCAAAGGTGGCCGGATACTCGCTTACATCCTTTGTTTTTATCACATTGCCCTTTTCATCCTTAACCACCATTTTCCAAAATGTCTGCTGCTGCTCATGAAACGCTTCATCTCGCTCAACTGGTTTGGCAATGACAAACTGGCTTGCTAATCTATGTGCCTGTCGAACTGTTTCAGAAGGTCTGTATTTATCATAAAACTTAACCACCACATCTCGCATTTGTGGCGTAAGCCTGTGCATTGCCTGCACCGCTATATCGTGCGGTATGTCGCCATAAAAAGCCTCAGCAATACCACCAGTAATACACGTTAATGTATCACTATCACCACCCAAAGAAACAGCGCAACGAATCGCATCTTCAAAATCAGTTGAATCTAAAAATGCCACAATAGCTTCTGGAACGGTGCCTTGGCAAGATTCATTAAACTCATAGTCAGGCCTAATATCATCAATCGTACGATTAAGATCATAACCAAACTGGCCACTAATATAAGTTCTGATTGCCTCTTTAGTGGCGCCCTTTCTAGCCATAAAAATACAAGCTGAAGTCGCTTGAGCCCCTTTGATGCCTTCAGGGTGATTATGCGTAAACGAGGCAAAGTGTTCCGCCTTTTCTAGCACATCTTCAAGCGTATCATATGCATAGCCAACAGCACTGGTGCGCATTGCCGAGCCATTGCCCCAGCTGTTATAAGCCATACCCGTATCGTATTTACACCAATGATGAAACCGATGCCCGTAGCCAGCATGTGGGTGCTGAGTGTAATACCAGCGCATCACCGTGTCGTAGCTAACACTACGATCAATCGCATCCATCAGCGCTACTGTTAAAACACTATCATCAGTAAAAAAAGCTCTTTGGCTAAATAGTGGTTTAAAGTCCTTATGCTTGATATTGTTCCACTCATACACCGAGCCAACAACATCGCCTGTAATTGCACCCAACATTTTTAAACACGCCTTATTCTTTCAACAGGTCTATCCGAATCCAGGTGTGACGGAAAGGCCAGCATATCTTCTTCAAAATCACGAATCACTCGATCAGAGATTTTTTTAAATTGTGTTCTGGCTTTTTCAATGTCAATTTCATCTTCATTGTGAAACGCCATAGCATCTACAAGCTTGCTAAAAGCAGCCCTAATTTCTCTATCAATATTCATCACTTCTACCACTGCGTGACCCTTGGATCTTCTAATCATTTTTACCTCTCCTAGTGTGTTAATTAATGTTTGGTTTGGGTGTTTAAATCTATAAATTGATGTCGCTCAATTAAGCGCTGTATTTGCTTCAAAATATCCATTTTATTGAGTGTTTCATAAGCCTGTTCATTACTGCTAGCAGGCACTGATAGCACCACATCTAGCGTTATATTAATCTCTTTAACTTGCTGCATACAACCTCCAAAATTAAGAAAAAAACACCTCAAATTTCAGGGAATAAAAGCCCTTTGTTGATTTGTAAAAACAACGATAATTTAAAAAAAATTAGGCTTTAAATTCGAACTGAACTTGGGTTAATTGTAGAGCAAAAAGAATGAAGTTTTAATGAAGTTTTGATATATTTTTTTACAAAACCTTACAGGCCAATAGCCATCTGTTTTTCTTGCAAAAAAATATATCACCAAAGAATTAATAAGTGAAATTCCCAATATTTTATAAAATTTTGCCAAAATCATCCAATTCTCAAAATTTGCAAAATTTTTATAGCAACACCTATCCCAAACCTATTAAAACACTAAAAATCTCTAAAAAGGCGTTTTTAGACCCCCTGGGTGGTGCTTTGATGCCTGCTTTCTTAGTAAAAATGACTAATTCTTAATATTTCCTAATTTTTTTCAATTATTCCAATATTTCGTGAACCACGCCATAGCGCTTTAAATCGTAAATTGGTGGATACCACATGCCATCCGCATCATATTTGTACATTTGATCTGTAAAAGTTTCGCTGGCACCTCTTTTCTGGAAGAACTTT
>JABGQC010000021.1 GCA_018644675.1 Candidatus Thioglobus sp.
TTAGAAACGGTTTAACAGCCGCGTCAACATCACCAGACGGGCCATGACCAGGCACGTAGTGATTAAGACCTAAGTCAATCGCGTACTCAAGTACTTTAATATTGCCATGCATATCTGAGGTACCATCAAATCGACCGAAGCGATGCACCAAATCATTGTCACCTAAAAACAAAGTTTTGCTGCCAATATGCTCAATCATGATGTCGGTGTTGGTATGGGCAACGCCAGTAACGTCATTATGAATTTTAAAAGTCTCGCCACCTGCCTGAATAGTTTGTTGATCGGTAGTTGCATCTGTTGGGTAAACGGCAATTGTGCCGTCTGATAAGCCATCTGTAGAGCTCTTCATTACATCAACCCAACGATCACCTTCACCATCTTTAGCTTGCGCAATCATTGCCGGATGTGCATAAATTTTAGCATTAGGATAGGCTTCCATAATGGCTTGGTTACCTAGCCAATGGTCACCATGAACGTGAGTATTAAAGGCGGCAACAATTGGTTTATTGGTGATTTTTTTGATTTCTTTGATAACCTCAAGGCCAATTTGATAAGTGCCACCAGGGTCGACCACAATCACGCCGTCAGCGCCAATAATCATGCCTGGATTATTCATAAACCCTTGGTTTGCAACAGTTGGTTCGCCTAATGGCCCGTGCATAATGTACGAGTTGGTGCCAAGCTGGTCAAATTGATAGTTGCCCAAACCTTCAATAGTCCAAGCGTGCGATATTGACGAAAATGCCAAGGTAAATAACAGTGTTAATTTCTTCATGTCTATCTCTCCTCTATGTTGAATTGACCATTATAGCTAATGTTATAATTCCATTCATGCGAAAAAAACCAACACTAAGAAATGTCACTGACATAGCGACAACCCGATTTTTCAATATTCAGTCTATGGATGTTGAATTTTCTAATGGCGAAAAACGTCAATATGAGCGCCTTAAGCCTCCAGGAAACGGTGCGGTTTTGGTTATTCCTATGTTGGATGATGAAACGGTGTTAATGATTTATGAATATTCCGGTGGCACGGACCGATATGAGCTGGCATTGACCAAGGGCAAAATTGACGACGGTGAAACGCCACTTGAAGCAGCCAACCGGGAGCTGATTGAAGAAATTGGCTACGGCGCTAAAAAACTAACATACATGAAGGCCATGAGTATTGCACCTGGCTATCAATCAAGTGAAACGCACATTGTTCTGGCGCAAGATTTGTATTCAGCCAGTGCACAAGGTGACGAGCCTGAGCCGTTAGAAGTAGTCGAGCATCAATTATCTGAGTTGGAAAGCTTGGTTTATAACGATGATTTGACCGAGGCCAGAAGTATTGCCGCACTCTATATGGCAAAAGAGGCGATCAGACAGCAAAATTTAAGTGGTTGAGATTCCTCAGGATTTTGTACTAGCAACCGAAACAACGCCTTTTCCAGATATTGAGCGCGCACTTGAAGAGCCTAATGGTTTAATCGCCATCGGGGGTAGCCTGTCAACTGAGCGACTACTTGATGCTTATCACCAAGGTATTTTTCCTTGGTATAGCGAGCAAGATCCTGTCTTATGGTACAGTCCAAATCCAAGAATGGTGATTACACCCGATACACTGCACGTATCTAAAAGTTTGGCAAAGACACTTCGTTCAAATAAATTTCAAATTAAAGTTGACGTGGATTTTGACAAAATCATCCATCATTGCAGAACAGTTGATCGTAAAGACCAGACTGGCACTTGGATTGATGAGGACATGGTGAATGCTTACACCCAGTTACACCACCAGGGGTTTGTTCGCTGTGTCGCTGTGTATCAGCAATCCAAATTAGTGGGCGGTCTTTACGGTGTTGCGCTGGGCGGTGTTTTTTTTGGTGAATCGATGTTCTCATTGGCTAAAGATAGCTCGAAAGTGGCTTTTGTGCATTTGCTAAAATATATGGAGTATTCGCTGGTGGATTGTCAGGTTGAAAGTCCGCATTTAAGAAGCTTGGGCGCCTTTAACATCGAGCGTCATGCGTTCATTCAAAGTTTGCAAGAATTACTGTAAAATAGCGACTAATTTTACAAATAACCTTGCGAGAAATCAGATGGAAAAAATAATCAAATTAACAGCCCTTATGTTTATCGTTATAGGTCTTTCAGCGTGTGGAAAAATGGGTGAGTTGGAAGCGGTTAAAAACAACAATCAGACAACTACTCAAGCAATTGATGCGGCAACAACCAGTGTTGCAGTTGCACCAGAATTAGACATCATGCCACATAATTCAAAGTAGTCAACTTTGAGTTTTTCCTACAAAAATCAATCTTTACATGCTGAGTCTGTTGATATTGCAGACTTGATGCAGAGCTACGGATCACCGTTATACGTGTATTCTCGTACCGACATCGAGAACAATTGGCGTGAGTTTGATTCGGCCTTTGGTCAGCATCCACATTTAGTTTGCTACGCTGTTAAGGCTAATTCGAATATCGCTGTACTCAATGTACTAGCAAAAATTGGCGCTGGGTTTGATATTGTTTCAGTAGGCGAGTTAGAGCGAGTGTTAGCGGCAGGTGGACAGGCTTCAAACTGTGTTTTTTCTGGTGTTGCAAAAACACAAGATGAAATTAAACGAGGCTTGGAAGTGGGTATTCGTTGCTTTAATGTGGAGTCTGCTGCAGAATTAGAGCGCATCGAGCAAGTTTCTGCCAGTATGAATATGCAGGCACCAATTTCCATTCGGGTTAATCCAAACGTCGATGCAAAAACTCATCCGTATATTTCAACAGGATTGAAAGAGAATAAATTTGGCGTTGATATTGATGATGCTATCGCCCTGTATGAAACGGCACACCAATCAGAGCATATCAATGTTCAGGGTTTGGATTGCCATATTGGCTCACAGCTGACTGATGTATCGCCATTTATAGATGCCTTGGATAAGGTTTTGGCCCTTATTGCTAAGTTAGCAGACCGAGGCATTGAGATTGCTCACCTGGATTTGGGCGGCGGCGTTGGTATTCGTTATGAAGATGAAGTCACCATTGATATTTCCGCTTATATTAGCTCTATTTTGGACAAAGTGGGAAATTTAGAGATTATCCTAGAGCCAGGCAGGGCAATTGTGGGTAATGCAGGCGCATTTATTACGAAAGTTGAGTTTTTAAAGCAAAATTCTGACAAATCCTTTGCCATTATTGACGGTGCCATGAACGATTTATTGCGCCCTGCTTTTTATAATGCCTATCACAACGTGTTGCCAGTGCGCGAAAATGCCCAGGGAGTTGAAGCCAGCTGGGATTTGGTTGGCCCTATTTGTGAAACAGGAGATTTTTTGGCCAAAGATAGGCAATTATCTTTATCAGCTGGAGATTATTTAGCTGTTATGTCAGCCGGAGCATACGGCTTTACCATGAGTTCAAATTACAACTCCCGACCGCGCGTTGCTGAAGTGATGGTGTCAGATACAGCACACCATCTTATCCGCAAGCGTGAAACCATTCAAGATTTATTTAACACAGAGATTCTAATCAATGACTAAGCTTACCAACAATCAAAAAAAATTCTTACGCTCTAAAGGTCACAGCCTTAAACCTGTCGTCATGCTAGGTCAGCACGGCCTTACTGAGGGTGTTCTAGCTGAACTGGCATCTAGTTTAGAGACGCACGAACTATTAAAAATTAAAGTTCGTGGCGATGATCGCGAAGATAAACAACGCATAATTGACGAAATTATTAAAACAACCCAGGCTCATTTGGTGCAGGTGATTGGCAATATTATGGTGATTTATCGTGCCTTTGATGAAGATCCTCAGCTTATTCTTCCAAGAAAATAATTAACTGATGACTAAGATTGCAATTAGTGCTGCTGAAACCTCAGGCGACCTAATTGGATCTGCGTTAGTACAGGCATTAAAGGCTCAAGACCCAAGTCTTAAAATTGAAGGCTTGTGTGGTGTAAAGATGCAATCTCAAGGCTGTGAACAGCGTTGGGACATGAGTCTGGTAAACGTTATGGGTTTTAGTGAGGTTTTGAAAAAACTACCCTCACTATTAAAATTAAGAAAGACAATTGTTGAATATTTTTCCACCAATAAACCTGATGTGTTTATTGGTGTAGATGCGCCTGATTTTAATTTTGTTATTGAAAAAAAACTCAAAGACCAGGGTATTAAAACAGTTCACTTTATCTCGCCATCAGTTTGGGCGTGGCGTCAGTCAAGGGTCAAAAAAATTAAACATGCCAGTGACTTGATCCTGTGCCTGTTTCCTTTTGAGGTTGATTTTTACAAACAGCATAATCAAAGAGCAGTCTTCGTTGGACACCCTTTGGCGGAAAAGCTCACGCCTAGAAAAAACCATCAAGTAGGCAAAAGTATTTTGCTTATGCCAGGATCAAGGTCGGGAGAGGTTAAGCGCTTATTGCCTGAAATGTTAGTGGCGGTAAAAGCAATGTCACAACAAGAATCAGCGCTAACTTTTCACTTGGCATTGGCCAATGATGAGCTGCTTGAATGGGCTCAAGATCTAATTGCAGATCAGGATATTAGCCTATCAGTTAATGAGTCTCATCAGCGCATGCAAAGCTCAGATTTGGTGCTGGTTGCATCGGGTACAGCGGCACTAGAACTGTCCTTGATTGGTGTTCCTATGGTGGTGATTTACAAACTGTCTGCGCTGAGTTATTTTATTGCGTCCAGGTTGGTTAAAAGTGAGTTTATTAGTCTACCCAATGTTATTGCTAATCAACCTCTGGTGCCGGAATTAATTCAAACAGAGGCAAATGGTGACAACATTGCCAAACACGCTATGCAGATTTTAACGAGCGATCAATCGAGATTAATTGAAGAATTTGGCAAAATCCACAAGCGCTTACGCCTGAACGCCAGTGAAGAATCTGCCAAGCTAATTCTAGATTTTATCCATGAATAACGATTTTTTAAAAATTGTGGATTTGGCATTGGCAGAAGATTTAGGTGCTGGTGATGTCTCTGCAAGCTTATTGCCCGATGAGCAGGTTTCTGCCACTATTGTTTGCCGAGAGAGTGCTGTTATTTGCGGTATTGAACTTGCTCAACTGGCTTTCAAAACTTTAGACAGTGATCTTAAAATTACGTGGCAAGTTAAAGATGGAGAGTTGGTGAATTCAAACCAAATTTTGGCCGTTTTATCAGGATCTTCAAGAGCGATCATTAGTGCAGAGCGCGTAGCGCTGAATTTTTTGCAGACTTTAAGCGCGGTAGCAACCCAAACAAAATTATTATCCGATAAGATCATCCATACTAAGGCACAATTACTAGATACAAGAAAAACCTTGCCAGGGTTGCGTTTGGCGCAGAAGTACGCAGTTAAATGCGCAGGTGGTGTAAATCATCGCTTGGGCTTGTACGATTGTATTATGCTTAAGGAGAACCATATTGCGGCTTTTGGTGGCATTGCTAAAGCGGTTAAAAAGGCGGTGGAGAGTTACCCAGAGCTTGATTTAATTGTTGAGGTGGAAACCTTAGATCAGCTCACAGAAGTGCTAGCTTTAAATGGGGTGACGCGAGTACTGTGTGATAATTTTTCTCATCAGGCGTTAATCCAGGCGGTACAAATGTCCGATGGAAAATTACCAATTGAGGCTTCTGGAAATATTGATATGGATACACTTGTTGCTACAGCAGAAACAGGTGTGGATTTTATCTCAACAGGCAGTATTACCAAAAATATTCAAGCAATTGATTTGTCATTGCGTTTTTCCTGAGGCGAAAAATACAGGACTTCGCAAACTGTCTTTGGTGTTATAGCGTAAGGGTTTGTTATCTACACCTACAACACGTCCACCAGCAGACTCCAAAATGTATCCGCCAGCGGCTGTATCCCATTCAGAGCAAGGGCCAAATCTTGGGTAGTAGTCATACTCACCCTCAGCAATTTTGCAAAATTTTAGCGCACTGCCTAAATGATTGATACGGTATAGGCCAAGTTTGTTTAGATGGTCGTGCAATCTTGGGTTATGAGCGGAATAGTGGCCGGTAACCACTTTCAATGGTTTATTTTGAACAGCCACTTGAAGCTGTGTAGTTGTACTGTTATCGTGTTTAAAGGCTTGCCCCTGGTCATTGGTAAAATAGTGGGTTTTGCTAAGGGGTGCGTAAATAAAGCCAAAAATAGGGCGGTTGTTTTTAATGTAGGCAATACAAATACAAAACTCACCTGTTTGTTCAATAAAGTCTCGAGTGCCATCAAGCGGATCCATAAGCCAGTATTCATTCCAAGTTGAGCGTATGGAAAAATCAACCAATTCAGACTCTTCTGAAAGAATCGGTACGTTTGGCGTTAGCAGGTTTAGGCCGTCAGCTAATTGTTGGTGTGCTTTTTTATCGACAACTGTTAGTGGTGTTTGGTCTGATTTAGTTTCAATCGCCAGGCTGGTTTTGTAGTGCGACATAATCATCTCGCCAACCTTGTTGGTGAGGGTGATTAAGTGTGGGGTTAGTGTATCAAACATCATGATATTATCTACCATTAGGGGTGAGAAATACTACTAAATATGGTGGGCCTACTTGGACTTGAACCAAGGACCAATCGATTATGAGTCGAGTGCTCTAACCAGCTGAGCTATAGGCCCGATAAAACGGGTTTTCTCTAAGAGTCTAAAAAGCTTTGAAGCTTATGAGCACGAGAAGGGTGTCTTAGTTTTCTTAACGCTTTTGCTTCAATTTGACGAATACGTTCACGTGTTACATCAAATTGTCTACCTACCTCTTCTAGCGTGTGATCAGTATTCATATCAATACCGAAGCGCATTTTCAGCACTTTTGCTTCACGAGGAGATAGGTTTGCTAGCAAGTCGCCTGTTGTTTCTCTAAGACTTTCTTTAGTGGTGATTTCCACAGGTGAAGATAGGTTGGTATCTTCAATAAAATCACCAATATTCGAATCTTCATCGTCACCTACTGGTGTTTCCATTGATAAAGGTTCTTTGGCAATTTTAAGAATTTTAATAATCTTGTATTCTGGTAATTCCATTTCAGTGGCTAGCTCTTCTGGAGAAGCTTCACGACCAAACTTTTGTAACAATTGGCGACGTACACGATTAAGTTTGTTAATGGTTTCAATCATGTGTACCGGAATACGAATAGTACGCGCTTGGTCAGCAATTGAACGAGTAATAGCTTGACGAATCCACCAAGTGGCATAGGTTGAAAACTTATAACCACGACGGTATTCGAACTTGTCCACTGCCTTCATTAGGCCGACATTACCTTCTTGGATTAGATCTAAGAATTGTAAACCGCGGTTGGCATATTTTTTAGCAATAGAGATAACCAAACGTAAGTTTGCCTCAATCATTTGAGATTTGGCTTTTTTAGCGCGACGATCGCCTTTACGATAAAGCTTATTTAAAGCTTTAAGTTCAGCAACAGTAAGCTGCATTTCTTCTTCGTATTCATGTAGATTTTTTTGAGCATAAAAGATTTCATCTTTAGAGGCTGCTAGTGCTGACGCAACTTTTTCATCTACTTTGGCATTTTTTAACCAGTCGTAATTAGTCTCGTTACCGGCAAATAATTCAAAAAATTGAGCTCTTTCCATGCCTGCGTAAAGGCAAGCGCTTTGAATTGTTTTTTCTTGTTTTTTAATGAGTGCAACGCGATCACAAATGACTTCCATCATGGTTGAGACTAGTTTAGGCGCAAGGCGTAAATCGGACAAACCTTTAGAGAGTTGTTCACGTGCAGCCACAGTCTTTTTGTGACGGAAACCGTATTTATCCTTTAACTCTTGATAGCCTTCAGAGCAACTTAAAACAGTTTCGAATCGAGTGTACACTTTGTCCTCATCAGGGCCAGTGTATTCCATTTCTTCCATGTCTTCATATTCTTCGTCATCATCAAATTCGCCAGCATCAAAGGCTGCTTTTTTGGCTTCAAAATCTGCCGCATCACCTTGATAGCCGATAATGACGTCCGTCATCTTACATTTGCCTTCCTCTAGACGCTTATGAGCCTTGAAGAAGTAGTCGGTAATTGAAGGGTAGAGTGTGATGGCTTGCATAATTTCAAATACGCCCGCTTCAATTTCTTTAGCGATACGAATTTCATCTTCTTGCTCTAATAAGTCAACAACGCCCATCTCACGCATGTACATTCTAACTGGGTCAGTTGTTCTACCAAACTCAGAGTCCAGTGCGGCAAGTGCGGCAACAGCAGCTTCTGCAGAGGTTGACTGGGCTTTAGCACCTGATTCTACAACCAGCGTATCAGCATCAGGCACTGAGTCAGAAACTGTAATGTCCAACTCTTCTAAAATGGTAACAATTGGCTCTACCTGCTCTTGCGTTAGTAGATCTTCAGGCAAAATATCGTTGATTTCAGAGTAGGTTAAATAGCCTTTCTCTTTGCCAACTGTAATCAGTTTTTGTAGTGCTTGCTTGTGTGCTTTAGTAGTAGATTTCATAGAGTAACGTATTATGACAGACCAAATTATGGATTATACACAAAGATACCTGTTAAAAATCAGAGCCTTGTGCGCTTTAAAATAAAATGTTTATTGGATATCAGCAAAAATATTGATAATAGATTGCTCTTCACTGATGCGTTTGATTACTTCTGCCATGATTGGCGCGATAGAAAGTTGTCTAATTTTGCTACATTTGGCCGCATCAGCAGTTAATGGAATGGTGTTTGTAGTTACTAGCTCATCGAGCTCAGAATTCTTAATGTTGCTAATAGCGCCGCCAGAAAGTACCGCGTGTGTTGCATAGGCGACAACCTTCTTAGCACCCTTTTCTTTTAAGATTCCAGCTGCTTGGCATAAGGTTCCAGCTGTATCGACCATGTCATCAATTAAAACACAAGTCTTACCCTCAACATCACCAATAACGTTCATGACTTTCACCATATTAGGCGCAGGACGACGTTTATCGATAATGGCCAAATCTGCATCATTGAGTTTTTTAGCAGCAGCACGTGCACGTACAACACCACCAACATCTGGGGAGACTACCACGATATCCTTATAATTTTGACTCATGATGTCATCTAGTAACACTGGCTGTGCATAAATATTGTCGATTGGAATATCGAAAAATCCTTGAATTTGATCCGCATGTAAGTCAACGGTTAAAATTCGGTCAATACCCGAAGATTCAACCATTTTAGCTGCTAATTTTGCCGTAATTGGAACGCGGGTTAAGCGTGATCGACGATCCTGTCTTGAGTAGCCAAAATAAGGCGCAACAGCAGTAATTCTTGCAGCTGATGAGCGCTTCAAGGCGTCAGCCATTACCAATAACTCCATCAATGTTTCTGCTGGAGAAGGTCCGCAAGTGGGCTGAATGATAAAAACATCACAGCCTCGAACATTTTCTAAAATTTCGACTTGTGACTCGCCATCGCTAAATCTGCCAACCAGAGCTTTTCCTTGCGCAATGTTTAAACTAGAAATAATTTCGCCGGATAATAATGGATTTGCGTTACCACTAAAAATTTTGATCGTGTCAAGAGACATAAGAGTTATTGGTTGTTGAAAGTTGATTAAATTATACTAGGTTACGATGACAAAAATAGTATTTGCTCAAGGAAACCCTGAGTAAATTTAGGTAAATAAAAAACATAAAAAAAGCCGTGTCTTAATGCAAAGACACGGCTTTTAGAAAATGGCTGGGCTGGCAGGATTTGAACCTGCGCATGACGGGATCAAAACCCGTTGCCTTACCGCTTGGCGACAGCCCATTTAAGGATCGGAGAAGTGTTAATTGCTTGCGCTGTAAAACTCATCCATTTTTTTGGCATTTTTTCTAATGCTGCCAGAGCATATTTTTTAGTAGCAAATTCAGCGAAAACACAACTGCCTGTACCACTCATTCTTGCTTTTCCTATCAGATCAGAACAACGATCAAGCTGTTCCAATGCAAGTCTGATTTCCTCTGTTTGCTCAATGGCTGCTAACAAACAATCATTATGAGTATTTGCAAGTTCAGAGAAGTCCGATATTTTCCCTATCATTGGACTCATTGTCAATGCTTTATGCGAGAAAATTTCTGATGTGGAGGTATGTTGGTTAACAAACACCACTAAAAAGTAATGATTAGGCGTTTTTAATGGGCTAAGTATTTCACCAACACCTTCCGCCCAAGCACTCTGGGCATTAATAAAAATTGGTACGTCCGCACCCAATTTCAAGCCTAATTCCATGAGCGCTTGTTGATCTAAGTTTGTTTTCCAGAGGTGATTGAGCGCAACTAATGTAGTGGCTGCATCGGATGATCCGCCTCCCAGACCTCCTCCTGCAGGTATGCGCTTAACAATAGAAATGTCACAACCCAAAGAGGTCTGTGATTTTTCTTGCAAGAGTTTGGCGGCGCGTATGATTAAATCAGATTCTGGTGCAATATTAGCATTGCCGGTAGCTCGATTAATGACACCATTACTGGTGATTGAAAATTGCAATTCGTCGTAATAATCTAGTAGCTGAAAAATGGTTTGCAAATTATGGTAACCATCTTCTCGCTTACTGTTAATGTGCAAAAATAAATTAATTTTTGCTGGCGCAAGCCACACCTTGGTGGCGTTAGACATCAATAAAGACGTCTCGATAGTATTTTAACTCATCAATCGAATCACGAATATCGGCTAATGCTAAGTGTGCCGGCTCGCCTTCTCGGATCATTTTTGCCTCTGGCTTCCAGCGCACTAATAACTCCTTAAGTGTGGACACATCAACATGACGATAATGGAAAAATTTTTCCAACTCAGGCATGTAGTTGTATAAAAAACGCCTATCTTGACAGATGGTGTTTCCACACATTGGGGAGGCGCCAGCATTGACATATTTTTCTAGAAATTCAATGGTCTGCTTTTCTGCTTGTTTGGTGGAGATCACACTATCCTTGACACGTTGAACTAAGCCGGAGTTTGTGTGATGCTCAGTATTCCATTCATCCATACCTGCCAAAATTTCACTGCCTTGATGAACAACTAAAGAGGGCCCCTCTGCCAAAATATTAAGATCGGCATCGGTTACGATTGTGGCAATCTCAATAATGACGTCTCGCTCCGGCAATAATCCAGTCATTTCTAAGTCAATCCAAATTAGGTTTGTTTCTTTATTCATGTGTTTTTCCTTTAACAGCCAGTTGATTCACGTACAAAATCATCCAGTTTTTGATGTGCTGAGCCTTTGTTGAGAATGCTAAGTGCTTTATTAATGCCGTCTTGTAGCGTATTGCTTAAGCCACAGACGTAAATAGCAGCGCCTGCATTAAGTGCAATGATATTTTTGGCCGCACCATCTTTGCCATCTAGTGCTTGTTGGATTAGGATAAGAGAGTCATCTGCATCCTTGGCTTTAATGTCGTCCAAGCTTCCAAGCGGTAGGCCAAAATCAGTTGGGTTGATGGTGTAAGTAGTTACTTTGCCATTTTTTAGTTCGGCAACAAACGTGTCATCCGCAATAGAGATTTCATCTAGACCGTCATTGGAGTGTACTACCATCACGTGTCTAGAGCCTAGACTTTTTAAAACATTGGCAATAGGCTCTACCAATTCCTTGCTATATACACCCATAACTTGAGTAGGCGCTTTGGCAGGATTAGTGAGTGGTCCGAGTACATTAAAAATGGTTCTGACTGCTAATTCTTTACGTGGGCCAATAGCGTGCTTCATGGCTGAGTGATGTGCAGGTGCAAACATGAATCCAACCCCAATTTTATTAACACTACGGCTAATCTGCTCTGCACTCATGTCTAAATTAACGCCAGCCGCTTCTAAGACGTCAGCACTGCCAGATTTTGATGAGATGGATCGATTGCCGTGTTTAGCAACCGAGCCACCAGCCGCAGCAACTACAAAGGCGCAGGCGGTGGAAATATTGAACAGGCTGAGTCCATCACCCCCTGTGCCACAAGTATCAACCAAGTGCTTAGTACTCTTAACCTCAACTCCTTTGGCTAGTGAGCGCATAACCTTAGCGCTGGCAGTGATTTCAGCAATGGTTTCGCCTTTCATGGAAAGCCCTACTAAAAATGCACCAATTTGCGCATCTGTGGTTTTTCCGGTCATGATGTCAGTCATGACATCATGCATCTCATTTTCATTTAAATCTTGCTTTGCAATCACTGCTTTGATGGCTTGTTGTATATTCATAGGTTTGCTTGACTCATAAGCGTTTCGATGTCGTTAATTGTTTTGATAAGGTTTCTAGTTAGCACGGTATTTCCTGTCTCTGTTACCACGACATCATCTTCAATTCGAATGCCAATATGATGATAAATTGGATCAATTTTATCATCCTTACGAATATAAATGCCAGGTTCAACAGTGATAACCATACCTTTTTCAAACACTCGGTGTTGTTGGTTGTTTTGATATTTACCCACATCGTGCACATCCATGCCCAGCCAATGGCCCGTGCCATGCATATAAAACTTTGCCAATGGCTCTCCCGGCATCAACAGTCCAATCTTTTTTAGTCCTTGCTGGATAATTCCAGAGGCAATTTGATGAGGCTTGTGTACATCTATACCGGGTTTGATGGCATCGATTGCGGCTAGTTGAGCATTCAATACAATTTGGTAAATTTGTTTTTGTGGTTCGCTAAATTGCCCGCTAACTGGAAAAGTGCGAGTGATGTCGCTGGCATAGTAGTTAAGCTCACACCCTGCATCGATTAACACCAGATCTCCAGATTTAAGCGGCTTATTATTTTTAATGTAATGCAATACACAGGCATTTTTTCCACCGGCGACAATTGGCGTATAGGCATGCTGAGTATTGTTTTTAACAAAGTGGGCGTCAAAAACACTTTGTAATTCATACTCAAACATGCCAGGACTTACCTGAGCCATGGCTAGTGTGTGAGCTGCGCTAGAGATATCCGCTGCTTTTTGCATGATTTCAATTTCAGACGCACCTTTAATTAGACGCATTTCATGCAAGGATTCTTGAAAACTGATTGGGTTATGTTTGCTGAGTATGTTGGCAATTTGTGAGTCTAGTTTGCAGGGTTTTTCATCAAAATAAACAGAGCTTTCAGAGGGAATAAGTTTTTCTAATTGAGTCTCTAATTGATTAATGTCAAAGGCATGTCCGAGCTTTAGAGTGTTTGGCGCATCTGCAAGGCCTAGGCGCGCCCCATCCCAAATTTCACGAGTCTTGTCCTTGGGGCGTAAAAACATTGAATAGCTGTTCTTACTAATAATCGCTACCGCTTCTGGCTCATGAAACCCGGTTAAATAAAAAAAATCACTGTGTGGGCGAAAGGGAAAAGTAACATCCCCGTTTCTAAACTGTTCTGGATTGGTCGATATGATTATGACACAATTGTCATCAAGCTGGCTTAGCAGCTCTTTCCTTCTATTTTGATGTATCATTATTTTTTCAATTCTCTTGAGTAGCGCAAAGATACCATGAAACACGTTCGCTTGTACCAAAATGCCCCTTTGAAAATTAATGACACTATGATGCTTGACGAATACGCATCGCACCACCTGCTTAAAGTTCTACGATTTCCTCAAGGGCAAGATATCACCTTATTTAATGGCGATGGTAATAATTATCAGGCAAGTGTGATCAGTGTCAAAAAACAGTGTGAAGTGCGTATTAATAGTTGCGTGCCTAATTTAAATGAATCAAGCTTGAAGCTTACTTTGGCGCAAGGAGTTGCTAAGGGAGAGAAGATGGATTTTTTAATGCAAAAGGCGGTGGAGTTAGGGGTTAGTCAAATTATTCCTATTTTTACTGAGCGTTGCGTGGTTAGATTAAAAGCTGAAAAATTAAAAAAACGCATGCAACATTGGCGCAAAATTATCATTGGCGCCTGCGAGCAATCGGGCAGATCGGTAGTGCCAGAGCTGCTAGATCCACTAGATTTAAGTTCGTTAATGACACAGGATTATGGCGATATATTTGTACTACATCACCGAGCAGAGCATTCTTTGTTGGACTTTGGTAAATCCCTTCGGGCGATGATTATCATAGGGCCTGAGGGAGGGCTGAGTGATGATGAAATCATTTATGCCACGCAACAAGGTGCACAGCCATTATTATTAGGCTCTAGAGTGCTGAGAACAGAAACCGCATCATTGGCTGCCATTGCTAATATGCAACTGTTATGGGGTAGTTAGAATGGCCAGTGATTTTTGAATTGGCTCAAGCACTGAGGCCAATTTTTTGCGAATAGCTGACCCAGTCAGATTATGCGCTGAAATGGTGCTAACCACCAAACGCTCATTAACTCCTGCCAACAATAGTCTGGCATTCAGTTTATCTTGTTCCTGGGTAGTGGTGAGATTTAAGTCTTTAATTTGAGCTTTGATCTTGTCAATGGAGTCTTGATAAACTATCTGATCATGAGATAGGTATTGGCCCAATACCTCCAAAGCACGATAAAGTACGTATTCCTGATTAATTTTTTTAAGGATATGAGCCAAGGTCTTTAAAAAAATTTGTGACTGTTCGCTGTTGATAATCTGTAGTTCTGGGTGTTGATATTTAAGTGCCTGAATGTTGAGATCATTAGGAAGGCTTCCTTGCATTCTTTCAACAAACCCTACTAAAAATGCTGTTTTTCTCTGGCCTTGTTTCCACAGTCTATCCCTATCTTTTTGATCAATTAGGTCGCCTTGCAAGACCAAGCTGGTAGTGTCAATTAGTTGCTCTGTGTCATTCACAAAAGGTAAAAATTCGAGCAGGTATTGGGCAATTTCTTGCCCCGTTTTAGTGCTGATGACAAACGCCTTGGTTAATAAGAAACGACCAATTTCAGCCTGACTATCTGTATTAGTGGCGCACCACCAAGTGAGTTTTAATAAGTTGTCATCGAGATTGGTAGAATTGGCAACCGCTACCACGGCCTCAACTTCACCCAATTTAAGTAATGAAACTAGATTCGAAGATTCAACCTGACCCATTCTTGACCAGCGTTTTAAGTAAGAAGGGTAGCCACCCATGGCGCCAAGTACTTGAGTAACCAAGAGTTTTTTTACCGCTTTAATGTAGGCCTCACTATCGCCACTAGGCCTTAATTCAATCGTTTGTTCTTTAAATTGTGCATTGAGTCCAACCACGACCAATTTATAAGTGTCAATACGAATGGCGACCGAAGTGGCTATTAAAACATTTAGTTTTAGGGTGTCTTCAGGCTCAAGCATTTAATAGTCTGTTTAGTTGTGATAAAGAATGAGAAGCAAGCGAATCTTTAAAGATAACCAGCGAGCCTTTGTTCAAGCTGATTATCACCAAAAATTGAGATTGATAGGTGCAGTAAACACAAGGATATTGCTGGTTATTCCCCTGTTTGTCTGTTGTTGTTATTGCTTTATCATTTAAAGAAAATGACAAAATAGCACTGGATTTTTTTAGCAAAATTTGAACATTCAAAAAGTAAAAATGCATAATAAGAATAACACTTAATACCAGACTAACGTAGTTGTTAAAACTGTAAAGCCAAATAATAACCAGCGCAAATAGGTGTATGAGTATCGATATGCTTAAATAGGTTTTTGAGGCCTGGAGTTTAAAGGTGACGCGCTCAGTCACTATCGCCCAGCTCTGATGCCAGTTCGCTTGATCTATCAAATGCAGCGCGCATAGCATGTGCAACCACCATCTCAAAATTTTGATCTTGAAAAGATTCAATAGCAGCTTGTGTGGTGCCATTTGGAGAGGTTACATTTGCTCGTAATTCTTTTGGAGAGTGGTTGCTAGTATCAGCCATCATACTGGCACCCAGTGCTGTTTGAATGCTGAGGGTTTGAGCAGTTTGCTCATCTAACCCTAGTGCAATGCCAGCATTTGTCATGGATTCGATCATTAAGAAAAAATAAGCTGGACCACTGCCAGACAGTGCAGTCACAGCATCGAGCATTTTTTCTGTTGAAACCCATAAACTTTGGCCCACACTATCAAGAATACTAATGGCCAATTCCTTTTGAGTGTCACTCACGCATTCGTTGGCAAACATACCTGTTACACCTTGATTTAATAGGGCTGGTGTATTAGGCATGGTGCGCACAATAGCGGCATTACCACCAAGCCAGCGGTCGATATCGTGGGCGCGTACGCCAGCGGCAATTGAGATAATCAGTGTGTTAGCTTTAAGTGAGTCTTTCAGTTGGTGGCAAACAGAGGATAAAACTTGCGGTTTGACTGCTAATATAATAACGTCGCAATGAGCGGCAAGCTCAATATTATCCGTAAAGACTTCAAGGTTAAATTCTTGTTTTCGCAGGGATAATAATGATTCGTTTTTATCGCTGATTTTAATATTGTCAGCACAAAAGCCATTGTTAATCAATCCGGAGATGATAGCGTAAGCCATGTTTCCTGCACCAATAAAACCGATTGTTGTTAAATTTTGCATTACAATGTTTTTTTTAAATTTAGTCTAAGGGCTATTCTACCAAAATAACTAAAGAGGTATTAAAGTGAGTATAAAAAAATTCAACCCAAAATTGATTATGATTGATGTTGACGGCACACTCGTGGACAGTGTTCCAGACCTGGCTTTTTGTGTTGATGAGACGATGAAAGCTTTGGGAAAACAGCCTTGGGGTGAAGCGCAAGTGCGTCATTGGGTTGGCAACGGCGTTCCTAAATTGGTTGAAAGATCGCTAACTGGCGAGCTAGAAGGTGTAGTTAATAAAGCTGATTTTGATAAAGCTTACCCAATATTTCTAGAGCTTTATGCGGTTAACACCTCTGTACGTTCATGTTTGTATGATGGTGTTAAAGAAGGATTGGATTATATGAAAGACCAAGGCTACACCTTGGGTTGTGTTACTAATAAGGCTGAACAATTTACCTTGCCAATTTTAAAAGATTTGGGAATTTTTGATTATTTTGGCATTGTGGTGTCAGGCGATACCTTGGCAAAGAAAAAACCAGATCCGTTGCCATTATTACACAGTGCTGAATTTTTCGGTATTGCACCTGAAGATTCAATGATGCTGGGTGATTCAGTTAGCGATGTTAAGGCATCACGCGCGGCAGGATTTGAAATTATTTGCATGTCGTATGGTTACAATCATGGTGATGACATCCGTGACACCAATCCTGATCTGGTGATTGACTCCATGGCCGAATTAAAAGAGTATTTATAAATCGTCATAGGTAAGGCTATATGACGATTTAATAGAAAGTCAGTTTGTAACGGGCAAAACTCGTTACAAAAAAAGTAAAAGAGATGGTTGCCATTTAAAGTGACGTAAAATATATTATTATGGACACATTTGATCAAAACCATATTTGGCATCCGTACGCCAAAATTCCCAATGAAGTTAAGACTCATGTAGTTGAGTCAGCTGATGGTGTTTATCTAAATCTGGCAGGCAATAAGCGTGTCATTGATGGCATGAGCTCTTGGTGGAGTGCCATCCACGGTTACAACCATCCAACACTTAATCAAGCAGCTCAAGCTCAATTAGGCAAAATTTCGCATGTAATGTTTGGTGGCTTAACGCATGAGCCCGCTATTACACTTGCCAAGACCTTGGTTGACATTACACCTGAGCATCTAAGCAAGGTTTTTTTTACAGACTCTGGGTCGGTTGCGGTGGAGGCGGCGCTTAAAATGGCATTGCAGTATTGGCACAATCAAGGGCAGTCAAAAAAGCATAAATTTGTCACCATTCGTGGCGGTTATCACGGCGATACCTTTGGTGCGATGAGTGTGTGCGATCCAAATAACGGCATGCATCATTTGTTTTCAGGAGTTTTGCCTAAGCATTATTTTGTTCAGAGTCCGTCAATGGTGGCGATGGATGAAGCCTTGCAAGATTTGACGTTAACGCTACAACAAAATGCTGACTCAATTGCCGCTATGATTCTAGAGCCTGTCGTACAGGGTGCTGGCGGTATGCGTATTTATAATCCTCAATATTTAACTCGTGCAAAGGCATTATGTAAGCAGCACAACGTGTTGTTTATCTTGGATGAAATAGCCACAGGTTTTGGTAGAACAGGCGAGCTTTTTGCACTTGAATACGTAGATGTAGATCCAGATATTTTGTGTCTTGGCAAGGCACTTACAGGTGGCTATATGACACTTGCTGCCACGCTAACAACCGATGAAATCGCCCAAGGTGTTGGCACGCTGATGCATGGTCCGACTTTTATGGCTAGCCCTTTGGCCTGTGCCGTTGCTAATGCCAGTATTGAGTTGTTATTAAACTCTCCTTGGCAGGATAATATTGCCAATATTGAAGCAATTTTGAATAGTGAACTATCCTCATTACGCGCCCATAGTAAAGTGGCTGACGTGCGTATTTTAGGAGCAATTGGCGTGGTTGAGTTAGCCGAAGAAATAAACATGGAGAAAGTCCAAAACTTGTTAATCGAGAAAGGAGTTTGGCTCAGACCTTATGGCAAGTTGCTTTACACCATGCCACCTTTTATTATCAGTAAACAAGAGTTGTTACTGGTCACTAAAGCCATTAAAGCGGTTATCGAGGAGTTATGAAAAAAATTATTTTATTGTTTAGTTTATTGTCATTTGCTGTTCAAGCCAATGATTACGAAAAGGTGGGTGTCGAAGTGGCGGCTGAAAACCTTAATGGCGATGCTTACTATGTTCCAGGTTTGTCAGGTTCGGCCACTGAATATGAGGGTTTTATTTCAAATGCGGGTTTTGTTGTAACGACTGAGGGTGTAGTTGTATTGGACGCCTTGGGTACGCCATCATTGGCCAAAGCCATGCTTAATGAAATTCGAAAGATAACGGATAAACCTATTAAATTGGTGATTGTTAGTCATTATCATGCCGACCATATTTACGGTTTGCAAGTATTTAAAGAGCAGGGTGCACAGATTTGGGCGCCCAAAGGTACTTGGGATTATCTAGACTCGGAAACTGCACCTAACTTGCTAGAGTCAAGGCGCAGCTCGCTCTACCCATGGGTTAATGACGAAACTTATCTGGTTAAGCCCGATCGAATTATTGATCAAGATACAAAGTTTAATTTAGGTAATCATCAATTTCTACTGACTTATTTTGGCAAAGTGCATTCAGAAGGCGATATGTCTTTATTGAGTTTGAATGATCAAACACTCTATAGTGGCGATATTATTTTTGAAGGGCGCATCCCCTTTGTGGGCGACGCCGATATTATAAAATGGTCAAAAACGCTCGATCGAGTGCGTAATATTGAGATGGAATATTTTGTTCCTGGACATGGCTCTGCTTCAGATCAGCCACAAGAAACTATGGATCTCACCTACCGATACCTAAATTTCCTGCTTAAGCAATTAACCACTGTTGTTGATGAGATGACACCTTTTGATGAAGCTTATCAAGCCATTGATTGGTCAGAATTTGAAGACGAGCCAGCTTTTGATGCAGCTAATCGTAAAAATGCCTATGCCGTTTATTTGTATTTAGAACGCGTCATGGAATAGCTATTGTTTGTGTGTAGATTTAAGTTTTTATTAGCCGCTCTATTTTTTGGATTATCTTTATCCGCTGTTGCTAAAAATATTTCAATTGCTGTTTTAGCCTTTTCAGGTGAGGAATATGCACGCACTTCCTGGCAACCGACAGTTGACTATTTGAATGCTCATATATTAAAGCATCGATTTAGACTTATCCCTATAGAGCCAAGCAACATAGAATATTTAGATCAATTGGTGCAGCAGCAGAAAGTTGATTTTATTATTACCCAGCCCGTTACTTTTGTTGAGCTACAAGTAAAATATGGTGCCACCAGCATCCTCACCTTGGTAGATGCATCCAAATCATCTGAATTTGGTTCGGTTATTTTTTCCAGGTCTGATAGCGATATTGTTAATTTTCCTCATATAAGAGGCAAGTCTATTGCTGGCGCCAACCCAAAAGGATTGGGAGGCTGGCTTATCGGGTACAACGAATTAAAGCAGCATAATGTTGACGTCATTAATCAATCCAAAGTATCTTTTTTAGGCGTGCAAGAGAATATCGTTCGTCGTGTTTTGGATGGTTCGGTTGATGTTGGCATTGTGCGTACTGGTGTACTTGAAAGACTCGCTAATAGCAAAAACTTAGATTTGGCAAAGCTAAGAGTACTTAATCAGAAAAAAGTCAAAGATTTTCCTTATTTGTTGAGTACGTCGTTATATCCAGAATGGGCCTTTGTTAAAGCAAGCCATACCTCTAAGCTTATTGCTAAGCAGGTGGCTTCTACGCTTTTATTGATGACACCTGGCTCCAAAGAGGCGACCGCTAGAGGCTATTGGGAGTGGGTAACACCGATTAATTATCAGCCTATTCACGATCTCATGAAAAGCCTACGTGTAGGTGTTTATCAGGATTTTGGCAAGGTTAGTTTTGTTCAATATATTAAAGATAATCTCGTTTTATCATCCATGTTTTTTATCGTATTGATTGTATTGGTAATGACAGGGTTATGGGTATTAAGACTAAACAATCGACTAAAAATCATTAATTATTTTATAGAGCAGCAAAATAATATGATTCTTGACTCAGTATCTGAGGGGATTTATGGTGTTGATTTAGCTGGAAAATGCACCTTTATTAATCAGGCGTTAACCGACATATTGGGCTGGGACAAGCAAGATATGTTAGGAAAATTGCAGCATGAAATTCTTCATCATACGCATGCAGATGGCACGCCCCACCCTAGTAATGAATGTCCAGTTTATGAGACATTTATGGATGGAGAAGCCCGGTTTATTGATAAAGATACTTTTTGGAAAAAGAATGGGCAGAGTATTTCTGTTGAATATAGTGCCACCCCTATTAAAGATAAATTGGGAAATATTGTTGGTAGTGTTGTTGTTTTTAAAGATATCACCCAACAAATTGAACATCAAAAATTACAAAAAAAATATGAGCAGGATCTCGAGCATGTAAGCAGACTCAATACCATGGGTGAAATTGTAACGGGCATAGCGCATGAGTTAAATCAGCCGTTAACAGTTATATCAACCATGGCTTTTACAGGAGCGGGGCTCATTAAATCCAAGCAGTATGATGCGGATAAGTTTCTAGATATTTTTAGCATGTTATCAAAGCAGGCTGAACATGCGGCCAATGTGATTAAACACATGCGCAAAATGAGCAATAAGGATCAGTCTGATTATGCATTGATCGATATTAACGCAAGAATTAAAGGTGTGATTACATTGTTGCAAGCGCTTATTAAAGATAATAACATTCAGCTTAGGCTCGATTTAAGTCAAACACTACCTTTGGTATTTGCGCAAGCAGTGCAAATTGATCAAGTAGTCTTAAATCTATGTAAAAATGCAATTGATGCCATGGATGGCAGCGACAAACATAAAGTCCTGGGTATCAAGACAAGATGTCTAGATAAAACGATAGAAGTTGCTATTATGGATACTGGTAACGGTATTGATGCTGATATTGTTGAGCATTTATTCGACCCCTTCTCAACGCTCAAGAAAAATGGCATGGGCATGGGTTTATCGATTAGCAGAAGTATTATTGAGCGACATTATGGCAATCTATATGTGGCAAAATCGACACACAATATGACTACTTTTAAATTTACACTACCCATTAAAGCGCCCCATGAATAAAGCTACTGTTTTTATTATTGACGATGATCAACAAGTTAGAGCGGCCTTGTCTTTATTAATGGAGTCTGTGGGCTGGAAAGTGAAATTGTTTGCAACAGCTGTCAGTTTTTTAGAGCAGTTTGATAGCGACATTCCTGGCTGTATTATTACCGATATTAGAATGCCTATGATGAGCGGCTTGGATTTGCAAATAAAGCTAAAAGAGTACCGTATTTCACCTCCGGTTTTAATGATTACAGGCCATGGAGATATAACTATGGCGGTGCGTGCGATTAAAGAAGGCGCATTAGATTTTATTGAAAAGCCATTTAATAATCAGTATCTTTTAGATCGAGTACACCAAGCTATTGAAGTTGACAGTGATAATAGGAAGGCAGTATTGCGCGTCCTAAAAGTTAACGAAAAATATAATCAGTTGACCGATAAGGAAAAGCAAGTATTTGGGTGGATTATCAAAGGCGCTCTAAGTAAACAAATTGCTGAAGAAGTGTTTGTTACTCAATCGGCAGTTGAGGCTAGACGGTCAAAAATTATGGAAAAAATGAATGCCGATAATATTTCTGATTTAATGAAAATGGCCATGGTTATGGGCATGGTAAATACTTAGTCAAAAACTAGCTTTATCGAATTTATTTTTTATCCCAGTTTAGATTGTTGCATGCATGGCATGTTTCTTTAAGCAGGCCAATCTTCACCAGTAAGGCATGAATTTTACAACCTACACAGTATCCCAATATCGCCTCTAACCACATAAATAGCAAGCAAACTGAAACGAGAATAATGCCTAATCCTGCAGGCATATATCGTTCTGTAGTCGGCAGTAGATTCAGTTGAAAAACTGAGTTCAATCCATGTGCAAACACCACGGGATTAAAAAATATAATACAGGTGATTACTATACCAATGCCAACACTCCAGGCAAATCGCTTGGGAGCTATGGGCACCCAAACAGGCGGCTGGTTTTTAGCAAGATAACTACTAATAAGAATACTGGGCGAAAATCTGGAGGTAGATACAAATAGACTAACGATCATCTCAAATAAGACATAAAACAAAATTAAAGTTTGTGTTGAGTACTCATAAGTCCTCTTGACCGCCTCGACTGCGTAGATAATTTGATCATCCCAATTGGTGTCATAGGTGTCAGTAGCGGTATTAACATCAACCACCCACTTTGAAGTGTAAGCCGCATCATATAACATCAAACCCATATACACAGGTACAAGTAAAAGTATTCCTGCACGAATACGAACAGCAACTTCATTAATATAAATAACAGAAGCATCTAGATCTTGAAACCAGAGATTTTTCACTATTTTAGATAATTGACTTTTCATGATTTTTTAATAAGTTTGTGCAATCATCTCTTGTCTTGAGAAGAAAGTTAAAGGCATTGAAGTAAATTGACGCTAATGCCGGATTGTTTATTTTGATACTTTGGATATTTGCAGTGTCTTTCCCAGATTATCAATAGATTCGAAACGAATCTCATCGCCTTTTACACCTGGAATCTTAAACTGAAAAAATGGATTTTCAGAAATACTTCCACCAATCGCTGCTTTGGCGGCCAAACGATTATTCTTCTTTAAGATTAGGTTAGTGATGTGATTCTCTGGAACGATTTTCCCACTCTTATCTTTTCGATTGCCACTTTCCATTGGATGCTTAATTAGCACCCTAACAGTAATAAATCCCGCTCTTGACTTAGCTTTTAGTTTGATTTTTGCCATAATTCTTTCTGGAGTATTGTCCTAACCTCCGCATCCTCCTAAGGTGACCTTGACAGTCTTGTTTCTAATAAAGCTTCCTGATGCTGTGCCCACAACAGCTGTTACAACTGATGTTTCTGCCATTTTGATGCGCGTTGTAATAAAAGCAGACGCCTCTAAGATTTCAAAATATGCAGATAATGGCACTTTGTTGTTATGCACATAAATCGCAATATTTTTAACGGCGGGCATATGGCTAGCATCGATTGTAATAGGTACCATGGCGCCATTTTCGGCAATCTCTGGTGCCTTTAATACAAACTCACCCTCTTGAGCGTTAGACAATTGTCGTTGAGTTTTTTTGGACAGTTCTTTAAACTCTGATGTATTGGCAAAGGCTTTAATAGGTGTCAGCAATCCAAAACTAACCGCAGTCGCGACTGAAGTAATGGCGATAGATTGCTTTAGAAATAATCTTCTATTCATTGTGCACTCTCTTTAAGTGTCAACACACAGGTAAAACCCCTGTGTGTTGATGTTATTAAGGTCTTAAGTAGGCAAAACCTTTGGCTTGAAGATGTGCAATCTCTGCAACACCACTGGGAACGATATCGGTTTTTTCAGCATCGTAAAGTTGGTCTGTATCAATCTTCTTGCCTTTTAGCGTATTTGCACACACTTTAAAGGTAACACCTTGTTTTTTTAGATTGGCAATAGAAGCTTGCTGCTTGTTTGTGGCATTTCCAACTGGAAGCTTAGTGCTACTAGCCTCTTCTGGTAATAGCAACATTGACAAGCCTTTGCCGTGCATAATAACTCGAAGATCTAGGTTTTTTGCGCCGACAGCATTGATATGGTTTTGAATATTTCTAAGTGCGCCTGTTTGTCGCTTAGCACCGTCATAGTTAACATGGTAGGCAATTCTCTGCGTGCCATAATCTCCAGCATTCGCTATCGATGATAAGCCAAATGCCATGCTAAGTGCTATAAGCCCTGTTACCATTTTATTTATTGTTGTTTTCATTTTCTCTCCCTATTTATATTAAATGTCTTTTTTAAGTCAAGCATATGGCTCGACCGATTTCAATTGTATAGAACTGGGAAAATAATAGAATTAGGGCTTATACCAATAATGTTGGTAGTTATTTGAACGGATGTCGTTTAATCAATCGGATCTACATCTAAATACCAGCGAACTTTATTTTTAAGCTTGATGGTATCAATGTGCTGGCTAAAAGTGGCGAGCATTTGATGAAGTGCTTTTCTGTCATTTGATTGCAAGTACAAATTGAAGTAATAATAATCTGCCTTTTTTTCAATTGAATTGGCCACAGGCCCCCAAATTTCTACCGTATCAAGCTTAACACTTTTTAAGAGCCCGGCCACCTCGCGCAAAAAATCCTCAGCATTTTGTTTATTTTTAGCATTCGCACACAATAGTGCTTGATGGGAAAATGGCGGCATCATTGCGCTCATGCGCTGTTTAAGGATGCTACTGGCAAATTGTGTATAGCGATTTGAAAGGACATAATGAAACATTGGGTGATCTGGGTAGCGTGTTTGAATCGCCACCTCGCCTTGATCGCCACTGCGACCAGCACGCCCTGAAACTTGAATCAGAAGCTGCGCTAAGTATTCAGTAGCGCGGAAATTGGTGGATAAAAATCCACCGTCAATATCTAATATACCCACCATGGCTAAATTAGAAAAGTCATGGCCTTTGGCCAACATTTGCGTGCCAACAATAATGCATGGCTCACCAGAATTAATTTTTTCTAAGTGCTCAGCTAGGGCTTTTTTGCGTCGTGTGGTGTCGCGATCGATACGGATAATAGGCGTATCGGCAAAGTGTGAACCTAGGGTTTCTTCGAGTCGTTCTGTGCCGTAACCATAAACCTCTAAGCTTTGTTCGCCACACTCAGGACAGGCTTGTTCTGGCATTTGTTCATCGCCACAGTGGTGACACTTGAGTCGATTGATGTGGCGGTGATAAATCATGGAAGCATGGCAATGATTACACTCAGATTTCCAACTACACTGCGTGCAAAAGTAAACCGGCGCATAGCCACGTCTGTTAATAAACAACATCACTTGTTTGCCTTTAGACAAGTACTGCTGCATTTTTTCAACGAGCAGTTTAGACAAAGCGCCATCAGTATGCGAGCGCATGTCAATTAGGCTGACTTTTGGCATCACCACGCCACCAGCTCGATTGGCCAAAGTTAAGCGCGTGAGCTTATTATCCATAGCATTTTTTAAAGTTTCCAAGCTTGGCGTAGCTGTGCCCAATATCAGCGGAATTCCAACTTGCTTGGCACGAATAAAGCTAAGATCTCGCGCTGAATAACGAAAGCTTGATTGTTGCTTAAATGAGCCGTCATGCTCTTCATCAATAATAATCATGCCAAGATTTGGCATGGGCGCAAAGATGGCGCTTCGTGTGCCTAAAACCACACCAGCGTCTCCACTTTTGGCCATAAGATAAGCATCAAGCTTTTGGGTTTCATTTAGTTGTGAGTGAATGGCTACTACACGGGTTTTTAGGCGCTGTTCAAAGCGCGCTATCATTTGTGGCGTTAGGCCGATTTCCGGTACTAATACTAATACTTGTTGGTCTTGATTAAGCACCTCTTGGGTGATACGCAGGTAAACTTCAGTTTTTCCACTGCCGGTAACACCGTGAAGCAGAAAGCCGTGATACTTATGTTGTTCAGCCAAAATGGCTTCAATAGCTAGTGTTTGCTCCTGGGTAATTTCAAAGTCAGGCTGGCTGGTTTTAAGCGGCAAGCCAATAATTTTTTTGATTTTTGCTTCTTTGCCAAGACGCAAATTTTTGGGCATGGCTGCCAACAACACCTCGCCAATAGGATGGTGATAATATTTAGCTGCCCAAAAAAGAAAATCCAGAATGGGTTTATCCAGAATCGGCATTTCATCCAGAACTTCCACGATAGATTTCAGCTTGTTAAAATCACTTTTATCTTTATTGGCAAGCGCAATTCCAATGACTTTTTTAGCACCAAAAGGCACTTTAACACGCGCGCCAACAGCAACTTCATGATCACTTTGATAATCAAAAGTTTTGTTTAATGGAACGGCAATAGCAACTTCAATGATTGGCATGAATGCTGGAATGTTAACCACGTAAAATAAATCATTTTATCAATTAAATCTTGGGCATGATTGTTATTCAAAATAGTATTGACGTTAATAGTATTAATGAAGCAGAGTTTTCCAATACGCTACAAAGCGTACTAGATGAGCTTAACGTAAGCGATAGTGAACTGCTCGTGCGCTTTGTGGATAGGATAGAAATTCAGCAGTTAAATAAAACCTATCGTCATCAGGATAAAGCCACCAATGTATTGTCTTTTCCCAGCGATTTGCCGATTGAAATTGAGGAGGCGATTTTAGGTGACGTGGTTATATGTGTTGCAGTTGTGACTGAAGAAGCGCAAGCGCAAGGAAAAACTTTTGAGAATCATTTGCTGCATATGGCCATTCACGGAACGCTGCATTTATTGGGATTTGACCATATTGAAGAATCAGATGCTGAAAAAATGGAAACGCTTGAAGTAAAAATTTTGGAAAAAATGCAAATCAGCAATCCGTATCAATAATTAAGACTTATTCAGCGTGTTCCATGCGTCCAAGACGCTCCATAGCGCGTAATTCATCATCAATATAATACATTTTT
>JABGQC010000022.1 GCA_018644675.1 Candidatus Thioglobus sp.
TATGCGATTTAGATAAGTGCCTTGATATGAATCAATATTCAAATAAAAGCAATGTTGACAGCTTTGCTGGTGTAGTTTTAAAGATTGGTAAAATTTTTATCGAGCGTGATATTAGTCGTGTATGCAGTCAGGCGTTTTAAAAAATGCACAATCCGAGCCAGTTACTGGGTCACAGTAGGTGCAAAGTTCATCGCCATTATCAAGCCTGATTTTTTTGTTATCCAATATAACACCGTCTTTTCTAAGTTCGGAAAGGGCTCTGGAGAAAGATTCTGGCTGCATACCTAAATAAGAGGCGGTGAGGGATTTTGAATAAGGCAGGGTAAAGGTGGCGTTAATTTTGGAGTGCACTAAATACCAGCCAACTTTTTCTTTGGCTGTTTTGAGTTGCAGCACCTCTGCACTTAGCATTAAGCTTTGAACGCTTTCGGCCAAAAACTGGACAATATTAAGTGAGAATTGATGATGAAGAGCCATGGCTTTGGCAACCGCCTCTTGTGGAAAGTAGAACAAAGTTGTGTTCTTAACAAAGTCCGCTGCTACGTTGTAATGGGGTGAAAAGTGCATTGGTGAAACCATGCCTTTTCTATCGACTATCTTTAAAACGATCTCATCGCCACGTTCATCAATTTTTGTTAACTTAAATAAACCATCAAAGTTAATGTATAAATTAGAGTGCTCTTTAGAGTTAAAGGCAACCACTTCACTTTTATGAAACTGCCTGACTTGCAATGTATCAAATAAAGGCTTAAGATCTTCTTTATTTAGATTGTTAAAAATTGGCAGATTGATCAAGTAATTATGGTATCGTTCGAGATGTTTTTTAGTTGGAATCATGAGCCGAATTGTAGCAGAGAAGTAAGCTTGTGGTGTAAATTATTTATGTTTTTCTTGATCCAAATCAAGGGTTTGAGGGTTATTGTTGATACAATTACAACCTCTCCCCGGGGTTTGTCGAAAGACCAACCCCACCCTATTAAATAAAATCCCTGTTGCACTGCCCAGGGATTTTTTATGAGTAAGTAATATGAGTTTGTTTGATTTAGTTTTAATTAAAAAATATGACCGTTCTGGGCCGAGGTACACCTCTTATCCAACGGCCAATAACTTTTCGACGTTCACTCAAGCTGATTATCAAAATCAGGTGACATTAAGCAATGATCGTCAAGGGCCGATTTCACTGTATTGCCATATTCCATTTTGCAATACAGTGTGTTTTTATTGTGGTTGTAATAAGGTTGTCACCAAAGACAAAACCAAAGCTGAACCTTACCTAGAGGCTTTATTTAAAGAAATTGACAAACAGGGCGAGCTTTTTGATTCTAAACGCCAAGTAGAGCAGATGCATTTTGGTGGCGGCACGCCAACTTTTTTATCAAACGAGCAGATTACACGTCTTAGTGAAAAGCTCCAGAGTGCTTTTAACTTTTCAAAAACAGGGGAGTATTCAATTGAAATCGATCCAAGAGGGGTTGATGAGAATACAATTAAAGCCTTAGCTAAAGCACGTTTTAACCGCATTAGCCTTGGCGTACAAGATTTTAATGCTGCCGTACAAAAGGCAGTTAACCGCATTCAAAGTTTTGAGCAAACCAAGTCAGTTATTGATCTTGCTCGAGAGAATGGCTTTAAATCAGTCAGCATTGATTTAATTTATGGACTGCCAAAACAGTCGGTTGAGACGTTTAAAACCACACTTGATCAGGTGAGCGAACTTAGGCCGGATCGAATTTCTTTGTTTAACTACGCACACTTGCCAGAGTTATTTAAGCCACAGCGACGGATTGATGTTTTTGAATTGCCAAGTGCAGATGAAAAATTGGCCATCTTTAAATATTCAATGGATTTTTTGCTTAAACAAGGCTATGTTTATATTGGCATGGATCATTTTGCCCTACCTGAAGATCCATTGGCAATTGCACAACAACAAGGGCATTTATATCGAAATTTTCAGGGTTATTCCACTCATGCTGATTGTGATATTGTTGGTCTAGGATTGAGTTCTATTGGTCAAGTTGGTGACAGTTTTTCGCAGAATGAAAAAAATCTTGAGCAGTATTATCAGCGCATTGAGGCTGGTGAGTTGCCAGTGATTAAGGGTCAGACAATTAATGCAGACGATAAAATTAGGCGCGCGGTTATTATGGATTTAATTTGCCATTTTGGATTGGATTTTTCCAAGGTAGAGCGGGCCTTTGATATTAGCTTTAATGAGTACTTTGCAGATTCATTAATTGAGCTAAGTGAAATGCATGCCGATGGGCTTTTACAGCTTGATGAGCACTCAATCAAAGTGCAAGAAAAAGGCAAACTCTTGATTCGTAATATTTGCATGGTGTTTGATGCCTACTTAGCCAGTAGTAAAACTCAATTTTCTAAAACTATCTAATAACGTCGAAGTCGGCGTCTAGATCTAATACAAAAGTATTTTTATTCAGTTTAGGGTTGAGCATTAGTGCGCTAAAAATCACTTGAATTTTTTGCCCCAACGGGTTTGTTAGCTTAAGAGTGCTAAGCTTGTTGTTACGAAAGCCAAAGCTTAGCTGATTATCTTGATTGGTTTTGTACCAGTTAATATTTGATTCGGTGTGATCGTATTGGGGCAAATTTTCAAGCTGTTCTGGGCGATTAATAAGCCAATATAAAGGTGTATTTTTGAGATCGCCCATGTCACGTTGACTGGCTTGCTCCAGCTCCGTATCAATAAACCATAATTCATGATTATTTAACAGCAGGGTTTGCTCAATTGGCGTATCCGTTTGCCAAATAAAAGAGGCCGGGCGTTTAAAATATAGATGACCAGAAGTCTCGGTTAACAGTCTGTTTGAGTCATCGTAAGTTTGTTGGGTAAAGCCTGAACTTAGTGTTTCAAACGAATTAAAAAAATCACTAAATTCAGTATCAGCTGTGACTGTACTGGAAAAACAGACGGCCAGTACAATTAGAAAGTTAGTCATTCGTATTGATCGGCTCTGGGGCGAGTACCTGTCGATTACCCGCGCTGTTCATGGTGCTAACAACGCCTGCTGACTCCATATCTTCAATAATGCGTGCCGCTCGATTATAGCCAATGCGCATACGGCGCTGCAAACTTGAAATAGAAGCGCGACGTGATGAAGTGACAATTTGCACAGCTTCATCATACAGTGGGTCCGCCTCTCCACCCGCTGTTGAGGTTGTACCACCCGTACCTTCATGAGAGCCTTGGGATTCACTGTGTGCATTTAAAATGCCATCTAGGTAGTTGGTTTCTGAGCTTTCTTTCAAAAAATTGACCACGCGTAAAATCTCATCATCATCAACAAAGGCGCCGTGTACACGAGTGAGATGCGCCATGCCGGGGCTCATGTAAAGCATGTCGCCCATGCCTAGCAATTGTTCAGCGCCACCTTGATCGAGAATGGTGCGAGAATCTACTTTTGAAGAAACCTTGAAGGCAATACGTGTTGGTACGTTGGATTTGATAAGGCCAGTAATCACATCAACACTTGGGCGTTGAGTGGCAATAATAATATGAATACCAGCAGCACGTGCTTTTTGTGCTAAACGCACAATGAGAGCCTCAACACGCTTAGCTTTAGCACGGTCTTCCTGGGCCAGTGCGCCCAACATATCAGCATATTCATCAATCACGAGCATGATCAGTGGCAGCGCCTCTAGTTCGGCAGCGCTTTCTCCTTCTGCTGCAGTATTTTTATTAAAGCTTGGATCTAATAATGGCTCGCCTTTTTCTTTAGCTTTTTTCAATTTTTCATTAAAGCCATCAATATTACGCACGCCAAACTTAGCCAGCAATGAATAACGACGTTCCATTTCATTTACACACCACCAAAGTGCTGAAGCCGCTTCATTCATGTCAGTTACAACAGGGGTTAGCAAGTGCGGAATATCTGCATAAATTGCCAGTTCGACAATTTTAGGATCGATCATGATAATGCGCACCTCGTCCGGCTTGGCCTTATAAAGTACGCTTAAAATCATCGCATTTAAACCAACCGATTTACCCATTCCTGTAGCGCCAGCTACCAGTAAGTGAGGCATTTTTGCCAAGTTGGCAACAATAGGGTTGCCATTAATATCTTTACCTAGACCCATAGAAAGTGTTGAACTTGATTTGGCAAAGGCTTCAGAGGCGAGCACTTCTTTAAGGCTGATCATTTCACGCACCTCATTAGGGATTTCTAGCCCAATAACAGGTTTTCCAGGAATAACATCAACAATACGCACACTTTCAACTAACAGGGCGCGAGCTAAATCCTTATTAAGGTTCATGATTTGTGACACTTTAACGCCAGGCGCCAAAGACAGCTCAAATTGGGTTACTACTGGCCCTGGTGTTACAGTGGTGATGGTGACATCAAAGCCAAAATCCTTAAGCTTTACTTCAACTTGTCGAGACATGTCTTCCAGTACTTGTTCAGAAAACCCGCTGGTATTATTGGCGGGCTCATCTAGCAAGTCTAGGCTAGGCAATCCAGCCACTGTTGCAGTATTGAATAGATTTGAAGAGGTGGGTTTTTTGATTTTTTTAACTTTAGCTGCTTTCACTTTAGCAACTACACTTGGCTTAATTGTTGGCTTAGGCGTGATTTTAATCTTCTCTTGTTGATTGAGTTTTGATTTGGCACGCTGTTGTTGAATTTTGGCAAAAAAGACACCCAGAGTGCTGCTAGTAGAAGAGAAAATATTAATCCAAGAAGTACTAGCAACAATACTAAAGCTCACCATCATAATGCCTAGATAGACAATGAGCGAAGCACTCCCAAATAGCACGCCAAAATAGTCATGCATGCTAACCCCTAAGTAACCGCCAGAGGCTCCAGTATTTGTGAAATTCTGAGCAAGAAAGGCACTACTAAAGGCAATTAAAATAAGCAGTGCAAAGTTGCGAATCAAGATCATTAACTTGGGTGGCTTGGGCTGTTCTGCATTTTTATGTACACACCAGCCAAACCAGGCTAATGAAATCGGAATAATATAAGCGCTAAAGCCAAGAATAGATAAAGAGATGTCACTTAAATAAGCACCAAAAATGCCAGCTAAATTGGCAACGGATGCATCAAGCGCCACATCACCAGACCAGGGGTTTTCATGCGGAGAGTGGGTGAGCAATGCCGATAAATAAATAAGTCCAATAGCGCCCAGTACGATGAATAGTATCTCGCTACTGGCTTTTGTACGTGGACTTTGTCGGTTTTTTTTGGCTTTAATTGAGGTATTTTTTTTCAAGGAGATTTGCGCTTGCTTTATAATGTTTAAATCTAAAAGACTGATTTTGGTCTGGCTATAAGTATAAAGGATTGAAGCATAAATGAGTGAAAATAAACATTGTAAGGTATTGATTGTAGGCTCGGGTCCTGCGGGTTATTCAGCGGCAGTTTACGCTGCGCGTGCAAATTTAAACCCAGTCATGGTGAGTGGCATGGAGCAAGGTGGTCAGCTAATGACAACCACTGAGGTGGATAACTGGCCAGGTGACGATACAGGTGTTCAAGGTCCAGACTTAATGGAGCGTATGAAAAAACACGCTGAACGCTTTAACACTGAAATTATTAATGATTACATTACCTCGGTTGATTTTACAAAGCGTCCATTTACTTTGACTGGTGGTGCTATCACGTATACAGCAGATTCAGTTATTATTGCCACTGGTGCATCAGCACGATACTTGGGCCTGGAATCTGAAGAGGCTTTTAAAGGTAAAGGTGTGTCGGCTTGTGCAACTTGTGATGGATTTTTCTATCGAGGTCAAAAGGTTGCGGTTGTTGGTGGTGGTAACACCGCTGTTGAAGAGGCGCTATTTCTATCTAATATCGCTGATCATGTTACGATTGTTCATCGCGGTGAAAAATTCTCCAGTGAAAAAATTCTTTCTGACCAGCTGATTGAAAAGTCAAAAACCGGCAACATCACTATTGAATACAATCAAAATTTAGACGAAGTTCTAGGCGATAATATGGGTGTTACTGGATTACGCTTAAAAAGTAATGATGGTGACACTAAAGAGATTGATGTACACGGCGTGTTTATTGCCATCGGCCACACACCAAATACCGGTATTTTCGAAGGCCATCTTGATATGAATCATGGCTATTTACAAGTTCAGAGCGGCACACAAGGTAATGCAACACAAACTTCAGTTGAAGGCGTATTCGCAGCGGGCGATGTGGCAGACCATATTTATCGTCAGGCAATCACCTCTGCTGGCTCTGGCTGTATGGCGGCTTTAGATGCTGAGAGATTTTTAGGCGAATAGTTTTTATTAAGAGTTAGATTTTTTGGTATAATTCTGACTTTTACGGCCGCATAGCTCAGTTGGTAGAGCAAGGGATTGAAAATCCCTGTGTCCCTAGTTCAATTCTAGGTGCGGCCACCATATTTCATAAAAAAGCGCACTTTGATGCGCTTTTTTATTGTCTTGAGAAAGGTCATTGCGCAATAAGACTTACGCTTCAATCCTAAAAAAACATTAAATTTGACCGATTGTGCTGTTGTCAGATTATCTATATTAGTAAATTATAATATTATTAACTTGACATATTATGTTTTCGTGATATAATAGTTCACATGTCGACACTCTCCCCCAAGAATTATTCTCTCCTCAAGAGATAAGGTGTCGGCATACTAATTTAACTGAGACAAACATTATGAAAACAATCTTAAACATTCTTGCTATGACACTATTATCAGCCAATGCTTTTGCTGATATGTCAACGCCTTATGGTGTGTTTAATCCGATAGCCATGTTTGAAAATTCAGTACATAAAAAAACACACCTAGCGAATTCTGCATTCTACAACTATGGTAATCGAGGCTATGATTTTGTGGTTGATAACGCACCTGCGTTAGCACCAACATTGCCAACGCAGGTGGCAAGACTAGATCGTTAAGCGCTAGTAGACAACTGCTGCGTTAATCGCAACCGTGCTAGGCATGACTAGCAAATCACTTTTAACACGAATATCGAGATGATCTTTTTCTGGTTTGTTTAGCATTCTAGCAGTGAAAGTGTTGTCGTTAAAAGAGAGTTTGACTCGATAGCCTTTTAACACTTTGGCTGTTTTTTTCTGATAACTCATATTCCAACAATTACGAGCACCAGAAGCACAGGGCGCTGTTACCTTCTCTAGGGTGTAATTCATGTAAATTGGCTCTACATTGACAACATTTGCTTGAATGATTTCAGTATTGTGCATAGTAGCAGTAGCACTACCGATTAAAGCTGTAAACAGAGCGATAATGGTAACAATTTTTTGAATAGGGAGTTGCATTAATTACTTGGCCTTTTTTAAAATAAATTATAAAGTATATTATATTTTTCTAATATTATGGTATAATAATAATTAGAAGATCATTATTCTCTCCCCCGAGATATATTTAATGATTTTCTATTAGGTAGTCGTTTTTTTTATTCTCCTCAAGTTTAGTTAGGCGGCTACCTCCTCCTCAAGATTTAATCCCCTTATGGGTGTGCCATGATATACACTTGCAACAGCTTTGCAACACTATCATTAGGGCATAATTTTATGATATTGTTATATTATCAGTACCTAAAGTTTTTAAACGTACGCAGCAGCAGCGTTTTAGGCGATTAGTGCAGTGTTTCTGTGCTGATATAGTCTTGCTTAGAAGGCTGTAAAGTCTCCTGAATTAGCAGGGTTCCCATGCGTACAAACTCGATAATTTCATTAAGATCCTGTGCGTTTTGCTCGGTATCGAGAACGTCAGCATCAAGCTTTGAAATTTCAGAAAGATCTTTAATCATTTCTAACGCATCTTCATCGGTAGTTGAAACCTTTTGCAAGCCTAATCCGACCAAATAACCTTGGCACCATTCGATCAGAGTGTTAGCTTGTTCGCCCAGTCTTGAGTCTTCATCAGCAATTAATAGTTGAAAATCAAGGGTGGCGTCATTTAGTTGGGATAGTGTTTCATTAAATATTTGCGCCAATCCTTCATGAGCAGATTTTTCATTAAGATTGTCCAGGTCGATACTCACCAGTACTTCATTAAGCCAATCATCTAGACTTAGGTCAGGCTTAACGCAGGCAAAGCCGCATAATATGCCGTGCGCACTGGAGATGGTGTCGTCGGTATTGAGATGGTGCAAGGTGGATTTAAAGGTGTCGTAATCTAATGGGTTATTCATGAGTTTTGAGCTAATGTTTGCATAACAGCCATGCGCACTGCAATACCGTTAGTGACTTGTTGCAAAATAATGGATTGTGAACAATCGGCAACCGTGGAGTCGATCTCAACACCTCGGTTGATTGGCCCTGGATGCATAACTAGGCAGTCTTTTTTGGCTAGTGCTAAGCGTTCTGGTGTAAGGCCGTAATGGTCAAAATATTCTTGTTCATTAGGAATGTCAGCTTCAATCATGCGCTCTTTTTGTAGGCGTAGAACAATAATAACATCACAATCTTTGAGTCCGATATCGATATTATCAAAACATTTAACCGCCTCACAGCGGCTTGAATCATGCTGTAAGCCTTCAGGGGCTATGAGTCGAATATCGGTTGTTCCTAGCATTTTAAGCGCTTGAATATCTGAGTGAGCAACCCTAGAGTGGGTAATGTCACCAACAATAGCGACTGATAAATTCTTGAAGTTTTGTTTATGTTGACGAATGCTAAGCATGTCTAATAAAGCTTGCGTTGGATGAGCGTTAATACCATCGCCCGCATTAAGAATTGACACGCCTTCTAGGTGTTGAGCAACATGATGCGGCAGACCTGATTGTTTGTGACGTATGATAAACATATCAATTTGCATGGCTTTGAGCGTATGCATGGTGTCCATCAAGGCTTCGTTTTTCTTTAATGCTGAGTTGGCTAAATCAACGTTAATGACATTAGCACTGCTACGCATCGCTGCAATTTCAAAAGTATTTCTGGTTCTGGTTGATGGCTCAAAAAATAAGTTAGCAACCGACATATCATCCAAAGCTTTTGATTTTTTAAGTCTGCCTTTGTTGTCAATCAGACTATCGGCCTTATCAAGAATATCAATTAAGTAGGATTTGGGTAGATTTTCAAGGCCTAAAAGATGGATTAACTTGCCAGAGTCGTCCAGCTGGGATTGGTTGCTAATCAAATCTTTTTTCATGAATCTCCTAACCAGGTTTGTAATATCAGCGCTGCTGAGAGTTTGTCCACCTCACCACGGCTTGCGTTTTTGTGATGGTGGTTATATTTTAATTGTTTTTTGGCTTCGTTTGATGATAAATACTCATCCACAAAAACCGTGTCAATATTGTATCTTGCGCTGAGTTTACGGCCAAAAGATTTGGCAATAAAAGTCATCTCCTGCTCTTTACCATCTTGATCATACGGCACACCAACAATAAATAAATCAGCCGTATGCTGGGTGATAATGTTGTCAAATCCTACCCAGTTGGTGGCGCCATTTTTATGGTGTGAGACAACATCAAGGCCAGCGGCTTGCGAGGTTAGGCTGTTGGCAATAGCAACGCCAGTGCGCTTGGTGCCAACATCAAAGCCTAGGTATGTTTTGATATTCATTTGAGTTGCTGTAAGAGTTGATAGCCCACGTAGCCATCAATTGGCTGTTTGTGGGCGCGTTGGTATTCACGTACTGCATTGCGTGTTTTGGGGCCTGATATGCCATCCGGCTCCCCTGTGTCAAATCCAAGTTGGTTTAGCGTGGTTTGTATGTGCATAATATTGTCACGACTTAGAGAAGGCTCTTTAATGGGGGTTGCATATAATTTACTGGTGCCGGCTAATCTGTCGGATAAATGACCTACAGACAGAGCGTACAAAATAGAATGGTTCCAGCGCAAAATTGCACGAAAATTTTGATAAGCTAAAAAAGCGGGCCCTTGATAACCCATGGGTAATATCAGTGAGGCACTCATGGTGGATTTGGGTAGTGATTGGCCGTTGGCTGTTTTTACTCCCAAGGCGCGCCATTCATTAACTGTTTTTTTAACACTGAGTGTTGCCAATTGGTAATCAAAAGAAGATGGAATGCTAACTTCTCTACCCCATCGTTGTCCTCGTTTCCAGCCGATTTTTTGTAAGAAGTTAGCTGCACTAGCAAAGATGTCCTGGGTGTTATCCCATAGACCAATTTTTCCATCTTTATCAGCATCTACGCCGTAAGCTGCAACATTGGTTGGCATAAATTGAACATTGCCCATTGCTCCCGCCCAAGAGCCTTTAGCATCAGCTGGAATCTTATCGTCATCAATTAGTTTTAATAGTGTTAATAGTTGTTGAGTAAAAAATGCTCGGCGTCGCTGGTCATAGCTAAGTGTGGCTAGAGATCGAACCAGGCTTAAGTTGCCCATATAACTACCATAGTTGGTTTCTAATCCCCAAAAGGCGACAACAATATGAGGCGGAACGCCATAGTGTTGGTAGTTTTCCTGCAGTGTTTTTTGATGTAGTTTAAGTTTTTGAGCGCCCTTATTAAGGCGATACTCGCTAACTCTAGAGCCTAAATAGCGCCAAAAATTTTGGCTAAACTCAGCCTGGGTTTGATCCAGTTTGATTACTTTTGGGTTGGGTGTTAGTCCTAAAAAGGCTTGGTCAAGTGTGGCGTCAGAGATGCCCTGAGCAGTCGCTTGTTGGCGAATATCCAGCAAGAATTCTTTAAAGCTTTGGCTCTCAGGCACGAGTTTTGGTGCTAGGGTATCATTGGCAAATACCGAGTAAGAGAATAACAAGCAAATAAGCAATCTAAACATGACAAAATTATAATGCCTAAGCTGTTCACTATCCTTGTCTTTTTAGGGCTAAGTGCTTGCCAGTCTGCCGATCAAAATGATGAAGTTGAAGGGCGTACTATGGGGACAAGCTATAGTATTAAAGCTCAGACTATCAAGATTGATCAGCATCAGATTGATCAGCGCTTGAAGCAAATTAACCAAATTTTTTCTAGCTGGGATCAAAATTCAGAGCTGTCCGCATTAAATCGTCAACCCGTTGGGGGAGTGGCGGATATCTCAACTGACATGTCCTTTGTCTTGAGTGAGGCAGTTAGTTTACATGGTCAAACAAGTGGTTTTTTTAATCCTGGAATGGGTCAACTTATTGATGTGTGGGGTTTTGGGGTGGCTGATGTTAAGCATAAGCCCAGTCGATCAGAGATTGCTAAAGCATTAAACAACTCCCTTATTGAGCAATTAAAGTTAAGCAAATTAAAACTTGAAAAAAGTGCAGACATACAGCTTAATTTATCAGCTATTGCCAAGGGCTACGCTGTGGACGAAATTGCTAAAATATTGAATAATCAGCAGGGCGAGCGGTTTATGGTGGAAATTGGGGGGGAGATTAAAGTTAAAGGAAGCTGGTCAATTGGTATTGAGGCGCCTGTAGGTCAGCCGGCTATTGCTATTAATTTGGTTGATGAGTCTATTGCAACTTCGGGAAATTATCGTCAATATTTTGTTTGGCAGGGTAGGCGCTATGCACATATTTTGGATCCGCATACGGGGCTACCAGTTGACAGCGATCTATTTTCAGCAAGTGTGATCCATAAAAGCAATATGTTGGCGGATGCCTATGCAACAGCAATGATGGCAATGGGCAGTGTTAAGGCCGCTAAAATGGCACGACAACTAAAGCTTAAAACGGTATTAATTTTAAATAAATGTGGTGACCCTTGCTTGTCACAAAATATTATAAAGATTGGATTATGACACCACTTGCAGAAACACTCAGGCCTAAGGATTTGCAAGATTTTTGTGCGCAATCTCACCTATTAAACGATACTCATCCGCTTAAGCAAGCCATTAATAATAAGCAGCTGCATTCAATGATCTTGTGGGGGCCGTCAGGTGTTGGAAAAACCACCTTAGCACGCATTATGTGCGCTCAAATTGAGGGTTATTTTGTGCAATTGAGCGCAGTATTGGATGGCGTTAAGGAGCTTAGAGTAGTCATTGAAAATGCTAAGAAATATCAAAATATAGGTCAACCAACTGTATTGTTTGTCGATGAGATACATCGCTTTAATAAAGCACAACAAGATGCGTTTTTGCCACATATTGAGTCCGGACTGATTACCTTAATTGGCGCTACAACTGAAAATCCTTCGTTTGAGCTTAATCGAGCATTGCTTTCGCGCGTGAGTGTGTATGTGCTTGAAGCGCTTGATGAAATCGGTTTAACGCAAATATTACAACGCTGTTTGGTGCATCTGAATTTGACACTCGATCAACCTTCACAAGATAAAATTGTGGCTAGCAGTAGTGGCGATGCTAGACGCTTGATTAATAGTGTTGAAAAAATTGATCAGGCAAAACTAAGCCCCTTAAATGCACAAAGTATTGGTCAATTTTTACAAGATAAAGTAGCCAGCTTTGATAAGGGTGGCGATATTTTTTATCAGCAATTATCGGCTTTTCATAAGTCGGTGCGCGGATCTTCGCCTGATGGGGCGCTATACTGGATGGCGAGAATGCTGGTAAGCGGTTGTGACCCAAAGACGATAGCCAGACGATTGCTTGCGATTGCCTCAGAGGATATTGGTAACGCTGATCCAAGGGCGCTTGAGATTTCTCTAAATGCTTGGGATGTATACGATCGTTTGGGGGATAAAGAGGGTAATCGAGCCATTGCGCAGGCAGTAGTTTATTGCGCTGTTGCGCCCAAATCTAATGCGCTTTATAAGGCTTTTAATCAAGCCATGGCCGAGGCTAAAGCAACTGGTGATTTGCCAGTACCAAAGCACCTGTGTAATGCACCAACAGAACTGATGAGTGATTTAGGCTACGGACAAGGGTATCGCTATGCCCATGATGAAATAGACGGCATTAGCCATGGTCAAACTTATTTTCCAGAGGGTTTAGGTGAGCTGTGTTATTATCAGCCAACCAATCGCGGGTTAGAGATTAAAATTGCAGAAAAATTGAAAAAAATACGAGGAGAATTATGACGCTATTACCTACTGTTTTAGCCATCGGTACCGGTGCTACCATAGGCGCTACTATGCGTTACTACCTAACTCAGTTTATGAATGCCACAATGGGCTCAGCCTTTCCTTATGGCACCTTAAGTGCCAACATTATCGGCTCTTTTTTAGCAGGCATTTTGGTGGTAATTGTTATAGAAAAAGCAGCCTTAAGCGAGGTTTATAGATTGATGCTGCTAATTGGCTTAACTGGCTCTTTGACAACCATGTCAACCTTGTCTTGGGAATCTGTTGAAATGATTAGCCTGGGGCATTACGGACAGGCTGCAATTAATATTTTATTGAACGTTTTTTTATCGTTAACAGCAGCAGGTGTAGGCGTTGCGTTAACCCGATATTTTTTGCCTAATTAGAAACATTTTGATTTAACCTCTCTTCAATGGCATCGAATAAGGTGGCGGCAATATTAAGATTAAATTGAGTGTCCAGCTCACGAATGCAAGTTGGACTGGTGACATTGATTTCAGTAATATAGTCGCCGATCACATCTAAGCCTACAAACATCAAGCCTTTGGCTTTGAGTGTGGGTGCAATTTGCTCGCATAGGTAGCGATCTCTATCACTTAGTGGTTGTCCAACACCGGTGGCACCGGCCGCTAAATTACCTTTAAAACTGCCTTCAGCCGGCATGCGCGCTAGTGCGTAGTTAATTGGTTCGCCATTAATGAGCAAGATGCGCTTATCTCCTTGGGAGATTTCACTTAAGAACTCTTGAGCCATGATCGGTGTGCTGCCTTGATGTGTAAGGTAGCCTAATACTTCAGTAATGTTATCATCGCCCTGTTCAAGCTTAAAGATATCTTTCCCACCCATGCCATCTAAGGGTTTTACGACACTAATACCTCGTTTTTTAATGAATTTTTTTATTTGCTCCTGGTTACTGCTGACCAGTGTTTTAGCAATACAATGTGGAAAATTAAGTGCAAATAACTTTTCATTAGCGTCGCGTAAAGATTGCGGCTTATTAACAACTAATACTCCATCTTTTTCAGCCTGCTCTAAGAAGTAGGTAGCATAAATGTAATTCATATCAAAAGGTGGGTCTTTACGCATGAGAATGACGTCAAAGTCTTGAAGTGAGCACTCAACTTGGTCTTGTTTTTCATACCAATGCTGAGTATCGTCAAATACTTGGGTTTTGCTACAAGTGGCAAATACTTCGCCATTCTGTGCAAATAAATGATGTGCATCAAAGGTATAAATTTCCCAATTTCTCTTGGTAGCCTCAAGCATCATGGCAAAAGAAGAGTCTTTGTAAGATTTAATATTGTTGATGTCATCCATCAACACAGCGATTTTAATTGGCTTCATGGTGCTTATTATAGTTTATCTAAGCCTGGTTTTTCAAAGCTTGATTTAAGCCGTTGATAAATCATAAAAAATGTGTACAATAAGTTTTTGAGGAGAGATAAAAAATTGGCTTACACAACCCTAACACTAGAACACCCAAAAACTAAAGAGACTAAAATTGCCCCCGTTGGCTTTTCTTGGACGTCTTTATGTTTGTTCTTTTGCCCTGCAATTTATCGACGTGATTGGAAGTCTTTTGCGCTGATGTTCCCCTTGTGTATATTGACCTTAGGCCTTGCTAACATCATGTTTTTCTTTACCTATAATCGATTGTATGTCAAGCATTTACTTTCTCAAGGGTACGAAATAACAGTGCACGGCGTGGGCAGTGTTAGCCAATCTCACTTATAGTATTATTCTAGAATAAGTAAAAATAGACTAGACAAACACTTAATAACAGCGTATCATCTCGCCACTTTAGTGCGGGGTGGAGCAGTTCGGTAGCTCGTCGGGCTCATAACCCGAAGGTCATAGGTTCAAATCCTGTCCCCGCTACCAAATCAAGTCTTTTTTGGTTATTTATAATCATTAAAGCAAGCAAAGACCCCCTTTTTAGGGGGTTTTTGTTATGTAATAAAAAGTGATTTAGTAGTAGTTATATTGGCAAACAAGCCAAGACTTTAGTTACCTAGATAAAAATGTTTAACAATAATTAACGGCAAAAGATAAATGGCAAAAATGACCGACAAAATTACTGATTTAATAAACCCTGTGCTTGAAGACATGGGTTATGAGTTGGTGGGTGTTGAATATGTTGCTAGCGGTAAGCACAGTACTTTGCGTGTTTTTATTGATACAGATAACGGCATCGGTATTGAGGACTGTGAAAAAGTATCACACCAGCTTAGTGCTATTTTTGATGTTGAAGATCCAATTACCAATCAATATAATTTAGAGGTGTCATCACCCGGTATTGAGAGGCCGTTGTTTCATATTGGGCATTATCAGCGTTTTTTAGGCAACGATATTACGTTGCGTTTGGTTAGGCCACTTAATGGTCAGCGTAAATTTAAGGGCGCTATTGGCAGCGTTAGTGAATTAAATCACAGTATAGAACTGGTAACAGAATTAGGTCCAGTAACTTTGGACATTGATATGATTGAAAAAGCGAACTTGGTCGCTGACTTTTAGGAGAAAAACATGGACGGTAAAGAATTATTTTTAATAGTTGAGGCAATCTCTAATGAAAAAAACATCTCAAAAGAGGATGTTTTTGAATCATTAGAAGAGGCTTTGGCTGTTGCGACCAAAAAACGTAAAGAGATTGACGCCCACGTTGAAATTGACCGTAAAACCGGAGAGTTTCATACATTCAGACAATGGATGGTTATCGATGATAAAGAAAATTTTGTTGATGATGATGGCACGCCGTTTGATTCAGAACTACATATTTATGAGAAAGATGCTAATGGCGTAGCAGTAGATGATTTTGTGCGTGAGCCGATCGAAACAGAAGAGTTTGGCCGTATTGCAGCACAGATTGTTAAGCAAGTTATTATCCAAAAAGTGCGTGAAGCGGAAAGAGAGGTGATCGTTCATGACTACACTCAACGTGTGGGTGAAGTGATCATGGTTACGGTGAAGCGTGTTGATCGCGGTAATGTTTATGTTGACATGGGTGGCGTTGACGGCATGATCTCTAAGTTTGACCTAATTCCTAACGAATCAGTACGAAAAAATGACCGATTAAGAGCTTATATTAAAGAAGTTAAATCATCTGTACGTGGCGCGCAAATTTTCTTATCGCGCACAGTGCCAGAGATGATGATTCAGTTATTTGAAATGGAGGTGCCAGAAATTTCAGAAGGCGTGATTGAAATTATGGGTGGTGCGAGAGATCCAGGACTACGCTCAAAACTTGCGGTTAAAGCAAAGGACAAGCGCCTAGATCCAATTGGATCTTGTATTGGTATGCGTGGCGCACGTGTTCAGGCGGTTTCAAATGAGCTGAACGGTGAGCGTGTTGACATTATCTTATGGGATGAAGATCCTGCGCAATTTGTCATTAATGCAATGGCACCAGCAGAGGTAAGTTCGATTGTTGTTGATGAAGATCGAAATGCAATGGATATTGCAGTTGAAGAAGATCAACTGGCTTTAGCGATTGGTCGTGGTGGTCAGAATATCAAACTAGCAGCGCGTTTAACGGGCTGGAAATTGAATGTTATGTCAACGACAGATGCAGATGAAAAGCAAGCTGAAGAGACTCAAAAAGCAAGCGGTAAACTCGCTGATAAGCTTGGTGTTGATAGTGAAGTAGCTAGTGTACTATTAGAAGAAGGCTTTGCCAGTGTTAGCGACATCGCAGATGCAGATGGTGCAGTGTTGGAAAGTATCGAAGAATTTGATGCCACAATGGTTGAGGAATTACAAGAGCGTGCTGCAGATGCACAGTTAGTGCAAGCGTTAGGTGATGCTGATGCATCTGAGGCATTAATGAGTGTTGAAGGCGTTGATGCCGATCTAGCTGATGCTTTAATTGAAGCAGAGATAGCAACCGTTGACGATTTGGCAGAATTATCTATTGATGAGCTGCTAGAGATTCAAGTTATGGACAAAGAAAAAGCCTCAGGTGTTATCATGACAGCAAGAGAAAACGAAGGATGGTTTGATTAAGAACGATAGTTAGTAAGAAGCGTTCATTTAATCATTATAAAAACAGGCAAGCATTATGGCACATACAGTTGAAACATTATCCAAACTACTGAAAAAAACACCCGATGAAGTAATCACTATTCTTACCAATGCCGGTATTAAAGGCAAGCAGGCAGATTCTAGCATTTCTGCTGAGGAAAGAAAGATTCTAATGGGTAGCTTGTCGCAGCGATCTTCGAGCAAATCAAGCATGTCGGTTTCACGTAAACCTAGTAGCAAAACCACGAGCAATACAGGCGGTGGAGTTAAGGTACAAGTTAAGAAAAAACGGGTTAAGGCAGTGGCTGCTGTTGAAGCAGAAACTGGTGTTAATGAAGCGGCATTAGCAGCACAAGCGGCACTTGATGCAGGACGTGATGCGGATGAAAAGTTATTAGCACAAGATGCAAAACGTTTAGAAATGATTCGCTTACAACAAGAGCAAGTCGAAGCATTAAAAACACAAAAAGAGGCGGCTAACAAGCAGCAGGAAGTTGTTAAAACAGAAGAAAAGCCAGTCCAGAAAGCCAAAGAAGAGAAGCCGGTAGAAAAGACAACAGAAGAGAAAAAGCCTCAGCGTTTGCGTAATACAGCAAATAATAAAGCGCCTGGACGCAAGCAATTGCACGTTGCTAGACACAATCCGAACCGAAAACTGAAGAAGAAAGATAGAACTCGATTAAGCCAAAAAACTCAGGAAGAGCAAGCACAGCACGGTTTTCAAAAGCCAGTTGAAAAGGTTATGCACGACATTGCCGTTCCAGAAACTATTAAAGTGAGTGATCTGGCTCAAAAAATGACCACCAAGGCTGGTGAAGTACTGAAAGTGTTAATGGGCATGGGTGTGATGGCCACTTTGAATGATGTTATTGATCAAGACACCGCTTTGCTGGTTGTTGAAGAAATGGGTCACAAAGGTGTTGCGAGTGTTGAAGAGACAATTGAAGACACACTGATTGAAAAGTCAAAGCCAACAGGCAATGAAAGCCTTAGACCACCAGTGGTTGCTATTATGGGCCACGTTGATCATGGTAAGACATCATTACTTGACTATATTCGTAAAGCCAAAGTAGCCGATGGTGAAGCGGGCGGTATTACTCAGCATATTGGCTCGTACCAAGTTGATACGGACAATGGCAAGATTACTTTTATTGATACTCCGGGACACGCGGCATTTTCAAAAATGCGTTTACGCGGTGCTAACGCGACTGATATTATTATTTTGGTTGTGGCTGCGGACGACGGCGTTATGCCACAAACTATCGAATCAATTAAGCACTCTAAAAAGGCCGGTGTTCCGGTTATTGTTGCGATCAATAAGATCGACAAAGAGGGTGCAGATCTAGATAAGATTAAACAGGTGTTATCAACACATGACGTGATTTCAGAAGATTGGGGTGGCGATGTGATGATGGTGCCAGTATCTGCTCATACCGGTGAAGGTATTGATGCACTACTTGAGGCAATTACATTAACGGCTGAAGTGTTAGAATTTTCAGCAGTTGTTAAAGGCCCTGCAAACGGTATTGTATTGGAAGCTCGTTTAGAAAAAGGTCGTGGTAAAGTAACCACCATCTTAGTACAATCAGGCACTTTAAAGAAAGGCGACATTATGATTGCCGGCCTAGAGTATGGCAAGGTTAAGCAAATTGTTAACGACCAAGGCAAGGTGCTTAAAGAAGCTGGCCCATCATCCCCAGTTGAGGTGCTAGGCTTGTCTGGCGTACCAAATTCTGGTGATGAAGTGTTGGTGGTAGAAACTGAGCGTAAGGCGCGCGAAGTAGCTGACTTTAGAAAAGCTAAAGAACGCGAAGCAGAATTACAAAAACAACAAGCATCTAAAATGCAAGACTTCTTACAGAAAATGGAAGAAGGTGATGTGTCAACAGTTAACGTTTTACTTAAGTCTGATGTTCGTGGTTCGGCTCAAGCATTGGTTGAAGCGTTAGAAGAATTATCAACTGATGAGGTTAGAGTGAAGGTGGTCTCAAGTGGTGTGGGCGGTATTAATAATACTGACATTACCTTGGCAGCTACTTCAGGTGCGCTAGTACTTGGTTTTAACGTTCGTGCTGATGCAGTGGCACGCAAAACGGCTGATAGTGAAGGTGTACGTATTGAATACTACTCAATTATCTACAATTTAATTGACGATGTTAAAGCCATCATGAGTGGCTTATTAAGCCCAGCATTGAGTGAAAATATTATCGGTATCGCCAATGTGAAAGATGTCTTTAGATCACAAAAGCTTGGTGATATTGCCGGTTGTATGGTGCAAGAAGGCGTGGTTAGAAAAGACTCGCCAATTCGTGTATTGCGTGATAGCGTGGTTATTTTTGAAGGTGAGCTAGAATCTTTAAGACGCTTCAAAGACGATGTTAAAGAAGTTAAATCAGGTACTGAATGTGGTATCGGTGTTGCGGGCTATAACGATGTCCAGCCAGGTGACCAGATTGAAGTCTTTGAACGTGTTGAAACTGCACGTACTCTATAGCACCAATGGCACAACAGGACTCTTTTAGAATTCAAAGAATTAATGAGTTAGTTCGCCGAGAGTTGGTGACGTTGTTAAAAAATGAAACCAAGGATCCCAGACTGTCTAGCGTTGTAATTACTGATGTGCTAACCAGCCGTGATCTGAGTGCTGCCAAGGTGTACTATACCGCTTCAGAAGAGCATAAGGCCGAGGTAGATCCTTTGCTAAATAAAGCGGCAGGGTTTTTCCGTTCTCGCCTTTCAAAAACGGTTGATTTACGTCATACACCGGCACTAAGATTTATTTTTGATCCTGCACCTAATACTGGTGCAAGAATTGACGACCTACTCTCTAAACTATAACTCTAGCCATGTCACGGCGCAACCCTAAAGGCAGAGATATTAATGGCATTGTCTTATTAGATAAAGACACTGGCTTGAGTTCTAATGCCGCCTTACAAAAAGTTAAACGACTTTTTTTTGCCAAAAAAGCAGGCCATACAGGTAGTTTAGATCCACTAGCCAGCGGCATTTTGCCGATTTGTTTAGGTCAGGCAACCAAAGTAGCTCAGTTTTTGCTTGATGATGATAAGCGTTATTTTGTGCGTGGAAAATTAGGCGAAATAACAGATACGGGCGACTGCGAAGGAGTAGTTACAAAAACTCAAGAATATACTCATTTGGATGAGGCAATTATTAAGCAGGTAGCCATGAGCTTTGTTGGTGATATTTTGCAAGTGCCACCGATGTATTCAGCCCTTAAAAAAGATGGCCAGCCTTTGTATAAACTGGCCAGACAAGGAATAGAAATTGAACGCCCTGCGCGCCCAGTAACCATTCATGCAATTGAGTTTATCAGCTATGAAAAAGGCGTGGTTACGTTAGATGTTAGCTGTTCAAAGGGTACCTATATTCGTAGTTTGATTCAAGATATTGGTGATACATTAGGTTGTGGCGCACATGTTATTGAGCTTAGGCGCACAGGGTTTGCACATATCGATATCAGCAAAACGCTTAAATTTAGCGAGCTAGAAGCGCTTTCTAGCGATGATTATCAATCTCTAGATGCGCATATTTTTCCCAGTGAGGACATGCTGCCAAGTATTCAAAGCGTTACGCTAGTGGCACAGCAATCTATTGACATCAAATATGGACGAACCATTCAGTCAGACTTTAAAGGTGAGCAGCACACGGTTAAGCTATTTGATCTCGATCAACAGTTTTTAGGAATTGGGGAATTAACGCAAGACGGTGTCATTGCACCCAAACGCCTTTTTGTTTAATCTATAATTTAACGTATGAATACGGGAGATAACAAAAAAGACGCACTGGTCGGCTATGGATTCGATGAAGACCTGATGCGTAGCGTAAAAGGTGATGAAGGTCTCAAAGACAGCGTTTACAACCGAGAGAGAACTCAAAGTATTGTTGATGATAATATCGATGAACTAATGGACGTTGTGTTATTTTTGCTTTTATCAACAGGCATTTATCGAATTGTTATCGGCCTGAATAATGGCGAAATCAAAACTTCTTCTGTATTTGATCCATTTAATGTAGAGATTCATCTTGCGGAAGATTTATTGGTTTCAGATTATGTGTTTAATCACTTTGGCATGATTTCCTTAGATGAGAAAGAGGCCTTAATTAAGCGCTATTATCAAATGCTTGAGCATGATCATGCATTTGAGTATTTGTCTGAAGATTGGCAAGCGGCTTTTCATCAGCGCAATGAAAGCATGAAGCAATTGACGGATGAGAAAGAACTTAGATATATTGTTGAGAACATCCCAGAGTTGCGTAATTTGGACGGCTACTATTTGCGTTCAGCTGTAATTAATTTATTTAACTCCACCATTTCTATGTCGTTTAATTGCGACGGTACGCAGATTATGTCGCACAAGAAATTTAGAGAGTTTATCGAAGAATACGTATAGGAAAAAATATGAAAGTTTTAGTAATTGGCGCTGGTGGGCGTGAACACGCACTGGCTTGGCAATGTGCCAAATTTGACACTGTTGAAAAAGTTTTTGTTGCACCGGGTAATGCGGGTACTGAGTTAGAGACTAAGCTAACCAATGTTGATATCGGCGTTGAGGATATCGATGGACTTATTAAATTTGCCCAGGATAATCAAATTGATATCACCATTGTTGGTCCAGAGGCGCCACTCGTCATTGGTGTAGTTGATCAATTTCAAGCGCAAGGATTGGCTATTTTTGGCCCAACACAAAATGCATCACAACTAGAAGGTTCAAAAGCTTTTTGTAAAGATTTCCTAGAGCGCAACAACATTCCAACCGCTTATTACGATGTCTTTACCGAGGTTGAGCCTGCCATTGCTTACGTACAAGAAAAAGGCACGCCAATTGTTATTAAAGCTGATGGATTGGCTGCAGGAAAAGGCGTTATTATTGCCAATACTGAGCTTGAAGCGGTTGATGCTATTAATGACATGCTAGAGGGTAATCGCTTTGGTGAAGCGGGTTCTCGCGTGGTTATTGAAGAATTTTTAGTGGGCGAAGAGGCTAGCTTTATTGTGATGGTGGATGGTGAAAACATCTTGCCAATGGTCACTTCTCAAGATCATAAGGCGCGCGATAATGGCGACAAGGGTCCAAATACCGGTGGCATGGGCGCGTATTCACCTGCACCTATTGTAACGGATCAGATTTTTAAAGAGGTTATGCAGGGTGTTATTCGTCCAACGGTTGATGGCATGGCAGCAGAAGGTAATCCTTACACGGGATTTTTGTATGCAGGCTTAATGATTGACGACCAGGGAAACTCTAAAGTTTTGGAATACAACTGTCGCTTTGGTGATCCAGAAACTCAGCCAATTATGATGCGTTTGCAATCTAACTTGGCAGAGTTATGCTTACTAGCTACTCAAGAAAAACTGAATGAGGCTGACATTAAGTGGGATGCGCGTTCAGCCATGGGCGTGGTATTAGCAGCTAACGGCTACCCTGATGCTTATCCATCTGGAGAGGTTATTGGCTTGCCTGAAGACAGTGCCGAGGCGAAGGTTTTTCATGCAGGAACGAAAATGGATGGCAATAATGTTGTGAGCAGCGGTGGTCGTGTACTTTGTGCAACAGCACTTGGCAATGACACACTTGATGCACAAACAAATGCTTATGACTTATTGTCTAAGATTGATTGGAAAAATTCTTACTACCGAACAGATATCGGCTTTAAAGCCATCAAGTGATCGTTGTTGGGGTTGATGAAGCAGGCCGTGGCCCTTTAGTGGGTTCGGTTGTTGCCGGTGCGGTTGTATTGCCACCTAGCTTTGATCTACCCGAATTAACAGATTCTAAAAAACTTAGTGAGAAAAAACGCGAATCTTTATACGCTCTGATTACCCAGCAGTGCCAATGGGCAGTGGGACAATCTAGTGCCCAAGAAATAGATGAGATCAATATTTTGCAGGCCACTATGCTGGCCATGAAGCGTGCAGTGGAAAACCTAGGGCTTAAATATGATCAAGTTTTGGTCGATGGTAATCGCTGCCCTGATCTACATCATTGCACTGCAATTATTAAGGGAGATTTGACTGAGCCGGTTATTTCAGCAGCGTCTATTATTGCAAAGGTCACACGAGATCGACAAATGCAAGCCCTAGATCGACAGCATCCTCAGTACGGGTTTGCTAAGCACAAAGGCTACGGCACCAAAATACACTTAGCAGCGCTTAAACAACACGGTGCTATTAAAGCTGAGCACCGATTTTCATTCGCACCGATCAAAAGGCTGTCTTAGCTAAAAGGGCGTGCCTTCTGCATTATTACCACCCAAGGCTCTAAGCTCTTGTTTGAGTTTGGCCTTTTTTGCATCTAATGCGGCTTGCTGTTTTTTCAATTCTGCTTTTTTCTGTGCAGCCAACTCTCTTTGGTGGTCACGTTCAATTTCAGCAGCTGGGCGCGTTTTTAAGTAATCAAAACGCTTAACAATTTTGGTTGCCCATTTGGCTTTTTTAGCAGATTTAACTGCCTTATCTGCTTCACGTTGTGTGACTGCACCCATGAGATAAACTGTTTGACTTTCCGTCATGACACGAACCAACGTTGGGTGAAACACTTCCTGGTCGTGGAATAGAGTTTCAACCTGTGTAGTAATGGCAATATCTTTTGAGCGGCTTAATAGCCCGCTATTTGGGCCAACGGTAATCTCGTTAAACACTTGTTTAATTTTCGGTTCTTGAATTTTTGCCTGTTGAATGGTATAGTCACGCACAGCATGACTAGGCACTTCGCCAGTGATTAGTACACTTTTGTTATACACCATAAAATTAAGATGTGCATCTTTTAGTGACACATCTTGGTTTGGCCAAGCCAACATTCTAAACATAATTGTTCTATCATCCAGCACTTCGCCCGCGCTGCGCCTATCATTTGTTGTGGTGATAATGGTGCTAAGTGTTGAGGCCCCTTGAATAACAGGCAGACACCCGGTTAGCAACATGGAATTGGCAATTAATATGCTAGCTAGTAGTAATTTTTTCATAAATAATCAGCCTTCAAAGGCATCTTTAATCCAGTTTATTGTAGGATATTTTAAATCAGATTCTAGACCAATAACATCGAACCGACAGATATATTCATCAAACTCATGCTGCTGCTGTAGATAGTGTTGCGCGGTGCGAATAATTTTTAATTGCTTGGCTCGATCAACAGATTCTACAGCCGATCCAAAGTGTGCATTGCGCCGATAACGAACTTCAACAAAAACCAGCACCTGAGTTTGTACATCTAGCATAATAAGATCTATTTCACCAACCTTGGTAAGATAATTTTGTTGAACAAGTGTCAGACCTTGCTGAGTTAGATATTCCAGCGCCACGTCTTCTGCCTGATTGCCAATTTGTCTTTTAATACTAAACATGATCGGAACGCTTTATATTGTTGCCACCCCTATTGGAAATCTTGATGATATCACGTTTAGAGCGGTCGATACCTTAAAGTCGGTTGATGTTATCTTAGCAGAAGATACGCGCCACTCTAAACGCCTGCTTAATCATTATGATCTTAAAACAGAACTACGCGCTTTTCACGAGCACAACGAAAAGCACAAAACTCAAGCGGTAATTGCTGAGCTGCTTGAGGGTAAGAATATGGCATTAATCAGTGATGCTGGCACACCTTTAATCAGCGATCCAGGCTATGTGCTTGTGCGCGAAGCTAAAAAGTCTGGAGTTGTAGTTTCGCCTATTCCAGGTGCAAGCGCCATGATCAGTGCCATGAGTGCAGCTGGCATTGCTAGTGACCAGTTTGGATTTTTTGGATTTTTACCCAACAAACAAACCGCCAGAATCAAAGCCATTCAAGCCATAGCGCACAGTGATCAGAGTGTTATTTTTTACGAATCACCCAAGCGAATTTTGGCTTGTGCCTACGACTTACAAAGTGTTTTGGGCGATGAGAGGATTGTGTGCTTTGCCAAAGAACTAACCAAATCTTTTGAAACCATCAACACCGACACCTTGCCTAATTTAATTAACTATCTAGAGGCAGATCCAGCGCACCAAAAAGGTGAGTTTGTTATTCTTATTTCCAGCATCGATAAAGACAATAAAGTCGCTGGTGAAGAGCAATTAGATACAATATTGCCCATTTTGCTCACAGAAATGGGCGCTTCAAAAGCCGCCAAGCTGGCCGCCAAAATCACGGGCATTGATAAAAAACATTGCTATCAAAGAGCTATTTTGGCTTCGTCTTAATCCTCTTCTACTGTGTTAGCTTCTAAAAAAGACTTAATCTCATAGCTACATCTATGTTCAATCGTCTTTTTTAGAAGCTGCCTTGCAGAAAAGAAAAATACTAGCCAAAAATTCTTTTAGAAACACCCTTGAGTTAAAATGATTAAATGAATTATTACACACGACATATTTTCTTTTGTAACAATGTGCGCAAAGACGGCAAAGCTTGCTGCTCGCAATTAGGCGCTAAACAAATGTATCGCTACGCCAAAGACAAGTGTCGCGATGCAGGGCAAATGGGCGAGGGCAAAATTGGTATTAGCGAGTCACGCTGTTTAGGCAGGTGTGAGAATGGGCCGGTAGCAGTTGTGTATCCTGATAATGTCTGGTATCAATATATTGATGAAGAAGACATTGATGAAATCATCAATGAGCACTTGATTGCCGGGAAACCTGTTGAACGCTTACAGATTGATTAGTTTTTGATATAAATTACGTACTTTTTGCTCTAAATCGAAAATTTCCAAATTATTTTCAATCACGTCAATTGATAATTGATCAGCCAGTTTTAGCCTGTTTGAATGACTTGTTTGTGCAGAAATAAGTGTTTTTGCACTATTTTTGTCAATTTTTTCACGCTTTATTAGTCTTTTTAGCTGATTTTCCTCATTACACTCAACAATAATGGCTCTATCAAACAAATAAGCTAAGTTTTTCTCCACTAATAGTGGTATTTCAATAATAATAAGCTGTTTTTTGCAATTTTCTATCTCCATTTGCATTTTTTCCAATATTTTTGGATGCAAAATGTCTTCAATCAGCTGTTGATTGGCTTTATTTTTGAGCAAAATTTCTTGTAATATTTTGCGATTTAAGGTTTTATCGACAGTCAAAATATCATCGCCAAAGCAATCAACTAACTCGCTTAATCCTGCACTACCAGGCACAACTACTTGCCGAGAGAGTTCATCCAGGCTAATCACCTCAGCCCCAAGTTGCTCAAACAATTGGGCAACGTTAGATTTTCCGCAGGCGATTCCACCCGTAAGTGCTATTTTCATGGGCTTGATTTTATACCCCAAGGGCAGGCTTTGCGCTCAAATTTATGCATTAGCTATTGACAACTTACGTAAATCTATCGATAATACACGCTCTTTGGTTATGTAGCTCAGCTGGTTAGAGCACGGCATTCATAATGCCGGGGTCGGTGGTTCAAGTCCACCTATAACCACCAT
>JABGQC010000023.1 GCA_018644675.1 Candidatus Thioglobus sp.
AAGAGATGTTGCCAATTCTTACCAAGCCACTCATTCAGTACGGCGTGGAAGAGGCCATGAGCGCTGGTATGACAACCATGGCCATGGTTACCAGTAAATACAAACAAGCGATTAAAAACCACTTCGAGCCACATGCAGATATTGAATCCAGCATTAATGGCACAGCAAAATCAGCATTACTTGATGAAGTCAATCATGCCTCAGAGCAGTGTGACTTTACTTATATTGAGCAAGATCAAATGTTGGGGTTGGGTCACGCTATTTATACCGGCAAACCACTAATTGGTAATGATCCATTTGCAGTCATCCTGCCGGATGATTTGTGTACTAATAAGGGTGATTCTGTACTCACACAGATGACAAAGCTTTATCAGCAGCACCCAGATCACTGCATTGTGGCGATTGAAGAGGTGCCAATGACAGAAGTTGATAAGTACGGCGTGATTGATGGTGAGTTATTAGAGGATTCTGACGATGCTTATCGAGTTAAAAGCATGGTTGAAAAGCCCAGCCCAGAAGAAGCGCCAACTAATCTGGCTATTATCGGCAGATACATTCTCACCCCAGAAATTTTCAATGTACTCGAGAGCACAGCGCCTGATAAAAATGGAGAAATTCAAATCACCGATGCACTGATGACATTAGCCAAAGAAGGCAAGGTGATTGCTTATAAATTTCAAGGTGAGAGATTTGATTGTGGCAGTGTAAAAGGATTTGTGGTTGCTACCAATGCCTTTGCTAAAGTAGATGGTATTATTTAATTATTCCACGGTAACTGATTTAGCTAAGTTTCGTGGTTGATCGACATCAGTCCCTTTTATTAATGCCACGTGATAGCTTAAAAGCTGTAGCGGAATGGTAAAGATAATGGGCGCCGTGATTCTACCTAAATTGGTTGTTGTTGGCACAACGGTCATGCCTTTCATTGGGGATACTTCTGCCACCTCATCTTCGAATACAATCATCTCTGAGCCTCGTGATTTTACTTCTTGAAGATTAGATTTCAGCTTATCAAGCAATGCATCATTTGGCGCAATGGCAATCACCGGCGTGTCTTTATCAATTAGAGCAATAGGGCCATGTTTAAGCTCACCTGCCGGGTAAGCTTCAGCATGAATGTAGCTAATCTCTTTAAGCTTCAAGGCGCCTTCCATGGCGATGGCATGCATGGAGCCTCTACCTAAAAATAGCGCATTAAATTTGTTTTTAAAGGTTTTGGCCAATTCTTTAATTTGATCTTCTTGCTTGAGTGTTTTTTTAATCAATCCTGGCAAGCGATTAAGCCCATCTACAATTGTTGCTTCTTGTTGTTTGGACACTTGCTTGTGACACCTGCCAACTGCCACCGCTAGTAGTGCCAGTGATACCAGCTGGGTAGTAAAGGCTTTGGTGCTGGCTACGCCAATTTCTGGGCCGGCGTGGGTTAAGAAAGTGAGCTCTGATTCGCGAGTTAAGCTTGACTCTGCCGAGTTACAAATCGTTAGTGTGTGGATATTTTTATCTTTAGCGAGTTTTTTGACTGATTTTAGTGCTTCTAAAGTGTCAGCTGTTTCGCCACTTTGTGAGATCGTAACAAACAGGGTGTTATCCAGGATAATTGGATTGCGATAGCGATATTCACTAGCCACTTCAATATGGGTGGGGATTTTGGCAATATCTTCCAACCAGTATTTAGCTACTAGGCCGGCGTTGTAACTAGTGCCGCAGGCGATGATTTGAATGTGTTTGGTGGATTTAAAGATGTCTGCAGCTTTATGTCCAAAAGCAGAAGGCAGCACACTGTCTTTAGTGATACGTGATTCTAGTGTGTCTTGAATGGCTTGCGGTTGCTCAAAAATCTCTTTAAGCATATAGTGCGCATAATTACCCTTTGATGTTTGCCCGCTTTTAAGCTTGGAGGTTTTAACTTCTCTATTGACTTGAGCACCATTAACATCATAAATTGTTACGGATTCTAGAGTGATATCAGCAATATCACCTTCCTCTAAAAAAATAAACTCTTTGGTAATTTCAAGGAGTGCCATCTGGTCGGAAGCAATAAAATGACCTTTTTTGCTCACACCAATTACCAGTGGAGAACCACTACGAGCAGCAATAATGTGTCCAGGATATTTGGGTGAAACCACTCCAACGCCATAAGCGCCTTCAAAAGTAGTAATTGCTTTTTGTGTAGCCTCAAGTAGCGTATTGCTAGTTTCTAGCGCTTTATGAATAGCATGGGCAATAACTTCGGTGTCAGTGTCCGAGGTGAAGTTGTACCCTTGTGATTTTTGTTCAGATTTTAATGCTAAGAAATTTTCAATAATACCGTTATGAACTACACTAACACTGTGATTACAGATGTGCGGGTGAGCATTGCGACTTGAGGGCTCACCATGCGTTGCCCAGCGAGTATGCGCGATGCCAATAGTGCCATTAAGTGGTTTTTGTTGGTCGCGAATATTTTGTTCGAGATTAGCTACTTTCCCCACTGCTCTGGCACGATAAAGGTGATTATCCTCATCCAAGACAACCACGCCAGCGGAGTCATAACCTCGATATTCTAGACGTTTTAAGCCTTCTACTAAAATAGGGGTAATATTGTTTTTACAAATACCGCCGACAATTCCACACATAGCTTATTAGGATTAAATAATTAAAGATGAATGCTTAATTTTAAAGCAAGAAATTAGTGCTGTGATGGCTTATATTGCAACCACTTCATTTTCGCTAAGCAGAACCTCTTGCTGTTGACCAATTATTTTTAACAAGATAGTAATTCTATCACTACTATTATAATTTTGAAAAATAGCTTTCTGACCTTTGAAAGCACCTGTTTGTATTTCGACCGTATCACCTTGTTGGTGTGAGCAGATATTAATCATTTTTTCAATGGTCTGTTGCTGCTGAATTTTAATCATATTAATAATTTGACTAGGGACTTTAGCAAATGTTAGGCCAAATCTGACAAAATTTGCCACACCTCTAGTTGATCGAATAGGCGTCCAATTCTGGCTTTTATCATCTAGCTCAATAAACAAATAACGAGGAAAAAGTGAGACTGTTTTTCCTTTAATAACAGCCTTTGGGCAAAACACTGTAAAGTTTTGGTCGGATAAATTTTGCTGTGCAACAGCCTCTTGTTTAGGCTTAGTTTGAATAAGATACCAGTTCTTCATGAGAGATTATTTTAAACTATAAATCGTTTTTTTTTTTTTGCTTTTTAAAGAATTTCAGCCAGTGGCGTTAATAATGGATAATGACACTCATGAAAATTGATTTACATTGTCATTCGTATTATTCTGATGGGGTATTGTCGCCCAGTGAGGTTGTGCTTCTTGCTAAAAAAGAGGGGTGTGATGTGTTTGCACTGACAGATCATGATACTACTGATGGGCTTATTGAAGCACAACAACAAGCCGACAAGAGTGGCTTGAGTCTTGTTCATGGTGTGGAAATATCTGCCATGTGGAGTAATATGACCGTGCATATTTTAGGCCTGGGGGTGGATATTAATAATGAAATTCTGCAAATGGGTCTGAAACAACACCAAGAATTCAGACAATTGCGTGCTGAGAAAATGGCGCGCGGTTTGGGTGGTGCAGGGGTGTTTGGAGCGCTGGAAAAAACACAAGCCATTGCCAAAAAAAGTATGATTACGCGTACGCATTTTGCCCAGATGCTGGTTCAAGAGGGTGTGTGTAAAGATATGAAGAGTGTTTTTAAGCGATTTTTAACAGGTAAAAAACCCGGAGGTGTGGGCGGAAAATGGGCTGAATATGATGAAGTCATTAGCTGGATTCACGCCGCTGGTGGCAAGGCGGTATTAGCACACCCACTGCGCTACCGAATGACCAATACTAAAGTAAAGCGCTTGTTAAATCATTTGTCTGGTGCTGGCTTGGATGGCGTTGAAGTGGTCACAGGCTCGAGTAGTAGTGATGAAATTACGCTAGTGAGTCAGTGGGCCAAAGAGTTTGGCTTGTCGGCATCGGTGGGTTCTGATTATCATGGTTGGTCAGGTCAAAGAGTGCGTATTGGGCATTTGCAAGATATGCCTAGCGCCAATGAAACTGTATGGAGAGATTGGTAGTGGCCAAGTTAGTTGCAATTCATCCTCAAAATCCTCAGCAGCGTTTAATCATGCAAGTAGTTGAAGAGTTGCACTCTGGTGGGGTGATAGCCTATCCAACTGATTCTGGATATGCGCTTGGAACAACTCTGGGTAATAAAAATGGCTTGGATAAAATTCGACAAATTCGTCAATTGTCTAAACGTCATGACTTTACTCTAATGATGCGCGATCTATCACATATTGGTGAATATGCAAAATTGGATAATAATGCCTTTCGGTTATTAAAGAAAATTTTGCCAGGTGCTTATACATTTATTCTGGCCGGGACACGTGACGTGCCCAAACGATTACTGCATGAAAAGAAAAAAACTATTGGTGTTAGAGTATCGAGTCACGGCGTGGTACAAGCATTGCTCGCAGCTCTTGACGAGCCGTTAATGAGTGTCTCTTTAATTCTTGAGGGCTGTGAGTTTTACGATATTGATGATGTGCGTGACGCTGTTGATAATCAAGTGGATTTAATTATTGATGATGGCTATTGTCCACCAGAGCCAACAACAGTGATTGATTTATCGGGCGATGCGGTTGAAATTATTCGCCATGGTGCAGGCGACACTTCGTTGCTGGAATAAGCATTCCTCTATATAATTAAGCCTTTTTATACAACGCTTTAATCGCATGAAAACGGCACAAATTAGACAGAAATTTTTAGACTTTTACGCCTCCAAAGAGCACACTATCGAGCCGAGCTCATCGTTAGTGCCACATAATGATAAAACCTTGTTGTTCGTGAATGCTGGTATGGTGCCATTTAAGGATGTCTTTAGTGGTTTAGAAAAGCGCCCTTATACGCGTGCGGTCTCTTGTCAGCGTTGTGTTCGAGCGGGTGGAAAACATAATGATTTGGAAAATGTAGGCTATACCGCGCGTCACCATACATTTTTTGAAATGCTAGGAAATTTCTCATTTGGTGATTATTTCAAGCGTGAAGCCATTCAATATGCTTGGGAGTTTTTGACCGTTGAACTTGGATTGCCAAAAGAAAAGCTTTGGGTTAGTGTTTTTGAAGAAGACGATGAGGCTGAAGCCATTTGGGTAAATGAAATTGGCTTCCCTAAAAATCGCATCTCTCGCTGTGGTGCCAAAGATAATTTTTGGCAAATGGGCGATACCGGACCGTGCGGTCCGTCGAGTGAAATTTTTTATGATCATGGTGAGCAGATTGCTGGCGGACCTCCAGGTCATGCCGATGAGGACGGTGATCGTTATATTGAAATTTGGAATCTGGTCTTTACCCAATACGATAAGCAAGAAGACGGCTACTTAAAGCCACTTGATGCTCCTTGTGTTGATACCGGCATGGGTCTTGAGCGTCTGGCAGCAGTATTGCAACATAAAAATAATAATTACGATACAGATGGATTCCAAAGTTTGGTTAAATCGGTTGTTGACTTAACTTCAAAATCCAGTGGTATCAAGCAAGATAACGCTTCTGTACGTGTGATTGCAGACCATATTCGCTCTACCGCATTTATGATTGTTGATGGGGTGATTCCTTCTAATGAGGGACGTGGATATGTATTGCGCCGCATTATTCGCCGCGCTATCCGCCATGGGCATAAAATTGGGATTGATAAAGTTTTCTTCTATAAATTAGCACCTGTGTTGGCGCTTGAACTTAAGCAGGTGTACCCAGAGTTGAAACTTGCATTGGCCAATGTTGAAAAGGTTTTAAAGCGTGAAGAAGAGCGTTTTGCACAAACACTAGATCAAGGTATGGGCATCCTGGAAGAGGCGATTGTCAATTTAAAGGATGGCGAGATTGATGGCGAAACGGTGTTTAAACTTTATGACACATTCGGCTTCCCGGTTGATTTAACGGCTGATGTTGCACGAGAGCGCAACTTGACTATCGATATGCCTGGTTTTGAAGCAGAGATGACTAAACAGCGTGATAGAGCACGCTCAGCGGGTGATTTTAAAACCACACAAAAAGGTGTGGATATCACTCAGGAAACTGAATTTTTAGGCTATCAACAATTGGATAACACAACCTCTGTGCAAGCATTAATTAAAGATGGAGAATTGGTTGATTTTATTGAAGCTGGCGATCACGCAATTATCGTTTTGGTGCAATCTAGTTTTTACGCAGAATCAGGTGGTCAGATTGGTGATAGTGGCACACTGAGCAATAACGACATAAAATTTGACGTGAACAACACGCAAAAACAAAAAACAGGTGCTTTTGAGCATCATGGCAGTGTATCAAATGGTGTGATAAAGGTGGGCGATGTGCTTGAGGCTAAAGTTGATGTGCGTAAGCGTAAACGCATTGCTCGTAATCACTCTGCCACACACCTGTTGCATGCAGCACTTCGTGGTGTTTTAGGTGAAACAGTTACACAAAAAGGTTCACTGGTCGATAGTGACAAACTTCGATTTGATTTTTCCCATGATGAGATTATTGCAAAGGCTGATTTGGATAAAATTGAAGCCATGGTTAATCGTCGAATATTGGGTAATTCGATGGTGCATACTGATGTGACAGATATTGAAACAGCTAAAAAGAAAGGCGCTATGGCGCTTTTTGGCGAAAAATATGGCGACACCGTGCGTGTTTTAAGTATGGGTAAAAATGATTTTTCAGTAGAGTTATGTGGCGGTACACACGTTAATCAACTTGGTGATATTGGTTTATTTAGAATTACTTCAGAAGGCGGTATTGCTGCAGGTGTACGTCGAATTGAAGCGATGACAGGTTACGATGCTTATTTATTTGATAAACAAATTGAAGGCAGTCTTGGTGCTATTGCGCAGATGACTAAAACAAGCAATTCAGGTGCAGTTGAAAAAGTCATGCAGCTAATTAAGCAACAAAAAGAGCTAGAGAAGCAAATCTCTATTTTTCAAAAACAGTTGGCCAATAATCAAGGTGACGATCTTATTGGACAGGCTCAAGAGGTTAACGGTGTTAAGCTACTCTCAACCGTTGTCAAGGGTGTAAGCGGCAAAGATTTACGCGATATTGCCGATAAACTCAAGGATAAGCTTGGCTCAGCTGTTGTGGTGTTGGCAGTAGTCAGTGGTGATAAAGTTTCATTAGTTGCAGGTGTAACTAAAGACTTAACTGATAAATATCAAGCTGGAAAAATTCTTAACCATGTCGCTCAACAGGTTGGTGGCAAGGGTGGTGGTAGACCAGATATGGCACAGGGTGGTGGCACAGATCCTAGTAGTTTGGGCTCAGCCTTAGCCTCGGTCAAAGACTTGATATAGATTGAGCGTACTTTTTCCTAATATCTTCGTTGTCAGAATTATCAAATCAGTCATTTACTAATGCGCCCTAAGGAAGTGCCCTTGGGGTGTAAACTCCTGATTTTCAAATTCTTTACGCCTTAATTTAAGAAAAAATCACATCTCAATAGAGTGGCCACAGGAAGATTGTTGTAAATATTAGGTAATAAAAAACCCTCTTTCGAGGGTTTTTTTTGAGTTTATCAGTTACAAGTATTTTTAGACGCAACCTGTTGGTTGGGGCATTCCTCCATACTTCGTGATTGGCTTCATAGGGCCTGTTAGCCACTCTTTGAAAAGAATTTTTTTGTCCACACCCACAACTTTAGCAAAGGTTCTAATTGGTGGCACCGAAGAATTTTCAGAAAAATATTCTCTAGCTACACGAATTTGATTAACTTGAGAGTCTGACAGAGTAATGTCATCTTCTGTTGCCATTTCATGCATAATTTCTTCAGACCAAATTGATGGATCAACTAAGTATCCGTTTCCTGTTCTATCTAATGCCATTGTAATACCATAGTAATTTAATTGGTTATATTATATAATATTGATCGAAGTCAAATTTTATAAATACACATTTTGTTTGTATGGGTATGGTGGCTGCTAAAATTCTGACACCGGCCTCATGGCTGCAGATAATAATTTAGATAATAAAAAACCCTCTTTCGAGGGTTTTATTGACTTAAATCGTGCAACTAGACCTATCTAAACTCGTCTAATTCTTCTGCCGACTTCATGCCTTTTTTGTAGTCTTGCGTTGTAGTAACAGTTTCTTTACCACTTCTTGAATTTAAAGGGTTAGATTTATTTAATGCCTCTAAGCTGCTTCCTAATGCTGGTCTGTTACCTTTTGTAATGCCGTTAGCCATGATATCTCCTAGTAATTAATAAATCTTTAAATCTTATGACTTAAAGATGTGAACTAAGCAAATTATACTGAATTGCAAGTTTTTATCACTATTTTATAGTGATATCGTTAACTATCCCTTAGGAGGTATGTTGCCATCTATATCAAGAAATATGGTTAAAGCGCTTAGTGTATTTTTATCAATCATTATTAATATTACCATGGTCGCATGATTGTTTATATGGGCTTTAGACTTAATGCACACGGGTATAATCCTCACGCTATGGACTGGATGCAACTAACCTTACAAACAAGTAAAGAGCAAGCAGATTTTGTTAGCGAAATACTATCAGGATTGGGCAGTGTCTCTGTTACCTTTGCTAATGCAAGTGGACAAGATATTTTTGAGCCACCTGTTGGTGAAACACCGCTTTGGCAAGGGGTTGTAATCACGGCTTTGTTTGATCTAGATATAGATCAAATGTATGTAAAGCAAACACTTGGCCAAATTTGCAACATTGAACATGTGGATTTTGAGCTGTTGAAAGACCGCGTCTGGGAAGATGAATGTAAAAAAGATTTTCACGTTATGCAATTTGGTGAGCGAATTTGGATCTGCCCCTCTTGGGAGGATAGCGCTAATTTGCCAAATGATGCCGTTATTATTGATATGGATCCTGGCTTGGCATTTGGCACGGGCACCCATCAAACAACAGATCTTTGTTTGCAATATTTGGATTCTAATGCGCCAAAAAATTGCTCAGTAATTGATTATGGTTCAGGCACAGGTATCTTGGCTATTGCCGCGGTTAAATTGGGTGCTATGAGTGCAGTAGCGGTAGATAACGACCCTCAAGCAGTTATTGCAACAATAAATAATATTGAGACCAATCAGTGTCAAGATAGAATTCGTGTATTGCATACCGATGATGAAGGAAAGCTTGATCAGGTGGATTTATTAATTGCCAATATTTTAGCCAATCCATTAGTCAGTCTATGTAAGCATTTTTCCAATTTGGTTAAAGCTAATGGGCGTATTGCACTCTCAGGCATCATGGAAAAGCAACTGCCAATGATTCTTGAGACTTATGGCGAGTTTTTTACGGACTTAAAAGTTTCAAAAAAAGATGAATGGTGTTGTGTTAGTGGCCAACGTAAATAAGAATAATTATGACAAATAAAAAACAAATTAAAGCAGTTTCTCTAATCTCAGGAGGACTAGATTCTTTGCTTAGTACCAAGCTGTTAATTGACCAAGGTATCCACGTTGAAGGTATTAATTTTTTTACTGGATTTTGCGTTGAAGGTCATACACATGCCATTCGTAAGCAAAAAAGTGACAAGCCAAAACGTAACAATGCACTTTGGGTGGCCGAACAGCTGGGGATCAAACTTCATATTATTGATGTAATTGAAGAATACCGAGATGTACTATTAAATCCAAAGCATGGCTACGGTAAGAATATGAATCCGTGCCTAGATTGCAAAGGCTTTATGGTGAAAAAAGCTAAACAGTGGATGGAAGAAAATGACTTCGACTTTATTATCACTGGCGAAGTAATGGGTCAACGCCCAATGTCTCAGCGTAAAGATACAATGCCTGTTGTGCAAGAGGAATCAGGCGCAGATGACTTATTATTACGTCCGTTGTGCGCAAAACACTTACCTGAAACTAAAGCTGAGAAAGAGGGCTGGGTTGATCGTGAGCAATTGCTTGATTTTTCAGGGCGTACACGTAAGCCACAAATGGCTTTAGCTAAGGAGTACGGATTCGATGATTATGCCACTCCTGCAGGAGGATGTTGCTTTTTAACAGATAAACAATATTCTGATAAATTGGTTGATATGTGGCAGTCCCGTGGTAATCGCGATTACCAACTTGATGATTTAATGATGTTAAAGGTGGGTCGTCATATTCGCCCTAATCAGCGCTTTAAAATGATTGTAGCCAGAGAAGAGGGTGAAGTTAAATTTTTAGAAGGATATCGAAATCAGTATGCTAATTTATATCCAACTAGTTGCAATGGTCCGATTGCCTTAATTGATGGTGAACCCAACCAGGAAGATCTAAAGGTTGCTGCACAAGTTTTGGCACGTTATTCCCAAGGCCGTGAGCAAGAAAGTGTACAAGTTGAAGTTAAATTAAATGCTGGCGTTACCCAAAGTCTTAGTGTTAAGCCTTTGGGCGTTGATGAAATGCCAAAAGCTTGGTTTGTTTAACCACCACCAACAGCTTTAATAATTTCAATTTGATCATTCTCGTTTAATTCAAATTCTGAATGTTCAGATTTTGGAATAATGGATTCGTTTACCTCTAAGGCAATACGCTGATCTTGAAAATTCAATTGACTAATTAGATCTTTAGCTGTGGCTGAATTATCTATCTTTAACGCTTGACCATTAACAGTTACAATCATTGATCCATTTTTCCAATTGCACAAGAAACAAAAGATTTTGCTTTGGCTTTGGCCGAGTCAAAGCCATGTACTGAGTCTATTTCCGGGTAACCCAAATCTAGCAATACTTTGGACAGCTCGTCTTTTTTAGAGTTGTCAAGATTAATGTTAATTATACCTTTCTCGATATTTACGTTAATTTTGTCCGTGCCAAAGGTGGCGGTTAATTTTTTGGTAATAGATCCGGCGCAACCACCACACTTAATATTGTCTACTGTAATTTCCATAATATTGTTCTTTTTTCATTATTTGATTTGTGATTAATTATACCCCTTGTATTTGTATATTTGCCTTTCAGAAGGTTAAGACAATATGGTAAAATTCCCGAAGTTTTTCATTCAGGAGTATCCGGTGTCACAAGTTGCCTTATTAGCATTAGAAGATGGTCAGATTTTTTACGGAAAATCAATTGGCAGTGCCGGAGAAACATTAGGTGAAGTGGTGTTTAACACTTCAATGACGGGTTATCAAGAAATTCTGACCGACCCCTCTTATACCCAACAAATTGTTGCGCTCACTTATCCTCATATCGGTAATACTGGTACAAATGAAGTTGATGAAGAGTCTTCTAAAGTTTATGCGGCTGGACTAATCATTCGTGACCTGCCACTTCTACATAGTAATTGGCGCAATACCATGCCATTAGATGAATACTTGCAAAGTAATAATATTGTGGCCATTAGCGATATTGATACACGCGCTTTAACACGTCATTTGCGTGAGAAAGGCTCCCTTAAAGGTTGTATTGTTGCCGGTGATAATATTGATGAAGCACAAGCTATTGAAAAAGCGCAGTCTTTTGCTGGATTGAAGAATGTAGATTTGGCTAAAGTAGTTTCAACTACTAAGCAGTATCAATTCAACAAGGGCTCTTACTTTCTGGAAACGGGTGAATTTGCAGAACTTAATTCTAAATTTAAAGTAGTGGTTTATGATTACGGTGTTAAAACTAACATCTTAAGAATGTTAGTAGATCGTGGCTGCAATCTAACAGTGGTTAATGCACAAACACCAGTTTCTGATGTATTGGCAATGAATCCAGATGGTGTGTTTTTATCCAATGGACCGGGCGATCCTGAGCCATGCGATTATGCAATTGCCAATATTGAAGCACTACTAGAGAAAAATATGCCAATTTTTGGTATTTGTCTAGGGCATCAGCTACTAGCCTTGGCAAGTGGTGCGAAGACAGAAAAAATGAAGTTTGGTCATCATGGTGCTAACCATCCTGTACAAGATTTAGAGTCTAAACAGGTTATGATTACGTCGCAGAATCATGGATTTGCAGTAGCAGAAGAAAGTATGCCGAGCCATTTAAAAGTAACTCACCGTTCATTATTTGACGACACCATTCAAGGTGTTAGAGTGGCGGATAAAAAAGCATTTAGTTTCCAGGGGCATCCAGAGGCATCTCCTGGGCCACACGACGTAAGTGGATTATTTGATACATTTATTCAGGAGATGGACTCATGAAACAATTATTAGTAAGTTTGATACTATTGATGTTTAGCACAATTCTAATGGCGGAGGAAGTGGACCCATTTGAGGAAGTTAATAGAGTGGTCTATGAATTTAATGAAACTGTTGATGATAATTTATTAGAGCCAGTTTCTCGTGCTTATAAAGACCATACGCCGGATTTCTTACAAAACAGAGTGAGTCATTTTTTTGGTAATTTACGTGATGTGTCAACACTGGCTAATCAAATTTTGCAATTTAAAATAGAGCAAGGTGCCATTACATTAGGTCGTGTTGTAGTGAACTCTACCATTGGTTTGTACGGGTTATTTGATGTTGCCACTGACATGAGTTTAACTACTGAGAATGAAGATTTTGGACAGACGCTTGCTGTTTGGGGTGTGGATAATGGTCCTTATATTATGCTACCTTTGATGGGGCCATCCACCCTTAGAGATGGTGCAGGTTTATATGTTGACCTCACTTCAGATGCAAATCTGGTTAATGAGATGGATGATGTAGGCTCTATTAGTGCTAGCGCTATGAACATTATTGATAAAAGGGTTGAATTACTGCCTGCAACTGATTTATTAGACCAGTCAGACGATCCTTATATCGCCATGAGGTCTTCTTATTTACAAAAACGTAAGTTTGATATTTTTGACGGCAATTTGCCAGTTGAAGAAGACGAATTTTAAAAAAAGAATTAATATCTAGAGAAGTATGCCAAAAAGACAAGACCTAAAAAGTATTTTAATTATTGGTGCCGGACCCATTGTTATTGGGCAGGCCTGTGAGTTTGACTATTCTGGCGCACAAGCCTGTAAAGCTCTAAGAGAAGAGGGTTACCGAGTTATTCTAGTTAACTCCAACCCAGCTACCATTATGACTGATCCGCAAATGGCGGATGCAACTTATATTGAGCCTATCGAATGGCGTACAGTTGAAAAGATTATTGAAACCGAAAAGCCTGATGCGCTATTGCCAACCATGGGTGGGCAAACAGCACTTAATTGTGCGCTCGATTTAGAGCGTCATGGCGTATTAGAAAAGCACGGTGTTGAGATGATTGGTGCCAAAAAAGAGGCGATTGATAAAGCTGAAGATCGTGATTTATTCCGTGAGGCTATGCTTAAAATTGGCCTAGATATGCCAAAAGCGGCAGTCGCCCATACGCTGGAAGAGGCTTTTGTTATTCAAGAGACAGTAGGCTATCCAACAGTTATTCGTCCATCATTCACCATGGGTGGATCGGGTGGCGGTATTGCTTTTAATAAAGATGAATTTGTTGAAATTTGTGAACGCGGACTGGATCTTTCGCCAACCAATGAACTTTTAGTTGAAGAGTCAATCTTAGGCTGGAAAGAATTTGAAATGGAGGTGGTAAGAGACACTAAAGATAATTGTATTATTATTTGTTCTATTGAGAACTTTGATCCAATGGGCGTGCATACGGGGGACTCTATTACTGTTGCGCCGGCTCAAACTTTAACGGATAAAGAATATCAGGTGATGCGTAACGCTTCTTTAGCAGTATTACGTGAAATTGGAGTGGACACAGGCGGATCAAACGTGCAGTTTGCTCTTAATCCTGAAAATGGTCGTTTAACCATTATTGAAATGAATCCACGTGTTTCGCGCTCATCAGCACTGGCCTCAAAAGCAACTGGATTTCCGATTGCTAAGGTAGCAGCAAAATTGGCAGTAGGCTATACACTTGATGAGCTTGATAATGATATTACTGGCGGAAAAACACCTGCTTCATTTGAGCCAAGTATTGATTATGTAGTTACAAAAATTCCACGCTTTGCTTTTGAAAAATTTCCGAAAGCGGATGATCGCCTAACTACGCAAATGAAATCAGTGGGTGAAGTAATGGCCATGGGCTCAACCTTCCAAGAATCATTGCAAAAAGCTTTAAGAGGTCTTGAGACAGACAAGGTTGGATTGGATCCGATTGTGGATTTAAATGCAGATGATGCGCGTAATAAAATTCGTTCAGAATGTATTACTGCGCGCGGTGAACGTATCTTTTATTTGGCTGATGCCTTTAGACTAGGCATGAGTTTAGAAGAGGTGTTTGACTTATCTAAAGTAGATCCTTGGTTCTTGGCGCAAATTGAAGATATTGTATCAAGTGAAATGCAAATTAATGCCACCAGCCTTACGGATATTTCAGCAGATGATATGTTCGCTCTAAAGCGTAAGGGTTTCTCGGATGCGCGACTTGGACAACTACTAAATTGTAACGAGTCTTCTGTGCGTGAGCGCCGTAAAGCGCTCAATATTAAGCCAGTTTTTAAGCGTGTTGATAGTTGTGCCGCTGAATTTGATACACAAACCGCTTATTTATATTCAACTTACCAGCAACAGTGTGAGGCAAATCCTACCGATAAGAAAAAAATCATGATTTTAGGTGGCGGTCCAAATCGAATTGGTCAAGGTATCGAATTTGATTATTGCTGTGTGCACGCCTCTTTGGCGCTACGTGAAGATGGTTTTGAGACAATCATGGTGAATTGTAACCCTGAGACAGTTTCAACTGATTATGACATTTCTGATCGTCTTTATTTTGAACCACTCACTTTGGAAGATGTTCTTGCAGTGGTGGATATTGAAAATCCAGATGGTATTATTGTGCATTATGGCGGTCAAACACCACTTAAGTTAGCAGAAGCTTTAGAGAAAAGTGGTGCAACAATTATTGGCACCAGCCCAGATGCAATTGACTTAGCTGAAGATCGAGAACGTTTTTCTGCCTTGCTTCAAGAGCTAGACTTAAAACAACCTCTAAATGGAACAGCGCGCTCACTTGAACAGGCGCAAGATATCGCTGATGCTATTGGTTTTCCATTAGTTGTGCGTCCATCATATGTGTTAGGTGGTCGGGCTATGGAAATTGTCTACGATAAAGACTCATTAGATCACTATATGCATACAGCAGTACAAGTTTCAAATGATTCTCCCGTCTTATTAGATTCGTTTTTAGATCATGCAATTGAAGTGGATATTGATGTTATTTCTGATGGTGAGGATGTGGTGATTGGCGGCATTATGCAACACATTGAGCAAGCGGGTATTCATTCGGGAGATTCAGCCTGTTCATTGCCACCATATTCTTTAGAAGCTGATGTTCTAGATAAGATGCGCGCACAAGTTGTGGCGATGGCTAAAGCACTAAATGTTGTCGGCTTAATGAATACTCAGTTGGCTTATCAAGACGGTGAAATTTACGTGATTGAAGTGAATCCTCGTGCTTCACGTACTGTGCCCTTTGTTTCTAAAGCGATTAGCGCGCCACTGGCTAATATTGCTGCAAGGGTTATGTCAGGTCAAACACTTAAGAGTCTTAACTTTACACAAGAAATCATTCCTAAGCATTACAGTGTCAAAGAGGCGGTGTTCCCATTTAATAAATTCTTGGGTGTTGATCCAATTTTAGGACCAGAAATGCGCTCAACTGGCGAAGTTATGGGCATTGGCGATGATTTTGCCTCTGCTTTTGATAAAGCACAATTAGCAGCAGGGTCGCGAGCGCCTGAAAATGGCACTGTTTTTGTTAGTCTTCGACGACTGGATCGTGATGATTTGGTTGGTTTGGGTGAAAAATTATCTCAACAGGGTTTTAAGTTGGTAGCCACTCGTAGTAATCGAGACACATTAATCGATGCTGGTTTGGATTGTGAAATGGTTAACAAGGTTTCCGAAGGATCTCCACATATTGTCGATATGATTAAAAACGATGCTATTGATTTAATTATCAACTCAACCGAAGATACCCAAGGTGTTGAAGATGCGGCCGCTATTCGCTGTCAAGCATTAGTACATAAAGTGCCATTCACCACAACCGTTGCAGCGGCATTCGCCATGCTTGATGGATTGAAAACGCAAGAAGAGATTACGGTAAGAACTGTACAATCTCTAAATAGTTAAGGAGTAATTGGCATGGATAGTATCCCAATGACAGTCGATGGTGCAAAAGCACTGGAAGCTGAACTTTTAAATCTTAAAGATATTGAGCGTCCACGAATTGTTGAGGAAATTGCAACTGCACGTGCCCATGGAGATTTAAAAGAAAATGCCGAGTATCACGCCGCAAAAGAAGAGCAAGGTTTTATTGAGGGGCGAATTAAAGAAGTTGAATCTAAACTTTCTCGCATGCAGGTGATTGATGTTACTAAGCTCAATCAAAACGGTCGTTGTGTATTTGGTACTACCGTATGCCTATTAAATATCGAAGACGATAGTGAGATTACTTATCAAATAGTGGGCGAAGATGAGGCTGATATTGATCGGAATAAAATCTCTTGTCACTCACCTATTGCTAGTGCCCTCATGGGTAATGAAGAAGGCGATGAAGTGACAGTTAAAGCCCCGAGAGGCGATATTGTTTATGAAATTTTAAGTGTTGAATATCTCTAAAATTTTCTAAGGAATTTTGATTTGATTAATTTGTTTCGTTAATAAATCTAAAAAACCCTGTTTTCTTTCCTCGTTAAAACGACTAATAGGGCCAGAAATAGTCAGCGCACCAATAAATTGACCGCTTTCAGACAAAATTGGCTTTGAAATAGAAAATAAAGCAGCATTGTGCTCATTTATTGAAAGATAGTAGCCTTTGTCACGAATATTTTTAAAAAACCCACTTTTATCTTGAAGGCGTCTACCGTAGGCTAATATCACCCTGCCAGAAGCACCTCGATTAAGTTCTAATTGAGTTCCAACATCGATATTGTGTCTGATCATATCGCGAGAATGCGCGCGATACAGACAAATCCTTTCGTTGTCTTGTTGAATGTAAAAAGAGGCAGTTTCATTACATATATCTCTAATATGATCAACCAAAGGGCTAATTTGAGTGAGCTGATTTGTTTTTTGATAGATGGCGCTTAAAGATAAGGGTGTTGTGCCAATGCAATAGTTCTTGTCCACCGTTCTAATAACGTAGCCGTATTCTGATAAGGTGTGCAAAATCCGGTAAGTGGTTGATGCATTAAAACCTACTTGATCGCAAATTTCTTTTAGACTTAAGGAAGGTCTTTCCATAGAAAAAATGGATAGAATGATTAAGCTCTTCTCAATTGCTGTTACCTTTTTTTCTGAACTAGTTAAGTCTGTTGACATAATTTTTTTTCGCATTATAGAATTTCACGTTATATTACGGAATAATTTTTTTATATGGCGAAATATTTATAAAAACTAGTCTATTTATTCATATTGTGAAATAGATATATTATATTATGAAAAAACATAAAAAAATAAGTATCATTATTCACACCAAGTAAGTAAAGTAATTAATTAATAATCCATATGAGGAGAAATACAATGAATAGACAAGAACAAATTCAAGCATTAGAAAAAGACTGGGCTGAAAACTCACGCTGGAAAGATGTAAAGCGTGACTATAGCGCTGAAGATGTTGTACGACTACGTGGATCTAAGCAAATTGAGCACACACATGCTAAAGATGGTGCTGATCAATTATGGAGCCTAATTAACGGTAGCTCTAAAAAAGGTTACGTTAACTGTATGGGTGCTATTACTGCTGGACAAGCAATGCAGCAAGCTAAAGCAGGTATTGAAGCTATTTATTTATCAGGTTGGCAAGTAGCTGCTGATGGTAATACATCAGAGACTATGTATCCAGACCAATCTTTGTATGCTTATGATTCAGTGCCAACGATGGTTCGTCGTATCAATAACACATTTAAACGTGCAGATGAGATTCAGCATGCTAAAGGTATTAATGCTGGAGATAAGGGATATGTTGATCATTTCTTACCAATCGTTGCAGATGCTGAAGCTGGTTTTGGCGGTGTATTAAACGCTTATGAATTAATGAAGAATATGATTACTGCTGGTGCAGCAGGCGTGCATTTTGAGGATCAATTGGCTTCTGTTAAGAAATGTGGCCACATGGGTGGTAAGGTATTAGTGCCAACTCAAGATGCAATTCAAAAATTAAATGCTGCAAGATTAGCCTCTGATGTGATGGGCGTACCAACAGTACTACTAGCACGTACAGATGCAGAAGCAGCAACATTAATCACTTCAGACGTAGATCCAATTGATGAGCCATTTGTTACTGGAGAGCGTACACCAGAAGGTTTCTACGTTGTTAAAAATGGACTTGATCAAGCGATTTCTCGTGGTGTTTCTTATGCACCATATGCAGACTTAGTTTGGTGCGAAACTGGCAAGCCTGATTTAGGTTTTGCAAGAGAGTTTGCAGAAGCAGTTTTAGCTGAAAATCCAAATCAGATATTGTCTTACAACTGTTCACCATCGTTCAATTGGAAGAAAAACTTAACCGATTCTCAAATCGCTTCTTTCCAAGAGGATATTGCAGCAATGGGCTACAAGTATCAGTTCATTACCTTAGCGGGTATTCATAACATGTGGTACAACATGTTTGACTTAGCGCATGAATATGCTCAAGGTGAAGGTATGAAGCATTACGTAGAGAAGGTGCAAGAGCCAGAATTTGCAGCAGCTGAAAAAGGCTATACTTTTGTAGCGCACCAGCAAGAAGTGGGTGCAGGTTACTTTGATGATGTAACAACTGTTATTCAGGGTGGTGCATCTTCAGTAACTGCATTGACTGGTTCGACTGAGGAAGAGCAATTCTAAATCTTGATATTTTTTTATAAAGGCAGTTGGTTTATACTATGTATAAGCTAACGACTTTATGAAGTAATATGATGGAAATGAGAACTCAACCAAGCAGTCTACCTGAGTCTACTTCCAGAAAAATATTGGCAGGTTTTGAGAAGCATTATTGTGTTTTTCAACAGGCCTCTGTGCAAGCTAAATCTCGATTTGATTATTGTGAATGGCAACAATTACTGGATGATTATAAGGCGCGCCTTTATTTTTATGATAAGCAGGTTAAGAAATTCTGTCTCGAACTTAAAAAAGAGCTAATTACTGACATGTTTGATGAACAAGTTTGGATTAATACCAAGCTTGCTTATATCAATCTAACGTCAAATTACAAGCAACCAGAACTGGCTGAAACGTTTTACAATTCAGTGTTCTGTCTATTGTTTGATAAGCGCTTTTATAACAATAACTTTATCTTTGTTAAGCCATCCATATCAACTACGTTTATTGATATGGATGATCCAGTTATTGATAGCCATTATATTAAAACTGATCAGCTAGAACAAACCCTGCAAGGGGTTCTTACTGAGTTGAACTTCACAACATCTTATCAAGATTTGGCGCGTGATGTGCTACGTTTAAAAGAGCAATTTGTTAAGCAGTTAGATTTATCTGAAGATGAAAGTTTTGAATTACAACTGGTTAAAAGTACTTTTTTCAGGAGAAAGGCTGCCTATATTGTAGGCCAGGTTGTATTAAAAAACAATCTGGTTCGCCCGGTTTTAATCGCCTTGTTAAATGATGAAAAAACGGGGATACATGTCGATGTACTTCTGACTGATGTTGATAACATTTCGATTGTTTTTAGCTTTTCCAGATCATATTTCTTTGTTGATACTGACTATCCTGCGGCGGTTGTTGATTTTTTAAAAGCCATTCTTCCAGGTAAAACCAAAGCTGAGCTCTATAGTTCTATTGGACTTCATAAGCATGGAAAAACTTTATTATATCGAAGATTTTTAAAGTATTCACGTAGTACTGGTGAAAAGCTTATTATTGCCCCAGGTATTAAAGGCATGGTGATGACTGTTTTTACATTTCCTATGTTTCCTTATGTTTTCAAGGTAATTAACGATAACTTTGCTCCACCAAAAACTGCTACTAAACAACAGGTTAAGGATAAGTATTTTTACGTCAAAAATCATCGTAAAGTAGGTCGCCTGGCAGATACATGGGAGTTTTCCAATGTTGCATTTCCAATTCGTGATTTAGATGAAGAACTGATTAAAGAGTTAAAAAATAAAGTCGGCTCCAGTGTTACCATCGAGGGCGATTTATTGATTATCAAACATTTATACATGGAAAATAAAATGATTCCGCTTGATTTGTACATTAAAGATACGCAAAACAAGGATGATCTAAAGCATATTGTTAATGACTATGGTAGAGCTATTGACGAGCTAATTAATGCTGATATCTTTCCAGGTGATATGCTGACTAAGAATTTTGGTGTAACTCGTCAAAAGCGAGTTGTATTTTATGATTATGATGAGATTACCACCATGGATCGGCCTGTATTTAGAAAGATTCCAGAAGCCAGACATGAAGAGGATGAGATGGCTGCTGAACCTTGGTATTACGTAGGCCCAGATGATGTTTTTCCAGAAGAATTCAAGTTGTTTATGTTTAGTCAAAATGACAGTAAGAAAATTTTCTCAAAATCTTATGAAAAACTATTGAGCGCTGATTACTGGAAGTCAGTACAAGACAATATCAAACAAGGTAATATTAATAATTATTATCCTTATCGACAGCGGTATCGAATGTCGCAAATTTATTCACAATCGGCTTAGCTCTTATGCAAAAAACTAGCGATATATCAGACCAACTACACCCTAATGTACAGTACGTAGAGCCAACTTATAATTGTTATGGCGCTGAGGTAGATTTTTTTGGCGCCATTCATACTATTAAGTGTTTTGAGGATAACTCCCTTGTTAGAGAGGTGCTTGATACAAATGGCCAAGGTCGAGTTTTGGTGGTGGATGCTGGCGGCTCAAAGCGTTGCGCTATGTTGGGAGATCAGCTGGCTGCTAAAGCAGTTAAGAATAATTGGTCTGGGGTAATTATTTATGGTTTGATCAGAGATTCTGAGATGATTAATGAGATGCCAATTGGCGTGCGTGCACTAGGTACGCACCCATTAAAAAGTATTAAGAAGGGTTTGGGAGAGGCTGGTCTTACTCTATGTTTTTCTGGAGTAAATTTTATCCCTGGAGATTATTTATATGCCGATCAAGATGGCATTATTGTTGTTAAGGAGTTAGTATCATGTTAGAGGATGGGTATCAAAATATATCAGGTTTTCAAGTTAATCGCAGTCTATATCAATTTATAGAACAGGAGGTTTCCCCAGGTTTAAACATCAAGGCGGATGAATTTTTCCCTAAATTATTAACCATTGTTTCCGAGCTAGCGCAACAAAATCAAGATTTATTACTGCAGCGTGACAAAATGCAATCTCAAATTGATCAATGGCATCAGGAAAGTATAGGAGCATTTGATTTAAATACCTATAAAAAACTTTTACAAGATATTGGCTATTTACTACCCAAGCCAGCCCCATTTAAGCTTGAATTAGATCAAGTGGATGATGAGATCTCCAGCATTGCAGGTCCTCAATTGGTAGTGCCTATTTCTAGTGCACGATTCGCCCTTAACGCGCTTAATGCGCGTTGGGGAAGCTTGTATGATGCCTTATACGGTAGTGATATTATCGATAGAGAAATCCAAGGTTCTAAGCGCGCCACTAAAGTAATTGATTGGGCAAATACTTTTTTAGATGAGGCTGCACCGTTAGCGGATGGATCTTATGCTCAAGTTGTTGCAATTAACACTCAATCAGCTCCAATATTTACATTAGAGAATGGCCGCACAACGCCGCTAAAAAATTCACAAAGTTTTGTGGGCAGCACTGACCAAAGTATTTTAATCCAGCATCATAATTTACATATTGAGCTTGTGATTAATCCAGAAACCCAAGGCATTAAAGATGTAATTTTGGAGTCAGCATTAACAACTATTATTGATTTTGAAGACTCAGTTGCCACGGTCGGCAGTGAAGAAAAAATTAACGCATATCGTAATTTTCTAGGATTAATGAAGCGTAATTTAGAAATTAAATTTGAAAAGGGCGGGAAATCAATAGTCAGAAAAATTAACTCAGATAAGCATTTTGTTGATGCTAAAGGGGAGTCTGGCACTTTATCAGGCAGTAGCCTTATGTTGGTGCGGAATGTTGGTCACCATATGCTAACAGATTTAATCAAAAATCCAGACAATCAAGAAATACCAGAAGGTATTTTAGATGCTATGGTGACAACGCTGATTGCCTTGCATGATATCCAAAATTTAGGGGCTAATTCGAAAAAAGGCAATGTGTATATTGTTAAGCCAAAGATGCACGGCCCTGATGAAGTGGCGTTTAGTATTAAGTTATTTGAGAAAGTTGAGCAAGCTCTTGGACTTAAGGCTAACACACTTAAAATCGGTATTATGGACGAAGAACGACGTACCAGTGTTAATTTAGCAGCATGCATTAAAGTGGCGGCCAAGCGAGTTATTTTTATTAATACCGGATTTCTAGATCGAACTGGAGATGAGATACACACAAGTATGCACGCAGGTGTTATGTTGCCCAAGAGCCAGATTAAGAATCAGCCATGGATTAAAGCCTATGAGGTATTAAATGTAAAAGTTGGTCTTGAATGCGGCATGTACAAAAATGCACAAATTGGCAAAGGCATGTGGGCACAGCCTGATCAGATGAATGAAATGATTGAAAGTAAACTGGCTCATTTAGAAGCAGGCGCAAATTGTGCTTGGGTACCTTCACCAACTGCCGCTACTTTGCATGCAACACACTATCATCGGTTTGATGTTTTTTCCAGGCAACAGCAATTAATGCAATCGCCCATTGAGGCTGATGAGCAAGATTTACTACTTGCGCCAGTGCTCAATCCAAGCACTACCTTAAGTGTGGATGAGATTAAGGCGGAGCTAGATAATAATGCTCAAAGTATTTTGGGCTATGTTGTGCGCTGGATTGATCAAGGCGTTGGCTGTTCAAAAGTAATGGACATCAATCAAGTGGGGTTAATGGAAGATAGGGCGACACTTCGTATTTCTAGTCAACACATGGCTAACTGGCTACACCATAACATTTGCAGCAAGGATCAAATAGAGCAAGTATTTAAAGAAATGGCACTTGTGGTGGATGAGCAAAATAAACACGACCCGTTTTATCAAAATATGGCACCAAGCTACGATACAACAGCATTTCAAGCGGCGTTATCTTTAGTTTACAGAGGGGTGAGTGAACCAAATGGATACACAGAGTCAATCTTAAAAGAGTATCGACAAAAGAGACTGGCTGAGTTGTCAGTATAGAGGCTATCGATTAGCGAGCTTATCCTCTAGGATGATGCTTGCCATGTTGTGACTTTAATTGAACATTTTGAATGTGCGTATATATTTGCGTCGTAGCAATGTCACTATGACCAAGCATCAGTTGCACACTACGTAAATCAGCACCTTGTTGCACTAAATGAGTTGCAAATGCATGACGCAGGCTATGCGGTGACAAAGGCTTGCTTATGCCAGATTTTTGAGCATAAGCTTTAATCATATAAAAGAAGTTTTGGCGGCTCATATTGCTGCCGCGATTAGATAGAAAATACCCATCTGTTTGTCCTTTTTTGATCAAAAAAGGTCGGGCCTTTTTTTCATATTGAGAAAGGTATTCTATGGCCATTTCACCCATGGGTAAAAGTCTTTCTTTATTGCCTTTTCCTAAAATTCTAATATATTCGTCATTGATATTAATATGGCGATATTCTAGACTAATAAGTTCGCTAACTCGCAATCCACAAGAATACAAAAGCTCCAACATGGCTCGATCTCGTAGTCCAAAAATGGTTTTCTTATCAGGTGCATCTAAAAGTTTTTCAACTTCTTTAATGCTTAGAAAAATAGGCAATTTTTGCTCTTGTTTTGGGTGGTGAAGTTTAGCTGTTGGATTAGCATTGATGAGGCCTTGTAGGAGTAGGTATTGATAAAAAACTCTAAAGCAAGTGAGTATGCGCGCTTGAGTGGAAGGGGCGATTTGTCTATGTTGAAAATATTTTAAAATACTAGTATCGCTGGCATTTTCCAAAGGAGATTGCTCTAGCCATTTTGAATACAGCACTAAATCAGAGCGATAAGCAGACAGGGTATTTTTACTAGCACCCGATGATAGCCAGTAATAATCAAGGAATTGCTCAATAAGTTTTTTATTATGTTCCATGCCTAAATTTTAGACAAAAAAATACCGGCTGATTGCCGGTATTTATAAGAAAAGTAACGAAACTTATTTAGTTGCTAATTTTTCTTTAATTCTTGCTTTCTTACCAGTTAGTTCACGAAGGTAATAAAGTTTTGCTTGACGAACTTTACCACGACGCTTAACTTCAACAGAATCAATCATTTTAGAGTGTGTTTGAAAAACTCTTTCCACGCCTTCGCCATGAGACATTTTTCTCACGGTAAATGCTGAGCCAATACCGCGGTTTTTCTTAGCAATAACAACACCTTCGAATGCTTGTAATCTTTCACGGTCGCCTTCACGTACTTTTACTTGTACGATAATTGTGTCGCCTGCTGAGAACTCAGGAATGTCGTTTCTTAGCTGTTCGCTTTCAATTTGATCAATTAAATTCATTTGAACTTATCCTTAAATATTTGTTTCTTAAAAAAGGGCAATTATACAGTTAAACATAGCGCCAAGCAAATAAACTATATCATCTTTTTTAGTGATGCATATTTATAGCAAATATGGCATAATTATGCGCTTTAGATTTATGTGTTTAGAGAAATGGGAAAAGTAACTGGCTTTAAAGAATTTGATAGAAAAACAGAGGATTATCGCCCTGTTGAATTGCGTCTTAAAGATTATGGTGAAATTTTTACTGGTACACATAATGAGTCCCATTTACAAGAACAAGGTGCACGATGCATGGACTGTGGCGTGCCTTTTTGTCAGTCAGATGACGGCTGCCCGATTAACAACTTAATCCCTGAGTGGAATGACCTTGTTTATAACGATAAATGGGAAGAGGCTTTAGCCAGACTATTAAAAACAAATAATTTTCCAGAATTTACTAGTCGAGTTTGCCCGGCGCCTTGTGAAGGCTCTTGTGTACTTGGCATGAGTAATCCAGCGGTTACGATTAAAAATATCGAACAAGCGATTATTGATAAGGGTTTTGAAAAAGGTTGGATTAAACCTTATGATGTGGAATATAAAACTGGAAAAAAAATCGCAATCATAGGATCTGGCCCTGCGGGATTGGCTGCAGCAGATGAGCTTAACAAGTTAGGTCATAATGTGAGTATTTTCGAGCGGGATGATCGTATTGGTGGTTTGCTAATGTATGGCATTCCAAATATGAAGCTCGGCAAAGATATTGTTGATCGTCGTGTTAATTTTATGAAAGACTGCGGTGTTGAATTTATAACTAATGTTAATGTCGGTAAAGATATTACAACACAGGCACTACAAAAAGATTTTGACGCCATTATCTTTACAACAGGCGCAAGCGAGGCCAGAGATCTGCCAGTTGATAATCGTGATGCTAAAGGCGTACATATGGCGATGGAATATTTAGCCATTAATACAAAAAGCTTATTAGACACCGGCCATGCTGATGAATCAGATCTTTCTGCTAAGGGTAAGGATGTGATTGTTATTGGTGGTGGTGACACAGGTACGGATTGTATTGGTACAGCCATTCGCCAAGGTGCAAAATCAGTGGTTAATTTTGAACTCATGAGTCAACCACCTGTAGAGCGCGCAGATGACAATCCATGGCCACTTTGGCCATTGATTTATCGGGTTGATTATGGTCATGCTGAAGCGCAAGCGGTATTTGGTGAAGATCCAAGACAATACCAGCTTATGACTAAGGCATTTATCAAGGATGACAATAACAATCTGACTGGTCTTGTTACCATTGAGGTGACATTCGATAATGGCCAATTGACTGAAATTTCCGGTAGTGAAAAAACTTGGGAATCTCAATTGGTGCTACTTTCAATGGGCTTTGTTTCTCCAGAGCATTATGTAAGTGATGATGCAGATATTGAATTGGATGAGCGTGGTAATTACAAAGCTAATTATGGTCAGTATCAAACCTCACAAGAGGGTATCTTTACAGCAGGTGATTGTCGTCGTGGCCAGTCATTAGTTGTATGGGCGATTGACGAAGGTCGCGGTGTTGCCAAG
>JABGQC010000024.1 GCA_018644675.1 Candidatus Thioglobus sp.
TAACTCTTTCGCTTTTAGTTGAAACCACTCTTCGGAGTGGTTTTTTTTCGTCTAACAAAAAGTGCAGTTAGTTGACGCAAGTCAAATCATCTAAGGCCGTTCATTATTACAATACAGATTTTGACAATAAAGAGGCGGCAGGTTGTTATCTGATTATGTCAATACATTAGGGCAATCACTACTCAGAACATATAAAGAGCGTGTTCATAAAGTAGCGATTGACGCAGGATTAAGTTGTCCAAACCGAGATGGATCTCTAGGTATTGGTGGCTGTACATTTTGTAATAATGACACCTTTAGTCCTAATGGTAGGCAGCCAGATCCAATCTTAACTCAAATTCAAAGTGGACGTGAGGTTTTGCTTAAGCGTACAGGGGCTAAAAAATATATTGCTTATTTTCAAGCTTATACCAACACTTATAGCGATATTGAAACACTTAAAAAAATGTATGAAACGGCACTCAGTCAAGAAGATGTTATTGGTTTGTCAATTGGAACTCGACCTGACTGCGTACCCGAGACAGTCATTGATTTGCTGCTGGATTATCAGCAACAGGGTTTTGATATTTGGTTAGAGCTGGGGCTTCAGTCTGCATTTGATGAGACTTTACAAAAAGTTAATAGAGGCCATGGATTTAAAGAATATAAAGAAACTTTATTATTAGCAAGATCAAAAGGGTTGAGAGTTTGTACGCATTTAATTATTGGCCTGCCGGGCGAAACAAGACAGCATTATCACGACACATTACAGCGAGTTCTTGAACTAGGTGTTGATGGTTTAAAGTTTCACCCCTTGCATGTTGTTAAAGGTACACAGCTTGCAAATGAGTGGCGTCGAGGCGAATATCAGCCGATGCAGATGGAGGCATATGTAGAGGTTGTGGCCGATCTGATTGCTCAAGCGCCTGAAGATATGATTTATCATCGGCTTACGGGTACGGCTAACAAACAGCAATTGCTAGCGCCCGCCTGGTGTAGCAAAAAATGGAAGGTACTAAACGCAATAGAAGATAGGCTAAAAAGTCAAAATAGGAGAAAAGTACAATGGAGCTAGTCTGTCCAGCGGGCAATTTGCCCGCATTAAAAACAGCGATTGATCATGGCGCTGACACGGTTTATATTGGCTTTGCGGATGACACCAATGCGCGACATTTTGCCGGACTAAATTTTAATGAGGAGCGTGCAATGCTGGGAGTTGAGTATGCTCACGTACGCGGTAAAAAAGTATATGTAGCGATCAACACCTATCCGCAACCAGAAATTTACCAGCGCTGGACTGAGGCCATTGATCGTGCGGCTAGAATAGGAGTAGATGCTGTTATTTTGGCAGATATTGGGCTGATGGAGTATGCCACTCGTGTACATCCGAATTTAAATCTGCATTTATCGGTACAAGGCTCTGCAACAAGCTATGAGGCGCTTGATTTTTATTATCAAAATTTTAATATTAAGCGTGCTGTGCTGCCACGAGTACTGTCAGTTGCTCAAGTTAAAAAAGTAGTTGAATACTCACCTGTAGATATTGAGGTTTTTGGTTTTGGGTCTTTGTGTGTTATGGTTGAAGGCAGGTGTATTTTGTCTTCTTATGCAACTGGACGATCGCCCAATACTTACGGAGCTTGTTCGCCCGCATCACATGTTGAATATATTGAAAATGATATTAAACTTGAAACCAGATTAGGTGGAGTGTTAATAGATTCCTATGAAGAGCATGAAATTGCAGGCTACCCCACGTTATGTAAGGGTCGGTTTGAGGCGATGGACAATACTTATTATGCACTTGAGGAGCCAACCAGTTTAAACACATTAGAGATTTTACCGCTGATTAAAGAGATTGGCGTCAAGGCAATTAAAATCGAAGGTCGACAGCGATCTCCTGCCTATATTAAGACAGTTGCTAAAACCTGGTCAGCAGCACTGCAACAGCTAGAAAGTGGAAATTATCAAACTAAAGATGAATGGAATCAAGCGCTTAACGACGTATCCGAAGGATTTCAAACAACCTTGGGTGCGTATCATCGGAGTTGGCAATGAAGATTTCACTGGGCCCTATTTATTATTACTGGGACAAACAAAAAGTATTTGACTTTTACCAGGGTGTTGCTAAATCTGCCGTTGACATTGTTTATTTAGGAGAGGTGGTTTGCTCTAAACGCAGACAACTCAGATTGGACGATTGGTTAACGATTGCTCAACAACTTCGCCATGCAGGCAAAGAGGTGGTGCTTTCAACGTTGACGCTGCTGGAGGCTGATTCAGAGTTAAAGCAGCTTGACAAGGTTTGCCAGACGGATGATTATTTGGTGGAGGCCAATGATTTTGCAGCCATTAATTTGAGAAGTAAGCGCAATAAAGCGTTTGTGACTGGGCCCAGTGTTAATTTGTACAATGCTGCCAGTCTTAATATACTGGCCAAAAAGGGCTTGAAGCGTTGGTGTTTTCCAGTGGAGTTATCCCAAAAAACCTTAGCTCAAATCATGGCAGAAATAAATCCGGAGCTGCAAACCGAGGTGTTTGTATTTGGCCAAATGCCATTGGCATTTTCAGCACGTTGTTTTACTGCCAGGGCCTATGATTTAGACAAGGACGATTGCCAGTATAAATGCCTAATGTATGAAGACGGGCTGCTGCTGTCTACTCAAGAGCAGCAGTCTTTTTTAACAATGAACGGCATACAGACTCTATCTGCTGATACCTTTAACCTGATTACGCAGCTAGATCAAATGCAACAAATGGGTGTTGAAGTTGTTAGGATTAGCCCTCAATTTTCAAACACTGAAAAGATTATCCAAACTTTCAAAGATAGAATTGACCAAAGTATTGACACCGATCAGGCCCTAGATGCACTACGCTCGTGTAGCGCCTATCAACAGTGTGACGGCTATTGGTTTGATCAGCCAGGCATGAGCAGTATCGAACTACAGCAGTCTTAGTAGGGTGGCTTTATAGGCTAAAGTCAGTATTAGCTAATCGGTCAAAGTAGCGCGCGCGATAATAGTGGCGTTTATTTTGTTCGCTGTCTGTAAAGGCGGCCCTATCATGTAGAACATTGTTACTAATTAACCCCATGCCGGGCTCTAACAATCCCTTAAAGACATAAGATGAATATTCCTTATCAAGGATTTTTCTAAGATAGTCAACAGCTTCTTGCACAAGCGGATCACTTGACCACCGTATGTTTCTGCTTCTGGCCGTATAGCGCATGTGTAGATTGCCACTATCAGTAACACTAAACACTGGTCCAGAGCGTTCTGGTCTGGCACTGCCATCTGCTTTTGTGCCTGCAGGAATGGTCATGACGTCATTGGCCATAAGTGCGCGGATATAATCTGGATTTTTTTCACGTAAAAGAAGATAGGCAATTTCGTGGTCCATAAGCTGATTTTCACCGCCTGTGGCGGCCTGTTGAACAACATGCAGATTAAGTGCATGAATCTGTTGATCAGGAGCGTTGTAATAGCCATCAGTATGCCAATGGATAAGGCGATTTGTATAAGGGATGTAGTTTTTCCTAATACCATCATCAACCACCCTTAAAGAGGTGAGTCCAGATTCATCAGCCAACCAGTTTTTATTGATATTTTTAAGACCAAATTGGCGAGCGATAGCTATAGGTATTGAGGCAGATGGATCATTGCCGGTGTTGCTAATGTAAATAGCCATATTGGTTTTTTGAGTTAAAGCCAATAAGGCGCTGTGTTCACTTTTACTAAGATGTTTAGGGTCTTTGACTTCTATCAATAGCTCCGAAATACTCTCAGGATATGCAAATGATTTTTTATCTCTCCAACGTTGATATGAATCTTCATTATCCAAATAAAAAGGGGATTCTGTGGTGGTTTGTTTGGCAAGTTGCATGGCGATTCTCTATAGCAAAAAAACATTAGTTTATCTTTGGCATGTGACAAAGTCATTGACCAAGGTCAAATTAAACCAGGCCGTTTTTAAGCAATACTGCTTGAATTTTTTTGGCCATTTTTGCCAACTTGTTTAAGTCGTTAAAATTAGGAATGTCCCCTTGATTTAGCCGGTATTGCCAATGTTCGGTTTCCGTTGATAAAAAATCAATTAATTTGATCGAGCAGCCTGAGCAAGTGTCCGAACAAAAATCTGCCTTAATTTGATCAAAAGGCAGAGTATTTTGTATCTCTTGAATTAGGCCGTGCATTGCATCGACAGTATTCGGCTTCATGACAAGGGCAGTCGCTCAAGAGTTTTTACACAACAACTTACTAAGAACTGGATAGGTTTTTTTAAGCACTTTATCCATGCCGGCGCTTAACCAGTGTGTGTCCGTTTCAAAGGCATCAAGAAAATTTTTAACATGAAGGCCGAGTTCGGTCGAGCCTCGCATTTTAATTTTTCTTTGAAAAAATAAAGTATCCGGATCTTTTCTTCTGCTGATGAGATCTAGAAAATCACAGCTATTGGCATTAATCGTTAAATCAAACTGACTGACGTATTGAGTTTGTACGAGCTGACGATGCTTAAGACTAAGATTGAACGCCAAGCCGATGTCGTTAACCTCAATCAAAACCCACTGGTCTTCCAGAAAATCAAGATCCCCGTCTTTAATTGCTTGTGAAAAGACTTTATTAAATAGAGCAATAATAATTTTATTGTTGACCGATTTGGCAGTTTGCAGCAAGGCTGAAACAGGCAAAAAAGAGGGAATAACAGAGTGAGTAAGGCTCATAAAGAAGTTTTTTGAAATTTAATTGGTTTTATTTTAGGATAAAAAAGCTAATTTTTGATTGATCAAAATCAAACAATAAAAATATTTTGACTTTATTGATTTGCGTCAATATGCCACTACATGTAGTTGTTCTATAATATAAAAACACTATATGTAGTGAACAATTAAAAAAACACTTTGATTTAATATTAAATAGGGGGAGATAATATGGATGCAATCCATGCAAACGCGCCACTTAGCGTTGTTAAAAGAGATGGCAGTAGTGCCTTTTTTGATTCAGATAAAATTCGTTTGGCTATTTTTAGGGCTGGACAAGTCAGCGAAGAGCTGGATGATAATGAAGCTAAACTTTTGACACTACAAGTGTTAAAGGTACTAAGCCACCAAGAGGATATTGAGCCAGATATTGAGCATATCCAGGATGTTGTGGAGCAAGCGCTCATCTCATCAAATTTTGTTAAAACAGCTAGAGCTTATATCGCTTACCGCCAACAACACAAAACACTGAGAGACGATAAAAAAACATTGGTGGATGTTGCTTCGTCAATTAACGAATATTTAGATAGGGCTGATTGGCGTGTTAATGCTAATGCAAATCAAGGATATTCGCTCGGCGGACTGATACTAAATGTATCAGGTAAAGTGATTGCTAACTATTGGTTAAGCCATGTTTATGCGCCGGAGGTGGGCAGTGCACATCGACAAGGAGATTTGCATATCCATGATTTGGACATGTTGGCCGGATACTGTGCAGGCTGGTCACTACGTACCCTACTTAGGGAAGGGTTGAATGGTGTTGAGGGCCGAATTGAAGCAGGTCCGCCAAAACACTTGAGTAGTGCCGTTGGCCAAATGGTTAATTTTTTAGGGACATTACAAAATGAATGGGCTGGTGCTCAGGCATTTAGCTCATTTGATACTTATTTAGCGCCGTATATCCGTCTAGATAGCTTGGGTTACGGCGAGGTAAAGCAGTGCATTCAAGAGCTGATTTACAATCTTAATGTACCATCTCGATGGGGTACGCAGACACCTTTTACTAATCTGACTTTTGACTGGGTTTGTCCAGAAGATTTGCGCGATCAAGTGCCAATGATGGGTGATGAAGAGATGCCGTTTACCTATGGTGAGCTTCAAGTAGAAATGGACATGATTAACCAAGCGTATATTGAGGTTATGACAGAAGGCGATGCCAAAGGCCGCGTATTTACCTTTCCTATACCGACTTACAATATGACCGAGGACTTTCCCTGGGAGAGTGAAAATGCCAAGCGCTTATTTGACATGACAGCCAAATATGGCCTGCCTTATTTCCAAAATTTCCTTAATTCTGATCTCAAGCCAAACATGGTTAGATCAATGTGTTGTCGTCTACAGCTAGACCTTAATGAGTTATTAAAGCGTGGCAACGGCTTGTTTGGTTCCGCAGAGCAAACCGGTTCATTAGGTGTGGTAACTATTAACTGCGCACGCTTAGGACATGTATATAAAGGAGATTCAAAAGGACTTTATGAGCAGTTGGATAAACTACTGTTAATGGCTAAAGACTCACTCGAGGTTAAGCGAAAAGTAGTGCAAAAATTAATGGATAACGGCTTGTTTCCATATACCAAAAGATATTTAGGAACGCTAAGAAATCATTTTTCAACTATTGGTGTTAACGGTATTAACGAAATGATTCGTAATTTTAGCCAGGATAAAGAGGATATTACCTCGACAGATGGCTATCCAATGGCGGTTGAGTTTTTGGACCACATTAGACTACGCATGATTGAATTTCAAGAGCAAACGGGCCACATGTTTAATTTAGAAGCTACGCCGGCAGAAGGAACGACCTATCGATTTGCTAAAGAAGACATGAAGCGCTATCCAGACATTCTACATGCTGGCACTAAGGACAAGCCTTACTACACTAACTCATCTCAACTGCCGGTTGGCTATACTGCCGACCCTTTTGAGGCCTTAGAAAAGCAGGATGAATTGCAGACTAAGTACACGGGTGGAACGGTTTTGCATTTATACATGGGAGAAAGGATCAGTAGCGGTGAGGCTTGCATGAAGATGGTGAAACGCTCATTAACCAATTTTAGACTTCCTTACATTACCATCACCCCAACCTTCTCAATTTGTCCTACACATGGCTATCTTAGTGGTGAACATGAGTATTGTCCAAAGTGTGATGAAGTGCTATTAGCCAATAAAAAATTAAAAAACCAAGGAGATAAAAATGAAAAAGCAAAAAATATTGCTAACCAATAAAGAAAGACAAGTATGCGAGGTGTGGACACGGGTCATGGGTTATCATCGCCCTGTCACCAGCTTCAACCCTGGAAAACAATCAGAGCATGCCGATCGGTTATGCTTTACAGAGCAAGTAGAAGGCTAGCATGTCTATTCATGTTGGGGGCTTTGAGCCGTTAACAACCATTGATTATCCAGACCATTTGTCTTGTGTGGTGTTTGCCCAAGGCTGTCCTTGGCGATGTCGATATTGTTATAATCATGAATTGATTCCGGCTAACAAAAAAACTGATTTCTCATGGGATAAGATAATGCAGTTTATTCGCTCGCGTCAAGGCTTGCTGGATGCGGTTGTGTTCAGTGGCGGTGAGCCATGTCTGCAAAGTGGCTTGTTTGAAGCAATGTCAGAAGTTAAGTCGCTAGGATTCAAGATTGGTCTGCATACAGGTGGCGCTTACCCTCATCAATTTGAACAGTGTTTGTCGTTGGTTGATTGGGTGGGTTTTGATATCAAGCACCTACCCTTGCATTATGAGCTTGTAACTCAGACCCCAAAGTCAGCAGAGAAAGCTTGGCAGTCTTTGCAGATCTTATTGGATTCTAAAGTTGAGTTTCAGTTGCGCATAACTAAGCACCCTGATTTGATAAGCGATCAGCAGTTAGCGCAGTTAAAAAGCTTGATTAGTCAAAAGTATCATCAAGAGTTAACCGTGCAAGAGTGCAACACCAGGCAATGCCTAGATGAGGAATTACGCATTGTTTAGGGCAAAAAAAAAGAGCGCATAAGCACTCTTTTTAAAACTTTCAAATAAAAGGATTAGCCTTTCATTTGAGCTGCCACTTCTTCAGCAAAGTTTTCTTCTTTCTTTTCAATACCTTCACCAACTTCATATCTAACAAATGACTTAACTTCTGCATTGTTTGATTTGGCTAGTGCGCCTACTGTTGTATCAGGATCCTTGACAAAAGCTTGACCGTAAAGCGTTACTTCATTAACAAACTTTTTCATGCGTCCACCGATCATTTTTTCAATGATATTGTCCGGCTTGCCAGATTCACGAGCTTGCTCAACAAAAATTGCTTTTTCTCTTTCAAGTAGTTCAGGGTTAAGCTCATCTTCAGTAACACATTCAGGGCGTGTCGCAGCAACATGCATTGCAATATCTTTAGCTAGCGCTTCATCACCACCTTCTAAAATAGCCAATACAGCAATACGCTCACCATGCTTATAAGCACCAATAACGCCTGTATCAACAGTGACCGTTTGAACACGACGAATTGAAACGTTTTCACCCACTTTGGCAACAATATCTTCTCGAGCTTTTTCAAGAGAATCGCCATTGTCTAGTGTTTGAGCTAAAAACTCATCAATGTTTGTAGGCGTTGTCTTAAGTGCAAGCGCACCTAATGTTTCAACAAATCCGATAAAGTCGTCACTTTTAGTAACAAAGTCAGTTTCAGAATTGATTTCTAAAATAGTAGCGGTTTTTTTATCATCGCTAATATTAACTTTAACCAGTCCCTCAGCAGCAACACGGCCAGATTTTTTGGCAGCCTTTGCGGCACCAGAAGTACGCATTAAGTCAATTGCCGCTTCCATGTCGCCATTAGTTTCGGTCAACGCTTTTTTGCAGTCCATCATGCCTGCGCCTGTTCTTTCTCTTAGATCTTTAACTAAAGCAGCTGTAATTGCCATAATTATCTCCTATGTATAGTGTTATTCCTCGCGCTCGAGAAATGAATATTTTATAAATTACGCAAGTTTTGCAATAATGTCTGCTTTAGTATCTTTGCTCGCTACTTCAACACCTTGTTTTTTGGCAAGTGCTACTAAGTCAGCTTTTAGCATGGCATTAAGGTCAGTTTCAGCTGGCTTGTCTGCTGCTTTTTCAGCTACAGGTGTCGCGACTTTCTCTTCAACAACTTTGTCGGCCTTCTTAGCTGGCGCTGCTTTTTTAGCAACAGGTGCCTTTTTAACTTGAGTACCAGCAGCTGCTTTAGCTTCTAAGACAGCATTAGCCACTTCTCTTGCGTAGTAGCTAATTGCTCTGATAGAGTCATCATTACCAGGAACAACGTAATCAATGCCTTCAGGATTGTGATTAGTATCAACAATACCAATAATTGGAAGGCCTAATTTTTTAGATTCTGCAATGGCATTTTTCTCATGACCAATATCGATCACAAATACAACGTCTGGAATGCCACCAAGATCTTTAATACCACCTAGACTACGCTCTAGTTTGTCCATCTCACGAGTCATCATTAGTGCTTCTTTCTTTCCAAACTGTGAAAAGTTTTCTTCTGCTAGAAACTCTAGGTCTTTCAAGCGTTTGATTGATGCTTTGATGGTCTTGTAGTTAGTCATCATGCCACCTAACCAACGATGGTTAACGTAAGGCATGCCACAACGAATTGCTTCCTCTTTCATGATGTCACTAGCTGCACGCTTAGTACCCACAAAAAGAATTGAGCCGCCAGCAGCAGCAGTTTTTGATGCAAAGTTAAGCACATCGTTAAACATTGGCAGTGTTTTTTCTAGGTTAATAATATGAACACCATTACGAGTGCCATAGATGTATTGATCCATTTTTGGATGCCAGAAGCGTGAGCGGTGACCAAAGTGAACACCTGCTTCAAGCATTTTTTTCATTGACGTTTTTGCCATTTTTATTTCTCCGGGGTTAATGGAGTGCTCTTTTATAACACTCCCTTCCACAACTTCTAACAACCAACCCTTTTATTTTTTAGGGCACCCTGGCTGCTATGTCGAGCTGCGTGATACATTAAAACGAGTTAGGCGCTTGATTTACAAGCGCCTAACTCAACTTTAGATTTTTTCTTAGTACGTTATACGCCCAAGTAAAATCTTAAAAAAAGCAATTATACCGAATAAACACTGATGTATCAAGCGCTTAGAGCGGTAGTGATGCTGATTATTTTGCCTTGGCAAGCTCCGCACGCATTATGTCAATGGTTGCCTTGTAGTCATCTGTATTAAAGATGGCTGAGCCTGCCACAAAGGTATCTGCACCGGCTTCTGCAACTTCACGGATATTGGCAGGGCCAACGCCACCGTCGATCTCTAAACGAATGTCTCTACCACTAGCATCAATTAACTGTCGCACTTGGCGGCACTTTTCTAATGTTTGTGGAATAAAAGATTGTCCGCCAAAGCCCGGGTTAACTGACATTAATAGGATCATATCAACTTTGTCCATAACATTTTCTAGAACATGTAGTGGTGTTGCTGGATTAAAGACCAAGCCTGATTTGCATCCGCCTTCTTGAATCATGCCTAGTGTTCTATCAATGTGCTCTGAGGCTTCTGGATGAAAAGTGATATATGAAGCGCCAGCAGCAATAAAGTCAGGAATAATTCTGTCTACAGGTTTGACCATTAGATGTACATCAATTGGCGCAGTAACTCCGTGCTTTCTTAAGGCGTCACAGACCATTGGACCAATAGTTAGATTGGGTACGTAATGGTTGTCCATGACATCAAAGTGAACAATGTCTGCGCCATCGCGCAAAACGCTATCAACCTCTTCGCCTAATTTAGCAAAGTCTGCTGCAAGGATTGATGGGGCAATAAAATAATCTTGTTTCATGTTTATCTCCGTTTATTTGGGGTTAGTTCTTAAATATATTTTACTTAAAAGTTAGTAAGCTTTCGCCAGTCATTTCACTTGGTTTTTCAACATCCATCATCGCCAATAAAGTGGGGGCGATATCAGACAGCGCACCTTTGCATGGCTTTGCTATTGTTGCTTCTCTAGGGCTGACAAATATTAGTGGTACCGGGTTGTTGGTATGGGCGGTATGCACCTCTTGAGTTTCTGGATTGACCATTTGTTCGACATTACCATGATCAGCTGTGATTAGTATTTCACCACCAATGGTTTTAATGGCTTGATAAATAATGCCTAGGCAGGCATCCACGGCTTCAACAGACTTGATCGCTGCATCGAGTTTGCCCGAGTGACCCACCATATCCGTATTGGCAAAGTTACAAATGATTAAGTTATACTTTTGACTTTCAATATTTTCAGCTAATTCGTCAGTCAGTTCGAATGCGCTCATCTCAGGCTTAAGGTCATAAGTTGCGACTTCTGGTGACGGAATTAAAACACGGTCCTCGCCGTTAAAAGGGCGCTCTACGCCACCATTTAAAAAGAAAGTAACATGGGCATATTTTTCAGTTTCGGCAATTCTAAGCTGTGTCATGCCGAGGTCGGCCAAATATTCACCTAGTACATTATTGAGCTTAGACGATGGATAAGCAACTGGCAAATTAAAGTCTTTTTTATATTCAGTTAGGCAGACAAATTGACTAGGAACAAATGTTCCACGTGAAAACCCTTGGAAGTTTTCATCGGTAAAGGCTTGTGTAATCTGACGTGCACGATCTGCTCGATAGTTCATAAAGATGAGGACATCACCTTCGCTAATTTTGGTTGGCGCATTAATAACAGTTGATTGAATGAACTCGTCGGTCTCGCCACGTGAATAAGCTTGTTCAACCGCATCTAGGGCAGTCTTAGCTAAAAAGTTAGACTTACCTTTGGAGATGAGTTCATACGCACAACGTATTCGTGACCAGCGGTTGTCTCTATCCATAGAAAAATAACGCCCAATAATGCTGGCAATTTCACCAACACCTATTTCAGTAATTTTATCCTCTAGCTTTTGGATGTATTTTTTAGCGCTCTTTTGTGCGCAATCTCTACCATCGGTAAACATGTGTAAGTAGACATCCTGACAGCCGTATTGTTTGGCCATTTCTAGCATGCCATGAATTTGTTCTTCATGAGAGTGTACACCGCCATCTGATAACAGACCCATGATATGAACAGCTTTATTGTTGTCATTAGCATATTCAAGAGAATTTCTAAGCGTAGGATTTCTAAAGAAATCGCCATTTTTTATTTCGCTGTGAATGCGCGTAAAGTCTTGTTTAACGACACGACCTGCGCCCAAGTTAAGATGGCCAACTTCAGAATTGCCCATTTGCTCGCCTGGCAAGCCCACTTGCTTGCCACTAGTCAGAATAAGAGAATGTTGAAATTTTTGAATAAAGCTATCCCAAACTGGGGTTTTGGCTTGAGCAACCGCATTGTTTTCTGTTGCTTCAGAATGCCCCCAGCCATCAAGAATTAACAAAAGTTTGGTATCTTTTTTAGATTTCATCATCTTGATATTAGCCTTCAGTATTAAAGTTAAACATTAAACAAGAAGTGTACCACATCGCCATCTTGAACGATATATTCCTTGCCTTCAGAGCGGAGTTTTCCTGCTTCTTTGGCGCCTTTTTCACCGCCAAACTCAACAAAATCATCAAAGGCAATAGTTTCAGCTCGAATAAAGCCTTTTTCAAAGTCTCCGTGAATTTTTCCAGCTGCCTGTGGCGCACTATCGCCAATATTAATTGTCCAGGCGCGCACTTCTTGAACACCTGCAGTAAAGTAGGTTTGTAATCCTAGCAAGGTATATCCTGCTCGAATAAGACGATCAAGTCCTGACTCTGTTTGCCCCATCTCATCCAAGAAATCTTGTTTTTCATCTGCATCAAGCTCTGAAATTTCAGCTTCAATATCAGCACAAATAGCCACGACTTCTGCACCCTCAGATTGTGCGAAGCTTCTAACCAAATCCAAGTGCGGGTTGTTTTCAAACCCCTCCTCGCTGACATTAGCCATATAAAGTACAGGCTTGATAGTGAGTAGTTGAAAGCCGCGTAAAAGTTTTAACTCTTCATCATCAAAATCCAGGCTTCTAGCGCTTTGTCCAGCCTCTAAGGCGGGCAATATTCTTTCAAGTAATTCCTTTAAAGGGATGCCGTCCTTTTGCCCAGATTTGGTGTTTTTTATGGCTTTTTGCATGAGTTTTTCAACTGCCGTAAGATCAGCTAAGACTAGCTCAGTGTTGATAATTTCAATGTCATCTAGTGGAGAGATTTTACCTGCCACATGGATAATGTCATCATCTTCAAAACAACGAACGACGTGAACAATGGCGTCTGTTTCACGAATATTGGTCAGGAATTGATTGCCTAATCCTTCTCCTTTAGAGGCGCCTTCAACTAGACCGGCAATATCAACAAACTCCATAGTGGTGGGTAGAATTTTTTGAGGGTCAACAATTTTGGCAAGCTCAGCAAGTCGCTTGTCATTAATTGGCACGATGCCAACATTGGGCTCGATAGTACAAAAAGGATAGTTTTCTGACTCAATACCAGCTTGAGTTAGTGCATTGAATAAGGTTGATTTTCCAACATTAGGCAGTCCAACAATACCGCATTTAAATCCCATTTTTTCTCCTTTTGGATTGTGTTAAGCTTTAACCAGCTTAGCTATCCTTTTGTATGTAAGCTCTTCATGGCTTGATCAATATTACCTTTGACAACTTCTTCTATGACTTGTAAAGCATCCACTAGAGCGTTTTGAATGTGGCCTAGTTCGCTTTTATTCGGAGCGTGCAAAACAAAGTCGGCAACTTGTGTCTTGTTGCCTGGATGGCCAATACCTAGACGCAGTCGATAGAACGCTTTACTGCCCAGTGCTTTGATCGTGTCACGCAAGCCGTTATGTCCGCCATGTCCGCCTTCTACTTTAAGTTTGGCAATACCCACCTCTAGATCGAGTTCATCATGTACAACCAGTATTTCATCAACTTCTAGCTGGTAAAAATTCGCCAAAGCTTGAATAGATTGACCTGATCGATTCATAAAGGTAGTAGGTTTTAGTAGGCGAACGCTAACACCGGCAATTGAGGCTTGTGCCACATCACCGAAAAATTTAGCTTCTTTTTTAAAAGTAGCTGAGTGTAAATTGGCTAGTGCGTCGCAAAACCAAAACCCAACATTATGACGATGTGACTGATAGTCTTTACCTGGATTTCCCAGACCAACAATCAGTTTTATGGCCATAATTATTTACTTAGAAATTACTCGTCGCCTTCTGTGTCAGCAGCGTCTTCATCGCCAGCCACTTCAGTTTCAGGTGCAACTGGTGCATCATCTTCAACTTCAGCCATCTTCTTAGCTTCTTGAACCGCAACAACGCTTTGGTCGTGAGCTTCAATATCGCCGTGTGTTAGAGCAGTCAGTGTAACGCCTTTAGGGATGTCTAGTCCAGTTAGACTGATATGATCACCTAATGTTAAGTTAGTGATGTCTACGTCAATTGAAGTCGGTAGGTCAGCTGGTAAACAAGAAACTTCAACTGAAGTAACGAATTGGTTAAGAATGGCACCAAGACGAATACTCTCATTTTCATCTGCACCAAGAAAGTGTAGCGGGATGTTAGTAACAAGCGCTTGCTTTAAGTTAACACGCAAAAAGTCAACATGAGTCACAATGTTTTTTGCTGGATGGCGTTGTAGGTCTTTAATAATCACTGGCTCTTTTTTCTTGCCAACCATTAGATCTAGTACAGAAGTGTAAGACTCTTCGTTCTCTAATAGGTGTGTAATTTCGTGAATACCTAGGGTAATGTTGCTTGGTGCTTTACCAGCGCCATAGATAATTGCAGGGATTTGTTCTGCGCGACGTAGGCGGCGGCTCGCACCTTTACCTTGATCTTCACGCTTTGTTGCATTGATTGTTAAACTCATGTTTGTACTCCGTAAAATAAAAAAAACACCATAATAAGGGTGTTGACTTAGTTCATATATTTTGCGACCAAATATATCAAGGGGTTGATTTTACCCTAAACAAATCCTTTTTGAAAGGCTATCTAGATTTGATCCAGAATAGTACAGCTGCTAGTGCGCTAATTCCGCCGGAAAACCAAGCATTATTAACCGCAAAAACACCCGACAGGATTAGTAACGAACCAGAAAATATAGCAGCAGTTTGTCGATTTGCATTGTTACTCAATTGGGTAACGATTTGCTCGGTTTGCTGAGAATAGAGTTTGTTAATATCCTTCATTTTTCCCAACTGCTTCAGCGCATTAATCGTGAGTGCTGGCAGTTCTGGAATGTCTTTTAATAGTTGAGGGGCTTCTTCTTTTAGTTTTTCAAAGGTATTTTTCACGCTATATCTCTCTTTCATTAAGTCTTCTAAAAATGGTTTGGCGGTTGACCACAAATCTAGTTGTGGATAGAGCTGTCTACCTAGGCCTTCAATATTAAGCAAAGTCTTGTCTAATAATAACAGCTGAGGCTGAACTTTGATGTCAAAATTCTTAGCTTCTTGAATTAAGTCGAGTAGCACCTGTCCAAAAGAGATGTCACCCAGTGGCTTATCAAACATCGGGTCGCATATTTTTTTCACAGCAGCCTCGAAAGCTTTTTCGTCTGTATGCAGGCCAACCCAACCAGAGTCAATATAAACCTGTGCTACCTTTTGGTAGTCTTGGTTAAAAAAGGCCAAAAATATATCCGCCAAAAAATCTTTATCGTCTTCACTTAAGACACCCATGATGCCAAAGTCGACACCAATATATTGACCCGTGTCAGAGACAAAAATATTGCCGGGGTGCATATCTGCATGGAAAAAATTATGCTTAAACACCTGAGTAAAGAAAATAATCACCCCTTGTTCTGCTAGGCGCTTCATGTCAATGTTGTTGGCTTTTAGTTTATCAATTTCGCCAACTGGAGTGCCATAAATACGTTCAGTCGTGAGTACATTGGTGCGACTTAGGTGATGATAAACTTTGGGAATGTAAAGCAGTTCAGACTGTTTAAAGTTGTGCCTAATTTTGTCACAATGCGTGGCTTCAATACGCATGTCTAATTCATTGGTAATAATGGCCTCAAATTCCCCAACGACTTCAACGGGTCGAATTTTTTTGGCCAGAGGGTGCTTGTTGAATAGTTTGGCTAGGGTGTACATTAGTTTAATATCGCGAGTAATTAGTTTGCTAATTTCTGGACGAACCACTTTAACAACCACCGCTTCACCTTCTAATGTGGTGGCAGTATGTACTTGAGCGATTGAGGCGCTTGCTAGGGGCTGCTCATCAAAACTTTGAAAAAGTTGCTCAATCTTGCCGTCCAAAGCCTCTTCAATTAGAGTTTTTGCTTGTTGTGTGCTGAAGGCGGGGCAGCTGTCTTGTAATTTTTTGAGCTCTAAACTGATATCCTCAGGCAGTAAGTCTGGACGAGTAGATAGTGTTTGCCCGAACTTAATATAAATAGGACCCAGTTCTTCAAGAGCAAGGCGAATTCTTTGGCCTCTTGAGTATTTTTTAATTGGAAAATAATACCAAGGAGTTAAATACAATAGAGGTTTAAAGCTTTTTAGCAAAGGTGTTGAAAGCACTAAAGCGTCTAATCGATAACGCATTAACACTCGTGAAATTCTAAAAAATCTAAACAAGCTGTGCATGGTTAATGATTTTTATTGGCGTACTGTTTAGAAACCTTTGGACTGATCAGTAGTTCGCTTAACCCGTCTTTGAGTGCATCAATTGGATTGGGTGAAGTTTTAGCAATTTGTTTGAATTTTTTGGCGGTTTTGCCAATCTCGTGCGCAATGATATCGCCAGTATGATGAGATATTAGCTCTTCCAGATCAATATCCGCTTCAGATAGTAGATCTACTAAAAGCTGTGCAGTTTTCACATCTCCATGGATATGAATTTTATCTTGTCTTAGTAGTTCGGTAAGATCCTCGCCTTTAAACAAAGCAAAAAATACGCCAGGTTTTAGCTTGATGTCGACATCACTTGGTGTGCTCAAATCGCTGGTGACAAAAATACGATTATTTGTACAAATGAAATTAACTTCAAGCAGCGAATCGATGAGTGTAAATCGAATAACTTTCGACTCTAGGGGCTTAATATTAACCGAACCATTTTGAATAAGGAAGTTCAATGCCTGTTCAAGAACAAAGTGTTGCATGATGGTGTTAGGTCTTTATACCTTTGTGCAGAGCGACAATGCCACCTGACAGGTTATGATATTCACAAAATCCAAAGCCCGCTTCTAGCACCATATCTTTTAAAGTTTCTTGATCAGGGTGTTTGCGGATAGACTCGGCCAGGTATTGATAAGACTCCTCATCATCGGCAATGATGCCACCCAATTTTGGCATGACGTTAAATGAGTAAAAATCGTAGAATTTTTTTAAAAGTTCAGAGTCAGTTTTAGAAAATTCCAAAATTAATAAACACCCACCAGGTTTTAAAATTCGGTGCATTTCACGCAGAGCTTGATCTTTATCGGTCACATTTCTAAGGCCGAAGGCAATGGAAATACAATCAAAGGTGTCGCTTTCAAAGGGTAAGTATTGAGCATTTAGTTGAACGTAATCTACACCAAAAATACCTTTGTTAACTAGGTTTTTTCGACCTTCGCCCAGCATGGCAGCATTAATATCAGACAAGATAACCTGTCCAGAGTCGCCCACTTTCTTTCGAAACTCAATGGCTAAATCGCCTGTTCCACCTGCAATATCGAGCACTTTATCACCAATTTTTACATTGGAAGATGCAATGGTGTAGCGCTTCCACAGGCGATGAGCGCCAAAGGACAAGACGTCATTCATAAGGTCGTACTTGCTGGCGACAGAGTCAAACACACCTCTAACCAAACCTTGTTTATCGTTAGTGTCTACATCTTTAAAGCCAAAGTGTGTGGTGTTGTCCATCGGTTTATTTGCTCGGGTAATCTCTAAAATCATGACCGACATATATTTGTGTTGGTCTAAAGATTCTATTATGCCCTACTTGCTCATGCCAATGTGCTGCCCAGCCCGCAGAACGTGCCATGGCAAAAATTGGGGTAAAGTGCTCTTTAGGGATTTTGAAAATTTCAGAATACAAAATGCCTGAATAGAAGTCTACATTTGGATAAACGCCTTTTGAGGACAATAGCTCCTCACAAACACGCTCTACTTCTAAAGCAGTTTCAAAACGTTTGGACAGTGTGATCCCTGATTTTTTAATGTAGGCTTCGATCATTTCTTGCAAGATTGTTGCGCGAGGGTCTTTCACGCGATATTCACGATGCCCCATGCCCATGATAACTTGTTTGTTTTTTAAGCGGTTTTCAATATAGCCACGAACATTTTTTGCATCGCCAATTTCATCTAACATCTTAAGTACATCTTCATTGGCACCTCCGTGTAGAGAGCCTGCTAGTGTTCCTACTGCTGCAGAAATTGATGCGAAAGGGTTGGCAAGGGTTGATGCAGTTACCATAGCCGAGAAAGTGCTGGCGTTAATTGTGTGCTCAGCGTGCAAGATTAAACAAGCGTCAAACAGCTGAACAATATCATCATCTGGCTCCTCGCCAAAAGACATGTATAAGAAATTTTTCGCATAAGACATATTTTTACTAGGTGGAATTGGATCGTAACCGACGCGAATTCTTGCCCACATCGCCACCAAGGTGCTCATGTTGGCAATAATTTTAGTTAATGCGTTTTGAGTAAAGGCAGAGTTTGGATCTTTTGCACCTGCATCAGGATAAAAAGTTGCCATGGCAGCAATGGCTGTTTGCAATACATCCATCGGGTGTCCGTCAGCTGGTAAAGCCCACATCATCTGTCGAATGTTGCGCTTAACTTCGTAACGCTTATGTAGAATGCATCGAAACTCTTCTAGCTCACTAGCACTAGGCAGCTCACCATCACGAAGCAGCATGGCAACCTCCTCGAATGAGGCATTTTTTGCAAGATCTTTAATGGAATATCCACGGTAGGCTAAGATGCCATTTTTCCCATCAATTGAGGAAATGGATGATTCAGTTGCTGGAATGCCAGCAAGGCCAGGAATGTATTCAATCATAATATCTCTCCTTTAATAAATGATTAATCAGGCTACTATAGGTGCTCTCAAAGCAAAGTCGCCATCGTTTTACTAACTATCACTTAGTAGGTTACTCTTAATCAGTCTTGCTTATTCACTATATAAATAATAACTTCATAATGTGGCACTTGATCAATCTATCTTTTAAACTGAAAAAGAAGAGCCACACCCACAAGTAGTTTTGGCGTTAGGATTATGAATGATAAATCTTGACCCTTGTAAATCTTCAAGGTAGTCCACTGTCGCGCCAATAAGATATTGATAGCTCATCGGATCAACAACCAGCTGAACGCCATTATTATTCACACCAGAATCTCCTTCTTTGTGCTCCTCGTCAAAGGTAAATCCATAGGAAAATCCTGAACAACCTCCGCCTGTAATATAGACTCTTAGGCGAAGGTTATCATTTTTTTCTTCTTGAATTAAGGCGGATACTTTGTTAGCAGCGGTGTCGCTAAAAATAATATCGGCCTCTTCTAATTGTAAGGTTTCTGACATAATCTCTCTTTAAGGTAATAGTCCAATGGACGTTAATCCTGACGTCTCATCTAAGCCAAACATAATATTCATATTTTGAACTGCTTGACCAGAGGCGCCCTTGACCAGATTATCGATCACCGACATAATAACAAGTTTATTGCTATTAGGTATTTTCTGGATCGAAATTTGGCAAAAATTTGACGACTTAACACTGCGTGTTTCTGGATAAACACCATCAGTTAAGATTTTAACAAAAGGCTCCTCAGAATAGGTATCGACAAAATAAGGTCTTACATCTATATTTTCATCTAGCAAATCTACATAGATAGTGGCCTGCATGCCACGAATCATTGGTACTAAGTGCGGTACAAAGGTGAAATTAACCTCTTCATTCGCAAGAATCTCAAGCTCCTGCTTAATTTCAGGATAATGTCGATGTCCGCTAACACCATAAGATTTTAAGCTTTCACTAGCTTCACATAGCAGCATTGCTTGATTAGCACCTCGTCCGGCACCACTTACGCCCGATTTACAATCAGCCACAATGCCAGTCAGGCTAATTAACTTATTGGTAATTAATGGCTTTAAGGCTAACTGCACAGCTGTTGGATAGCAACCTGGATTGGCTAACAGCATAGCCTCTTTGACTTGGTCTCGATTGGTCTCTGGCAAGCCGTAAACTGCTGAATCAAGTAGTGTGGCCTGAGTATGCTCCATGCCATACCATTTTGACCATTCGGTTTGGTCTGTAATTCTAAAGTCAGCACCCAAATCAATAACCTTAATACCTTTATCAATAAAGGCACCAGCGCCTTCCATGGCCACTCCGTGAGGGGTGGCAAAGAAGATGACGTCGCAAGTGTTTAAAATGGCATCACTAGGCAAGGAAAATACTAGGTCTGAGTGTCCAACCAGGGATGGAAAAACACCGTCCACTCGCTTACCATCTAGAGATCGGGAACTAATAGCCACCACTTCAACCTCAGAATGGTTGTGAAGAAGTCTGAGTAGCTCTACACCGGTATAGCCGGTGCCACCAATAATGCCTGCTTTAATCATAATGTTTTAAGATGTTAGTGTGACTCTCCAAGCATTTTTTCCAAGTAGTGGATGTTCATGCCGCCTTCTTGAAACACCTCGTCTTTCATGATACGAGCCTGCAACGGTATGTTGGTTTTAATGCCGTCAATTACCATTTCACTTAGCGCATTTTGCATTTTGACAATAGCACCAAGTCGAGTGTCTGAATGGGTGATTAATTTGCCAATCATTGAATCGTAATGAGGCGGTACAGTATAGCCGTTGTAAACATGTGAATCCACGCGCACGCCTAAGCCACCTGCAACATGATATTGAGTAATTTTTCCCGGAGAAGGCATGAAGTTGTTAGGATCTTCAGCATTAATACGACACTCAATTGAAAAGCCTTTAATGGTGACATCTTCTTGTGAGAACGATAACTCTTGCCCATCAGCAATAAGAATTTGTTCACGTACAATATCAACACCAGTTATCATCTCTGTGACCGGATGTTCGACCTGTACACGGGTATTCATCTCAATGAAGTAAAATTCATTATTTTCAAATAAAAATTCGAACGTACCCGCACCACGATAGTTAATTGCCTTACAAGCATCAGCACAAACTGAGCCAATTTTGTTGCGTAACTCAGGTGTAATACCTGGCGCTGGCGCTTCTTCTACCACCTTTTGGTGACGACGTTGCATGGAGCAGTCACGCTCACCCAAGTGCACTGCATTGCCGTGTTCATCTGCTAAAATTTGAATTTCAACATGGCGAGGCGTGGTCAAGAATTTCTCCATGTAGACTTCTGCATTACCAAAAAAACTTAAACCTTCAGACTTGGCAAGTTCAATTGAGGCAAGTAGGCTGGACTCTTTCTCTACCACTTGCATACCACGTCCACCACCTCCACCTGAGGCTTTAATAATAATTGGTAAGCCAATATTACGAGCCAACTCCATGTTTTTGATTGGATCTTCGTCAAGTGCGCCATCAGAGCCAGGTACACAAGGCACGCCTGATTTTTGCATGGCTTCAATCGCTGCAACCTTGTCACCCATCACGCGAATGTTTTCAGCTCTTGGTCCAATAAAGATAAAGCCACTTTCCTCAACACGCTGTGCAAAATCAGCACTTTCTGATAAAAATCCATAGCCTGGATGGATAGCATCTGCATGGGTTACTTCGGCAGCTGCGATAAGTGCTGGAATATTTAAATAGCTATCTGCTGAGGGGTGCGGGCCAATACAAACAGCCTCATCTGCTAGACGCACATGTTTAAGATCTTTGTCTGCTGTTGAGTAAACCGCAACAGTTTTAATGCCAAGCTCTTTACAAGCCCGTAAAATTCTAAGCGCAATCTCACCTCGATTGGCAATCAGAACCTTTTGAATCTTATTCATTGTAATCATTTAATAATAACCAGTGTTTGTCCGAATTCTACAGCATCACCATCTTGACATAAGATTTCAGTCACTGTGCCTGATTGATCTGCTTCGATCTGGTTCATGATTTTCATGGCTTCAACAATACAAACGGTATCACCTTGATTAACATGTTGACCAATACTAACAAAGACATCAGAAGTTGGAGAAGCGGCGCCATAAAAAGTACCCACCATTGGCGAAGTAATTGGATGGCCATCAATGGCTTTGATTGGATCAACAGCCGCCGTGCTCTCTACTACAGCGACCGGTACTGGTGCTGGCGCAACTGGCATTGCCATAGGTGCTGCAGCCATAGGAGCGTCGCCATAACGGGAGATGCGAACTGACTCTTCGCCTTCGACAATTTCAATTTCTGCCATGCCAGATTTTTCTAATAATTCCATTAGTTTTTTTACTTTGCGAATATCCATTTTTTACCCCTTTGATTTAATGTGTTTGATTGCTGCACTCATTGCAAAATCATAGCCTTGTGCACCAAAGCCAGAAATTACGCCTTGTGCGATATCTGAGAAATAAGATTTTTTACGAAAATCTTCACGTTTATAGACGTTAGACAAGTGAATTTCAGTGAATTCAATGCCGACTGCTAGCAGCGCATCACGCAATGCAACGGATGTATGTGTAAAGGCTGCTGGATTAATAATAATGTATTTTGTGCCATTGTTGCTGGCTGCGTGAATCTTATCAATCAGCCCCACTTCGGAATTGTCTTGGTGGTGGTCTAGACTAAGATCAGCATCAGCTGCAAGCTGGGTTAAACGCCCAACAATATCGTCAAGTGTATGCGCACCATAAAGATCTGGCTCACGAGTGCCAAGCATGTTTAGGTTAGGGCCGTTTAGCAATAAGATGTCCATAGCGCCAATAATACATTTCAAATAATTCTGATTTTACCACCAACATCATGCACGATAGTCAGCTTTGGACGACTTTTAGCGACTAAGCATTTACCTAACCTTGTTTAAGTGCTCTAGAAACCCTTGGGCGTTGATTTCACCGACAATACGCTGAGCTCGGTGCTCAACACCAGCTTTGAAAAATAAAATTCCCGGAGGTCCGATAATGTTAAATTTAGCCATTAGTGCTTTATCAGCTGCGTCGTTTTTGGTCACATCAGCTTGTACAGCAATGACATTTTTCATGCTGTCAACAACTTGACTGTTGCTAAATACAAAGCGCTCAAGCTCCTTGCAAGAAATGCACCAGTCTGCATAAAAATCCAGCATAACAACTTGATTATTTTTTTGCGCACGCACTAACACTCGATCAAGATCATTGATGCTTTTGATTTTTTCAAACTGCACATGCACTTGTTCTGTTTGAGCGCCAGACGCCCCCCAACCTGAGAGCGGTGCCAGCATGTCGCCACCACCGCGAGCCACTAAGCCCCACAGCAAAATACCGTAGAACATAATCAACAAGCCGATGGCTTTAAAGATTCTAGCCCAGGCATTTGGCGTGTCTGTTAGCTTGTTGAGTACACCCATGGCAATTGGCGAGATGCTGAATAAGGCTGCCCAAAGAACCAGAGAGGTCACATCGGAGATGATGCGATCTAGTAGCCAGATTGCCACTGCAAACATCAGAATACCAAAGACATATTTAACATTGTCCATCCAGCCGCCAGCTTTCGGCAGCTTGCTCACGCCAGCACCAATCAGAATGAGTGGTGCACCCATGCCCAAACTCATGACAAATAATGACAAACCGCCCAGCAGTGCGTCACCCGTTTGACCAATATAGATTAGAGCGCCTGCTAAAGGCGGCGCCACACACGGACCAACAATCAGCGCAGATAAAAATCCCATAATAGCAACACTGATTAGATGGCCCCCTTCTTGTTTATTGCTTATATTGGCAATTTTGGCTTGCAAGCTAGCAGGTAGTTGAATTTCAAAATAACCAAACATGGAAAAAGCCAAGGCCACAAAGATCAAGCTAAAGACCACTAACACCCAAGGCGTTTGGAACAGGACTTGCAAATTCTCGCCAAAATAGCCAGCCAGAACACCGGCGATAGAATAGGTCACACTCATGGCTAGGACAAATACAACAGACATAATCAGTGCCTTTCGAGTGGTTACCTCACCTTTTTGGCCAACAATAATGCCCGATAAAATCGGAATCATTGGGAACACACAAGGCGTAAGTGACAACAATAAGCCAAAGCCAAAGAAGCTGGCCAACACCCAGAAAATATTATCTTGTTGCAAAAGTGCGGCAATTTTGTCTGTTTCGTTGAGCGACGCTGGCGCATCAGCCGCTACGGGTGCTGGGCTGGTTTGTTGCTTGTTAGTTGTTGGCGCTGTTTTATTTTGCACAGGCAAAGTGAGTTCAATTATTTTTTCCTGTGGCGGGTAGCAAATTCCACCCGTCCAACAGCCTTGGTAGCGAGCAGTAAAACTGATATTTTGAGTTTGAATATTTTTAAGCGGCAGCTTAATCTCTAACCGACCTTTATGGATTTGCACCTTGCCAAATAAAGGATCATCTTTAATTTTTCCCTCAGGGAAGTTAATGGTGCCAAATTCCGCACCTTTAACGTCAACAAAAAACTTATCATGATATAAGTAATACTCATGATGAATATCCCACGAGGCAATGAGCGTGTTGGCATCAACAGCATCAACTGAAAATTTAAAGGCTTCGTCCGCTGGTAGGGGTTCATCAGAAATTGGCTTGATTTTATCAACCACAGACTGTGCGCTTTGTTTGGCCTGGGAGAATATATCAAAGGCGTTATCAACTAAAGAAGGTTTTTTCAGTGCACTAATATCTAGGGCGACAGCTTTCGTAATTGGTGGATAGCAAACGCCTAAATCTGCACACCCTTGAAAAGTAACATTAAGCAATAAAGAGCTAGCATCACCTTCTAGTACCGGTATCTTGACTTTGACAGATTTTCTATAGATCCCCACTTTGCCAAAAAATTCATCGTTTTTAATCTTAGCGGGCGGAAATTTAGCCACACCTAGCTGCGAAGAGTAATCACTCGATATCTTGATTTTTTCTTTATAAAGGTAATAGCCTTTGGCAATATTCCAATCTAGAACAATATCATTGTTCACCACACTAGCCTTAAAAGAAAAAGCCTTGTCAGCCGGTAACAACTCTCCTTGCGCCTGGGCAAAAGTAGAAAGCAATACAAAAAATAATGGCAATAAAAATCGCTTCATGAATTTCTCCTCATAATATCTGGGTGAATTATAAGTCAAATATAGTCCCAAGACAATCCACTTTGGTGCGATTGATTGACTTTAGATAATAAAAAACCCCTGCTATAAAAATACAGCAGGGGTTTTTTAGATGCTTACAGTGCTTATTTAACGAGTAAATAAGCTACAAAAGCTTTAGCCAATCTTAGCAGTAATTGCATTAATAACTGCATCAGATGAAGTCGCATCTACTGAAAGCAATAGACCTTCTTCTTTGTAGAAGCCCACTAAAGGTGCTGTCTGGTCGTTGTATACATTAAGACGATTGCTGATTGCTTCTTCCGTTTCATCTTCACGTTGTACTGCTGCACCGCCACATTTATCACAAACACCTTCAACTTTAGTCGGGTTAGACTTAGTATTGTAAATTGCGCCACAACTTTCACAAGTACGACGCGTTGTTAAACGATCAAGGATTACATCACGTGGTACGTCAATTTCAACAGCTGCATCTAGTTTTTCGCCCATTTTTTCAAGTAGTGCTTTTAGCGCTTCTGCTTGTGGAATTGTGCGTGGAAAGCCGTCTAATAAATAGCCAGATTTACAATCATCTTCTTGTAAGCGCTCTTCCATAATGCCCATGATTAAATCATCAGAGACTAAGTCACCAGCGTTCATTGCTGCTTGTGCTTGCTTGCCTAGTTCAGTGCCTGCCGCTACTGCGCCACGTAAAAT
>JABGQC010000025.1 GCA_018644675.1 Candidatus Thioglobus sp.
TTGGCTTAGTCTGCTCATTGCCTCTTTCTTTATTAGCCTTTCTCCAGGCGCTGGCGCGATTACGACTATTAATCAAAGTATTCGCTATGGTTTTAAAAAATCCATATATACGATTATGGGTTTGCAAGTTGGCTACGGTGTTCAAATTGTATTTGTGTCGATTGGTATCGGACTTCTTGTTACCTCTAATGCGTTTTTATTTGCATCGATTAAATGGCTGGGTGTTGTTTATCTTGTGGCATTAGGTATTCAACAATGGACGAGCAAATCTGAGTATGTTGATTTGGCGCATAATCAAACCACCAAAAAATTTACTGCTTACAAGCATTTTTTAAAAGCAAGTTTTATTAATTTGCTAAATCTTAAGGCGACTGTATTTTTAATTATATTTATTCCTTTATTTATCCAGCCAGAACTAGATCAGACAAATCAAATTAGCATAATACTCATTACCTTGCTAATGGTTGATGTGGTGATTATGCTAGGTTATGCAACACTAGCGAGTTATGTTGGAAGGTGGATTGAAAATGATAAGATTAGGTATTTAAATAGAGCTACTGGTACAGTGCTGATATTGGTTGGAATATCTATTGGCTATCAACTATAAATTAATAGAGATATGACGCCTATTAATTTTTTAAAAATTTCGGAAATAATGCAAATGGCTTGATAGTAAGCTAAATTTTGGTGTTTTGTTGGTTTAATCTTGTTTAAAAGAGGCTGAAAACGGCTTATTTAAAGGTTTTTGAAGAATTAAGAATGGTCTTTCTAGAGGTTAGTCAAAATTTAGAAAATTTTTAAAATGGCTGATTTTTCTCAATTTTTTGGATTATTGGCCAGCTCTAAGCGCTCAGGTGTACCGATATCTTGCCAATAGCCTTGGTAATGCTCGCCACTGAGTTGATTGCTAGCTAGCGCTTCTTTGAGTAGGGGGTAAAGTGGTAGTTTGCCTTGAGCATTTAGATGGTTTTTGAAAAAATCAGGGTGATAAATGCCAAACCCTGAAAAAGTAAAACTTTTTCTGGATGCTGTAATCACTTGATGGGTGTTAATGAGCGAAAAGTCTCCATTGGAGTTATGGGCCGGATTGTCAATCAGCACTAAATGCGCTAATGCGCCAATGGGTAGTGTCAGTTGAGATAAGTTATAATCACACAAGACATCGGAATTAATTACGATAAAAGGTTTATCGCCTAATAGCGGCAGAGCTTTGATAATGCCGCCAGCAGTTTCTAACACGCCTAAAGATTCGTCACTATAAGTGATGTTTATGCCAAATTTTGAGCCATCACCTAGGTGAGTTTTAATCTGCTCACCTAAGTAGGCAATATTAATCACGATATCAATTATTCCTGCTTTTTTAAGCGCATTAATTGAATGCTCAATAAGTGTTATTCCTTTAACCTTGATCAGTGGCTTTGGAGTGTTCTCGGTGAGTGGCATCATGCGTTCACCACGGCCAGCTGCGAGAATCATAGCGATCATAAGATATCCTCTAAAAATTTAAATTCAGGATATTTATCAGCCATTTGTAGTGCGTATTTTTTAACCAAAGGAATATCGTCTAAATATTGATGCTTGCCATCACGAAGTGAAAGACGTTTAAAAATTCCTAAAATTTTGAGATGGCGTTGTAGGCCCATCAAATCAAACTGTTTTTCAAATTCTTCAAAAGGGGTCTGAACATTGGCTTGCTGGTAGTAATATTCAAGCAATGTTTTAATTTCAAAAGGGCTTAATTCAAAGTAAGCATCTTTTAGCAGTGAGGCTAAATCGTAAGTGTTTGAGCCAATAACGGCATCTTGAAAATCAATAACCGTGATTTTCTCATGGGTGACCATCAAGTTTCTACAGTGATAATCCCGGTGAACAAATACCTGAGGTGAGCTGAGTGAATTTTGTATTAATTGGTCAAATAAACTGCGTAAATTTGCAAATGAATTTTGGTTGATATCTTTGGGTAAATACCAATCAATGAGTAATTCTAGCTCGGTATTTAATAGATCGTGGTTGTATTGATTGAGTGGGTAGGTGGCGACATCAATTTGTTGAATTTTGACTAATTCATCAATTGCTAGCTTGTACAGATTGAGATCTGTTTTATTATCGAGTGCTTGTAAAAAGGTAGTGTTGCCTAAATCCTCGATGAGTAAAAAACCTTGCTCTAGGTCTTTGTCAATAATTTTTGGTGCATGAATGTTGTTATCACGCAGTAGCTCAGCAATCTCCACAAACAGTTTAGAGTTCTCTTTTTCTGGTGGTGCATCCATTGCAATAAAGCTAAGGTTGCTACGTTCAATGCGAAAATAACGCCTAAAACTGGCATCATCACTCGCCTTGGAAAGAGTGAAATTAGCATCATCAAAAAAGATCTCTAGCCAATCTTCTAGTTGATCTAAGCGTATATCCGTTTGGTCATGCATATTTTAATTGCTGATAATGGTCGTATACTTGCGACCAGTGCTCGCCTATTTGACCTTTGTTAATTAGCTGATTGTCAATTTTGGTGATGGGCATAATTTCACGAGTTGAGCTAGAAATCCACACTTCATCGGCAGCCATTAAATCCGTTATAGAAAATGCAGTTTGGTTAACTTGTATCGAGCAAGCATTGGCACTTTCTAGTACCAAGTCACGGGTGATACCAGAAAGAATATGTTTGCCAGTAGGGTGGGTGAATAGAGTGTTGTCTTTAATGATAAAAACGTTTGATGTAGCACCTTCGGTGATTTGATCATCGCGATGCAAGATAACTTCTTCAGCTTGATGTTGCTTGGCTTGCTGCGAGTACATAATATTGGCTAATAATGAGGTGGCTTTAATGTCGCATCTCTCCCAGCGAAAATCTGGCTGAGTAATAGCGCAATAGCCCTTTTCTAGCTCAGTCTTGGTTTTTGGGATTAGGGGGTTTGACTCTATAAATACAGTGGCAGTGAGTTTGTCAAAACTATGCTTTCTGATGCTGTCAACACCACGTGTAACCTGCAAGTAAAGTGATTGGTTTTTTTCTGCTGAATGCTTAAGCAATTCAAGTAGAATTTTTTGCCATTGATCTTTCTTGTAAGGGTTGGTTATATGGGTGGAATCCAGGCTGTTTTGCAAGCGCTCTAGGTGCTCATCTAGGCGAAAAATTTGATTATTGTAGACCGGAATTACTTCATAAACCCCGTCTCCAAACAAAAAACCTCTATCCATTACTGAAATAGAGGCCTGATCTTTGGGGATAAATTCGCCGTTAAGAAAGACCATTAAAGCCCAACTTTCTCCAACATGCGTGAGAAAAATCCTGCTTGTTCAGCATCTTCAAGTGCTACTAATGGTACGCTAGCAATGGTTTTTCCTTCAAACTGAATGAGTAATTTTCCAATTGAATCGCCTTTTTTTATTGGTGCTGCTAGTCCACTATTAAGCTGGATAACTTGATCAGATAGTTTGAATTGTCCACGTGCTAGAGTAAAGCTAGCTTGGCTAATCGTACCCACTTTAAGTGTGTCTTGAGTGGCGCTAGCAATTGGCACTTCTTTGGTGATATCTTTTAGACGCTGAGTTTCAAAGAAACGAAAACCATAGTCTAGAATTTTTTGTGTTTGTGCAGTTCGGGCTTCAACGCCAGTTGAGCCTAGCACCACTGAAACTAAGCGCATACCCACACGATTAGCACTGGCAACTAAGTTGTAGCCTGCTTTTTTGGTAAAGCCAGTTTTAAGTCCGTCAACCGTATGATCACTCCATAGTAGCTTGTTGCGGTTGCGCTGCTTGATACCATGATAAGTAAATTCTTTTTGTGAGTACCATGGGTAGAACTCTGGAAAGTCGCGAATGGTGGCAGCTGCCAAAAGTGCCATGTCAGATGCGGTGGTGTACTGGTCTTTGTGAGGCAGGCCTGAAGCATTTTCAAAACGTGAATTTTTCATGCCTAGCTCACGTGCATATTCATTCATGTAAGTGGCAAATGTTCCTTCTGTACCAGCAATATGCTCAGCCAGTGCTACAGCGGAGTCATTGCCAGATTGAATAATCATGCCTTTTAATAAGGTTTCTAGCTTGATATTTTTACCCACTTCAACAAAGCTTTTTGATCCACCTGTTTTCCAAGCTTTTTTACTAATACGAACTTCATCATCAAGACTGGCGCGGCCATCATTAATGAGTTGAAAAACCACGTATGCAGTCATTAGCTTAGTGAGGCTGGCAGGTGCACGATGTTCGTGTGCGTTGTTGCTAGCAAGCGTTTTTCCAGAATTAAAATCTAGCACTGTATAGGCTGCAGCACTAATTCCTGGCGCTTTAGGGGTGATAAATATTGCTGCTTGCGTATTAAGCGCTATGATGGTAATTGAGGTAATTAATAGTTTTTTCAATTGCATATTATTAAGGGTGAGTTAGGTTGAATTGTTGCTTTAATTTTTCAGATAAATGCACCGCAGTCATCGCATATCTATTGTCATGATTATAACGAGTTAATACGTAAAAATTCCAAAAAGTCAGCCAGGTTTCTGAGTTATTGTCTTGAGGCAGTTTGATAAAAGCGAGTTTGGTTTTATCATTAATATCGCTATCAATGCGAAAGCCTTTACTACGCCAATACTTGGCGTTTTTCTTAGGCTTGTTGGTACTTGATTTTGCTTGTTTTAATTGAGAGTTTTTAAGCGTAATCGGGCGGGCATAAGCGCCAAAATCATGCCACTGGTGCTTGTCAAAATAATTAGCAATTGAGCCAATGGCATCAACAGGGCTAGAAAATAGATCCACCTTACCATCAAAATCAAAATCTACTGCATAGTATCGGTAGGAGCTGGAGATAAATTGTGCGTAGCCAAGCGCACCTGCATAAGAGCCTTTAATTAAGAGTGGTGCCAGGGTGTTTTCACGTGACATTAGTAAAAACTCTTGAAGTTCTTTTTTGTAGAATTTTTTGCGACGGTGCTTGCCAAAAGAGAGCCTTGCCAAGGTTTCTAAGACGGGGTGTTTCCCTTGATTATGACCATAGTTAGTTTCAATGCCTAAAATGGCAACGATAATTTCTTGAGGAACATTGTATGTTTTTTCGGCTCGTTTTAAGGTTTCTAAATTATTTTTCCAAAATTCAATGCCATTTTTTATTCGTGTATCAGTGATAAATAGTGAGCGATATTTATCCCATGACATGGGTTTTGATTTGGTCTTTTTAGCGGTTAATTTTTGCTTTTTTTCTGCAACAATTAAGTTAACCTTAGAGAAGATTGAAAGCAATTCATTTTTATTAAAGTGATGCTCGCTAACCATTTTATTAATGAAATTATGAGTCGCTTGAAAATCTGTTGCTGGCAGTGTTTTGGCAACAACAGGTTGTGAAAATAGCAAAAATAATAGTGCAAATACAGGCATTACTGTTGTAGATATCTTGGGGTTTTGTGTTTGCGAATAGACATAATAATGCCAAAACTAGACATGAGTGTAATGAGTGATGAACCTCCGTAACTAACCAGTGGCAGAGGCACACCAACCACGGGTAGTAGTCCTGATACCATACCAATATTAACAAAAATATAGGTAAAGAAGGTTAAGGTCAGGCTGGCGCCTAACAACTTAGAAAAGTTATCTTCTGATTGAAATGAGATGACAAATGCTCTGTAAATAATTAAACCGTAAAGTGCAAATAAGCATAACACACCAATCAATCCAAGTTCTTCAGCCACCACGGCGAAAATAAAGTCAGTTGCGTGTTCTGGTAGAAAGTTTAGCTGAGATTGTGAGCCTTGCTCCAGGCCTTTGCCAAAGATTCCGCCAGAGCCAATCGCAATTTTGGATTGCAAGATATGATAGCCTGAGCCTAAGGGATCTGAGCTTGGATCTATAAGTGTCATGATGCGCTTTTTTTGATAAGCCATGAGTAGATAGTTCCAGGCAATATAGCCACTACCGATAATGAATGAAATAATTGCGCCAATATTAAGCCAATTGTTTTTAAGAATTTGAATGCGAATGCCGGAGAAAAATAAAACATAAACACCTGAAGCGCCAATCAGTAGTGAAGTGCCCAGATCAGGCTGTTTAGCGATTAATAAAACAATGGCAATAATAGAGGCAATAGAAAGAAAAATTGGCAGAGGTTTTGGTGGTAGGGCTTTATCACTAAGGATGGATGCGATTGCAATAGGTACAATAACTTTCATGATTTCAGAGGGTTGAAAACGTATAAACCCAAGATCTAGCCAGCGTTGTGCGCCGCCACTACTGGATCCAAAAAGCAGTACTAAAGTGAGTAAAAAAATGCCAAATAGCATTAAATAAGGAGAAAAACGTCTGAGCAAATAAGGTGGAATTTGTGCAATAACTAGCATGGCGCTAATGGCTAGTGCAAAATGAAAGACTTGCCTATAAAGTGTTGACATTGACCCGGCAGAGGCTGAATAAAGCACTACAAGACCGAAACAGCTTAATGCCATAATAAGCAAAAATAAAGGCGTGTCCATCTTAAAGTAGTGCCAATAATGGCGCAGTGTGGCAATGCTAAAAAGCTTCATAGTAGCAACAGACCAACATTTCTAATATCTGAGAGTAGTAGATTAAAACTTCGACAGGCGGATTCACTATTCATGCATTCAGTACCGATATTCATTTGTTGTATGTCAACTTGTTGTTTGGCCGCTAGAAACTGAGGTGAGGCACCCGTGCCAATAATTAAAATATCGATATCATCTTGGCTGGCTAGTGAAAAAAGCGAGATTTTGCTAATGTCTTTAATTGTATGAATATTTGTTTCAGTGAAAAAATTTCTAGAAATAAAGCACGGTGTTTTGAGCTGTGCATGGATAAGTTGAACTTTTCCTTGCTCTATTGATATGACACTATTTTGATTGTTTTCTTGTTGGCTAAATTCCACGAAAAGACAAGGTTTGTTTGCTAATTATTAGCCATTATAACAACAGTCTCGGTGTAAAATTATTGTCTTTTTGTATTTGAGAAAACTTGTGAACGATTCTAATTCTACAGATATTTATGATGCTGACTTAACCAGTGGTATTACAGCTTTTGACACCAAAAATTTCACCATGGCGTATCAATTATTAGCGCCACTTGCAGCGCAAGGTAATGCTGAGAGTCAGTGGAGACTTGGGATGATGCAAATGAATGGTCTGGGTATGGTTGAAAATCAACCCCTGGGTTTTGAAAATTTTATTAAAGCTGCTGAACAGGGTCATGTTTTTGCACATCATATGATTGGTGTTGCTTATATGACAGGTGAAGGTGTAGAAAAAGACATTAACAAATGCATTGAGTGGTTTGAAAAAGCTGCAAAGTTTGGAATTCCTGGGCCTATGTACACACTGGGCATGCTCTATGAAGATGGTAAAGAGGTGGAGCAAGATCTAGAAAAAGCACAACTTTGGTATGATAGAGCAGCAGAAGTTAACACACCATGAAATCAAGATTTGCACCTTCGCCAACAGGGTATTTACACATAGGTGGCGCTAGAACGGCATTGTTTGCTTGGGCTTGGGCTAAAAAACAAAAAGGACAATTTGTACTTCGTATCGAAGATACCGACCGTGAGCGTTCAACTCAAGCCTCAGTTGATGCGATATTGGATGGTATGAGTTGGCTAGGTTTGGCACATGATGAGGGGCCTTTTTACCAAACACAGCGTTTTGATCGTTATAAAGAAATTATTCAGCAATTGTTAGACAAAGATGAGGCTTATTACTGTGAGTGCTCAAAAGAGCGCTTGCAAATCCTGCGTGATGAACTAACAGAAAAAGGTGAAAAAGCCAAATATGATGGCTGTTGTCGAGGCAAAAAACTAGATACAGGTGTGGTTCGTTTTAAAAACCCTCTGGCAGGTTTTGTAACGTTTACCGATGCGGTAAAAGGCGAAATTTCTATTGGCAATAAAGAGTTGGATGATTTAATTATCGCACGCAGTGATGGTACCCCAACTTACAATCTGACTGTAGTTGTGGATGATCATGACATGGATATTGATACAGTTATTCGTGGTGATGACCACATTAACAACACCCCTAGACAAATTAATTTATATGAGGCACTAGACTGGGATTTGCCAAAATTTGCACACCTACCGATGATTTTGGGTAGTGATGGGGCGAGGCTTTCTAAGCGCCACGGTGCAGTGAGCGTGATGGCGTATCGTGATGAAGGATTTTTGCCAGAGGCATTGCTAAATTATTTAGTGCGTCTGGGGTGGTCGCATGGCGATCAGGAAGTGTTTTCACTGACAGAGATTGTTGAATTGTTTGAGCTAAAAGATATCAATAAGGCGCCAGCCAGTTTTAATCAAGAAAAGCTACTTTGGTTAAATCAGGAATATATTAAGTCTGCCAGTATTAAACACTTGCTTGAAAATTTAGCGTGGCATTTAGATCATCAGTCTGTTGATATTTCAACAGGTCCGACTATTGAAGCGGTGGTTGAGCACTTACAAGAGCGATCAAAAACCTTGGTGGAAATGGCTGACGGTTTAAAAATGTTTTATCAAGATTTTAATGAGTTTGATGAAAAATTAGCCAAAAAACAGTTTAAAGATGCTAAATCTATTGAGTTGTTATTAGTAAAACTCAATGCATTGGAATTAAACGATTGGACTGCTGGCAATATTAAGGACCAAATTAAGCAAGTATGTGACGAGCTTGGTATCGGTTTTGGCAAAATAGGTCAGCCATTTCGTTTGGCGCTTAGTGGCAATGGTAATGCGGGAAATATTGACATAGTGGCTCAGCTAGTTGGCAAAGAGCGCACGTTGGCAAGACTACAAATGGCACTTGATTATATTGCTCAACATTCTCATTAATCAGTTATCATCTAGGCATGAAGTTAGATGATTATAAAACTCGATATCAAAATCTACAACACTCCCTACAGGCTGGATTTTTAAATTCTACTAGTGCAGTTGAGGGTTTTGTCCTTGCAAGAGCGAACGGTGTTGATGAATTATTAAAAGATATTTGGCAAGGATTTGAGATGCCTGAGCAAGTTTCTTTGATTGCGGTTGGTGGCTATGGTCGTAGCGAGCTGCACTTATATTCAGATATCGACTTACTCGTTTTAATCCCAAATAATTCACATCAAATTCATCAAGAGAAAATCTCTCAATTTTTGACATTTTTGTGGGATGTAGGGCTCGAAGTTGGGCATGCAACTAGAGATATTAAAGATTGTGCGCGTGTTATTGATGATCTATCTATTGTTACCAATCTTTTAGAATCTCGCTTACTTATCGGTCTTGAAAGTGCCTTTGATAAAATGAAAAGCGTGATTAAGGCGAGTGATTGGTCTTCGCAATCTTTTTTACTTGAGAAGCAAAAAGAGCAGCGCGCTAGACACGCTAATTTTTCAGACACAGCTTACAATCTTGAGCCCAATATTAAAGAAAGTCCAGGGGGTTTGCGTGATATTCAAACGGTCGCCTGGGTGGCTAAATGGTATTTTGGCGTTGATACTTTGTTTGACTTGGTTGCGGCAAAATATTTAAGTAATGATGAATATGAATTGCTAAAAACCTCACAGCTATTTTTATGGCGAGTCAGATTTGCACTGCACATTATCGCCGCTCGTCGAGAAGATCGTTTGGCGTTTCAATATCAGAAACAAGTGGCTAATATGCTTGGCTATACAGATGGCGACTCAATGGCAGTTGAACGCTTTATGAAGGACTATTACCAGACAGTGACCAAGGTTGCACGTTTGAATGATATCTTGTTGCAATTGCTAGAGGACAAGGTAATTAATACACAATATTTAAATAGTCAGTTCAGAATTTCATATGGCTATATTCATGCCAATCATGATCAGGTGTTTAGTCAAAATCCTGCGGCATTTATTGAAGTGTTTTTGTTAATTGCTAAGCATAGTTATATTCGCGGTATTAGCGCTGGAACGCTAAGACAAATGCAAGATAATCTTGGTTTGGTTGATCAAAATTATTACAAAAAACGTAACAATAATCGTTTATTTATTGAGCTTTTACAACAAAATAAAGGTGTTAATAAAGCGCTCAAACTAATGAATAGATATGGTGTTCTTGAGCACTATATTCCTGCTTTTGGAAAGATTGTGGGATTGATGCAATATGACTTGTTTCATGCATTTACCGTTGACCAGCACACATTGTTTGTGATTCGTAACTTAAGGCGCTTTTTTATTGATGAATTTTCGCACGAATTTAGCTTATGTAGTGAGGTAGCAGGAGAAATTAAAAAGCCAGAGTTGTTGTTACTAGCAGGTCTTTTTCATGATATTGCCAAAGGCAGAGGTGGAGATCATGCACAATTAGGCATGCAAGATACCCAAGTTTTTTGTAGGAGTCATCAACTTAATATAGCGGATACAGAATTAGTTGTAGGCTTAGTTGAGAAGCATTTGCTTATGTCAAGTGTGGCACAAAAACAAGATATCGACGATCCGCTTGTTGTTAAAAACTTTTGTGATTCAGTGGGTTCTTTAGAGTTTTTAGAGTATTTATACTTATTAACAGTGGCAGATATTAGAGCCACTAAAGATGATCTTTGGAATGATTGGAAGGACTCTCTATTAAGAAAATTATTTAGGCATGCTAAGCATTATTTAGATAGTGATACAGAGGTTTTATTAAGTCATGACCAGCGGATAAAAAAGAACAAGCAGGCATTAATTGAAGCTTGTATCGCTCAAGGTTTTGACATGGCGTTTGTTCAACAAACTTTAGAGCACTTGCCTAAAGACTATTATTTACGTTATGAGTTGGACGATATGTTGTGGCACTTGTCATTACAATTGGGCAATAATTCATCTCCTATAACCATTAGTTCAAAAATTTCCGAAAGCAATGTGGTGGATATTTTTGTATTGTGTGATGATTTTAAAGGCTTGTTTTTTAACTTAGTTAGTGTCTTGGAGCGAGCTGGGTTAGATATTGTTGATGCTAAAATTTTAACCACAAAAGACAATAAAGCCTATAACACACTTAGTATTTTGCAAGATAAAAATCTTGACGGGTTAAATTTACACCAGCTAATTTCAGAGGCTTTAAGTGTTCCAGAAGTTGATGTTGCCAAGCCGAAGTCCCACTATTCACATCGATACTTTGATAACAAAACCCACATTAGTCTAAGTGAGAACAAAAAATGGCATCTGACAAAGCTGGAGGTTAATACTTTAGATAAAGTGGGTGTATTGTCTAATATTGCTTACGTGCTGTATGAAATGAATATTTCACTAATTAATGCCAGAGTCTCAACAATGGGCGAGCGTGTTGAAGATGTATTTTTCGTGAGTAATATTGATCGTAAGCCTTTGGATAAAAAACAGCAATCCAGCTTGAAAATGGCTTTAGAAGAAAGACTATAAAAGCCTGGTTGGCACTCCAAATGGTGATATAATTCTCATATTGCAACAGTTCTGTTGTATCTTTTTCAATTCAGAATCATTTAAAAAACTTATGAACGATAAAATTTTAGCAGTGACCGACGCCAGCTTTGAAGCGGACGTTATTAATTCAGCACAAACCGTATTGGTTGATTTTTGGGCCGAGTGGTGCGGTCCTTGTAAGGCGTTAGCGCCAGTATTAGACGAAATAGCCGATGAGTATGATGGCAAAGTAGTTATTGCCAAAGTTAATGTTGACGAAAATGATCAGACACCACCTAAATACGGTATTCGAGGCATTCCAACAATGCTTTTGTTTAAAGATGGTGCGGTCGCTGCAACTAAAATGGGTGCTTTATCCAAAGCAGAGCTAAGCACTTTTATTGATACTAATATTTAACCAATCTGCATAAGCCACTTTAAAGAGCTTATGTACAATCACTTGCATTTTAATTGCAACAATCATCTGGTAAATTCTTGCCAGACCACAACGGAAATTTCATGAAATTATCAGAATTAAAAAAATCTTCACCAGAAGAATTACTAGAGCTAGCTCAATCACTAGGTGCTGAAAACATCTCACGTGCCAAGAAGCAAACGCTTATCTTTATTATTCTTAAAGCTAAAGCAGCTAACAATGAAGAAGTGATTGGTGATGGTGTGTTAGATATTTTGCAAGATGGATATGGTTTCTTAAGATCAAGTGATGACTCTTATACTTCAGGTGCAGATGACATCTACATCTCCCCAAATCAAATTAAGCGCTTTAATCTTTCAACTGGTGATTTAGTTGCCGGCAAGATTCGCGCACCTAAAAAGGGTGAAAAATACTTTGCTTTGGTCCAGGTATCTGAAGTTAATGGTGAAAACCCAGAAAATGTTCGCAATCGAGTGCCTTTTGCCTCGTTAACGCCAATTCATCCAGATCAAAGACTGGGTTTGGAAATTGGTAATGGTGGCACAGAAGATATTACCGCGCGAGTAATTGATTTAATTGCACCTTTCGGAAAGGGTCAAAGAGGTTTGTTGGTTGCACCGCCAAAAGCAGGTAAGACCATGATTATGCAAAATATCGCATCTTCAATTTCTCGAAATCATCCTGAGTGTGAGCTGATTGTTTTGCTGATTGATGAGCGCCCAGAGGAAGTTACTGAAATGGCAAGAACGGTACGAGGAGAAGTTATCGCCTCAACTTTTGATGAGCCTGCAAAACGCCATGTTCAGGTGGCTGAAATGGTGATTCAAAAGGCTAAGAGACGTGCTGAGCAAGGTAAAGATGTAATCATATTGCTAGACTCTATTACGCGTCTGGCTAGAGCCTATAACACGGTTGCACCTTCTTCTGGAAAGGTGTTAACAGGTGGTGTGGATGCAAACGCTTTGCAGCGTCCTAAACGTTTTTTTGGTGCAGCTAGAAATATTGAAAATGGCGGAAGTATTACAATCATCGCCACTGCGTTGATCGATACTGGTTCAAAAATGGATGAGGTTATTTATCAAGAATTTAAAGGTACAGGCAATATGGAGCTTCATTTAGAAAAGCGCTTAAGTGAGAAGCGTATCTTCCCAGCTATTAATATTAACGCCTCTGGTACGCGCCGTGAGGAATTAATTACTGATGAAAAAGAATTGCAAAAATTGTGGATTTTAAGAAAAATCTTGCACCCCATGGATACGGTAGAGGCGGCAGAATTCTTGATAGATCGCTTAAAACTAACTAAAACTAACGACGAATTCTTTGCTTCAATGTCACAAAAGAAGTAATCGCTTGTCGCTTTAAGTATACTTAAAGCATGCACTTATCATCTGTCGTCGTTCAGGCGCTTAAATTACAAAACAGTATTCTTGCTAAGTATTTGATACGCAATGTATTAATACTGACGGCCGCTGTGTTTATGGTGATTGGACTGGTAATCTTTGGTAATCAATTAGTTTTAGTTATCAAGGAAAGTCTGGAAGAGGGTGTTCCAATTGCTGAGCTAATGCCATTGGTCAGTTTTAAGATGATTCGAGATGTGCCTTTAATTTTATCTTTATCCTTATTTTTGGCTATTATTCTAGCAATTAGCAAGTCTTATAAAGATTCAGAAGCCATCGTGATGAATTCATTGGGCATTGGCGATAAGCATTTGATGGTATTTATTCAGCCAGTTGTGATTGTTATTTTTATTTTTATCTTGTTTTTAACGACGGTCGCCGTTCCTTGGTCAAAGCAACAGCGCAGCATGATTATGGATCGTAGTGAAAATGCATCAGAATTTTCTTTTATTAAAGAAGGTGAGTTTCAAGAGTTTAAAGGCGGCGACATTGTTTTTTATGCTGAAAAAGTTAAATCAACAGAGGGTGAGTCAACTCAGGATATGGAGAAGGTTTTTATTTATGCCTTATCTGGTGGTCAACGTCAGCCGATTATCACACTCGCTGACCAGGCTCATAAGTATACAGATGCTAAAACTAAGAGTGTTTATCTGCGCCTTAAAGAGGGTGTACGGTATCATGGGTTTCCGGCAGAAGTCAATAAAAAAATTCTCAATTTTGATCAATATGATTTGCAAATTATTGATGGTGAAAATAACCGTGGCACTACCAGCGTGACAAAAATTGAATCAAAACCCACTCTGGATTTAATATTTTCAAGCGATGTTAAAGAGATTGCAGAGTGGCAATGGAGAATCTCCCAACCTATTAGTGTATTAATATTATCTATTTTTGGTATTTTGCTCGGCAAAACTTCACCGCGTGGTGGTAAGAATTTGGGTGTGCTTACAGGTGTGTTGGTGTTTATTGTTTACAATAATGCACTATTAGTTGCCAAATCAAGTTTGGAGCGTGGTGAAATATCTGCCTTTGTAGGGATGTGGTGGGTGCATTTAACAGTGTTATTGATTATTTTTGTGTTCTACGCATACCGCCACGGCAAATTTAGTCAATTAATCGGTAAAGCTTTTTAGTATCGCTATTTCAACAGCCTCTATAGGCGTGTAAAATAGTATCATTTTTTAATTTTAACTTAAAGAAACCATGTCTTCACATCCTAGTAAAGAACTTGAAGTTTTTGACAATCCAAATCCTGAGCGTGATTTTGTTATTCAAATTGATATGCCAGAATTTACTTGTCTTTGCCCTAAAACAGGACAGCCTGATTTTGCCACTCTGCATTTGGAATATATTGCAGATCAAGCTTGTGTTGAGCTCAAATCATTAAAAATGTATATTTGGTCATTTCGTGATGAGGGTGCCTTCCATGAGGCGGTTACCAATGAAATTTTAAGTGATTTGGTTAAAGCAACCAATCCAAGATTTATGCGTCTAAAAGCCATATTTAATGTGCGTGGCGGCGTTTACACAACGATTGTCGCTGAACATCAACAAACTGGGTGGAGTCCTAAGCCGATTGTCAATCTTCAACATCTTTCGTAAAAAGAAAACTACCAACATTGTTCGTCAGCCAGTTGATTTTGATCAAAGGCTGCTAGATAGGGACGCTATTAAAGTAGTACAAACGATTGCTAAAGCTGGCTTTGAGGTTTATTTAGTGGGTGGCTGTGTGCGCGATCTATTGTTAGGCCTAAAGCCGAAAGACTTTGACATTGCCACTAACGCTAAGCCAGAGCAGGTGCATAAGCTGTTTAAGCGTTCACGCTTAATTGGTAGACGTTTCCGTTTGGTGCATGTGATGTTTTCAGCGAGAAAATATTTAGAAGTGGCAACCTTTAGATCGGGCCAAGTTAAAACCGCTAAGACTGGTGTTATTGTGCGTGACAACTGTTATGGTAAAGTTGAAGAGGATGTGGTGCGCCGTGATTTTAGAGTTAACGCACTTTATTATGATATTCACACTAAAGAGGTGATTGATCATATTGGTGGTTTGCAAGATATTGAGTCTCAAACCATTCATATTATCGGCAAACCAATGCTGCGCTTTGAAGAAGATCCGGTGCGTATGATTAGGGCGGTTAGATTTCAAACAAAACTTGATTTTCAGCTTAGTGATGAAATAAAAGAAGCTATTCATAAGCAGGCATCGCTACTGAGTAACATCTCACCTGCTCGATTGTATGAAGAGTGCATTAAGTTGTTTCACAATGAGTATGGTTATAAAGTTTTCGAACGTTTAGAAAAATATGATTTATTAAGGCATTTATTTAAACAGACACATAAAAATGAGTTTATTAAAATTGCTTTAAACAACACTTCCAATAGGATTAAAAGAAACAAGCCGGTAACTCCTGCTTTTTTGTTTGCTGTTTTTTTATGGCAAGCTCAAAATGAGCGTTTTCAGATAATTAAGAAAAAACAAAAAAGCACTTATTTGGCAATGAGCCAGGCTTCTGAAGAAGTTATTATTAACCAAATTAAACAAGTATCTTTACCAAGATGGCTAACTGCTCGAATTAAAGATACCTGGATGATGCAAAACCGCCTAGAAAGAATGCAGCCTAAAAAAGTGGAAGACATTCTATCAAGCAAAGGTTTTCGCATGGCGTATGATTTTCTAGTACTGCGTTCACAAAGTATAAATCCCGAACTTAAATCAGTTGCTGATTTTTGGACTAAAGCACAAAAATAATGCGTTCAGTCTTAATTACGGGCTGTTCTAGTGGAATTGGGTTGTGCCTTGCACAAGGGTTAAAGCAGGCTGGGTATCGTGTTTTTGCAACGGCTAGAAAATCCAAGGACGTAATAAAACTTAAGCAATTAGGATTTGAATCGTACCAATTAGACCTTGCTTCATCTGCCTCTATTCAACTTGCTGTTAGTGAAATTTATACTCAGACAGATACCCTATATGGATTAATTCATAATGGCGCTTATGGTCAAGTGGGTGCTTTAGAGGATATTTCCAGAGAGGCGCTAGAGGTTCAATTTCAAACAAATGTATTTGGTTGGCACGAGCTAACCAATTTAGTTTTACCAAAAATGAAGCAAAATAATGCCGGAAGAATTATTTATTTGAGTTCGGTATTAGGCTTTGTGGCTATGCCTTTTCGAGGGCCGTATAATGCGTCAAAATTCGCCATTGAAGGGCTTGTAGATACACTTAGGCTCGAGCTTATTGATACGCGTATACAATTATCTCTGATTCAGCCAGGTCCAATTGAATCCCAATTTAGAGCGAATGCTTACTTAGCCTTTAAAGAGTATGTTGATATGAACAACAGCGCTTATCAGCTAAATTATCAAGGCATGATTAAACGTTTAAAATCAAGTCAATTGGCCGCTTATACTTTGCCACCTGAGTCAGTCTTGAAGTGTACATTGCACGCACTGGAATCCTCTAAAGCTAAGATTCACTACTGGGTCACCTTTCCAACTAAATTATTAGCAATACTGAAAAGAATATTACCCAGTCGAATTATGGATAAAATACTCTCTAAAGTAGGCGGCGGAGGCAAGCGATAAACTATGACTAAAAAATTTGATTTTAATAAAGGATTGGCTGATTTAGAAGAAATTGTCAAAACAATGGAATCTGGTGATTTGAGCCTAGAAGATTCTTTATCTTATTTTTCCAAAGGCGTTGAATTGACAAAATCTTGCCAATTGGCGCTTGATGATGCTAGTCAAAAAATCTCAAAACTTACTGAACAGGATGGTTTTGTTAACGAAACCCCACTGGACAATGCGTAATTAATCTGTATGCAGTTTGATCAATATGTTGCCAGAGTTAATGCTAAACTCGATCACTATTTAACCACTCAAGGGTCGTTAACTGAGGCAATGCGCTATAGCGTATTAGCAGGGGGGAAGCGCTTTAGACCTATACTAACGTATTGCGTAACAGACATGTTTGGTGTTGATTTGGAGCGGGCAGATTCTAGTAGTTGTGCGGTAGAATTTATTCATGCTTATTCACTTATTCATGATGACCTTCCAGCCATGGATGATGATGATATTCGCCATAATCAACCTGCATGTCATAAGTATTTTGACGAAGCTCAGGCGATTTTGGCAGGCGATGGGCTTCAGGCCCTGGCCTTTGAAGTACTGGTAAATGATTCTTTATTGGATAGTCAGATAAAAATAGAGCTTTTGTCTATGTTGACACACGCTGCTTTTGAGATGGCTGAAGGGCAAGCAATTGATTTGTCTATTGTTGATCAAACAGTAGAGATTAAACTACTTGAAAGTATGCACCGAAAAAAAACAGGTGCCTTGCTCAGTTGTGCAGTTGATTTGGGCGCTATTGTTGCCCAAAGTGGTGAGCAAGACCGAACCCTGTTGAAAACATTTTCTCAAGCAATTGGCTTGGCTTATCAGATTCAAGATGATGTGCTAGATATTGAAGTTCCAGTAGGAGTATTGGGCAAGCAGCAGCATTCAGATAGCGAGAAAAATAAGCCGACTTATCCATCAATCATCGGCCTACAAGGGTCTAAAGAAGCTTATCAAGCGTTGTATTTGCAAGCTAAGGATTGCTTGTGTGATTTAAGTGTTGATGCGCAGGTTTTGCAAAAACTTATTGAAAAACTAGAAGCCAGGGTGTTTTAGAGTAGTGCCATCATGGTTAAATTCAGCAAAAATTAAAACTGTACTAAAACACTACCCCAGCTAAATCCACCACCGATACCTTCCATCAAGAGGTTGTCACCTTTTTTGATTCGTCCATCTCTCACCGCTGTGTCAAGTGCTAATGGGATGGAAGCTGCTGAGGTATTGCCATGATTTTCCAAAGTAACAATAACTTTATCCATGGGTGTTTTAATGCGTTTAGCAACACTTGATATAATGCGTATATTAGCTTGGTGGGGTACCATCCAATCAAGCTCTTCTGAGCTCATGCCCACTTCCTTTAAAGTTTCTTCAGCTAATTCAGATAAGCGATTGACTGCAATTTTAAAAACTTCATTGCCCGCCATTTCAATGAAGCCTGTTTCATTGATAAAATTATTATTAACTTGTAAAGATGATAGGTAAGTGCCATCACTGAAAAGTTTAGAATGTAGAATTCCAGTCTCTTCACTGCCAGTAAGTACAACAGCACCTGCACCATCACCAAAGAGAATGGCTGTTGAGCGATCGTTCCAGTCTACGATTCTTGACATGGTTTCACTGCCAACAACTAAAACATTTTTAGCGGCACCTGTTTTAATGTATTGCTCCGCAGTGGTAAGTGCAAAGATAAAGCCAGCACATACAGATTGCAAGTCAAAAGCAGGACAAGAGGCACCAATGGCTTTTTGCAGCATGGTTGCCGTTGCTGGGAAAATTTTATCTGGTGTGGTGGTGGCTAAAATGATTAAGTCAAGCTCAGATACGTCAATCCCAGCCATTTCAAGTGCTTGTATTGACGCTTTGTGCGCTAAGTCACAAGTGCTTTCGTCTGAAACCACATGTCGTTGCTTGATACCTGTTCGCGTGGTAATCCACTCATCTGTTGTATCAATAGTTTTAGATAGGTCGTCATTGGTAACTACATTTGGCGGCAGGTAACTTCCTGTGCCAATAATCCGAGCAAATTTATTCATTTTTTTCCAATTCTTTTGAGACTTGAGAGGAGATCTTGTCAATAATTTTAGCATTGACTTCGGTGTAGGCTTCAGAGATTGCCACAAAGAACGAATCACTAGTAGCACCACCATGGCTTTTAACCACAATACCACGCAGGCCTAACAAGCTAGCACCATTGTATTTTCCAGGATCAAGACTCGATTTAAAGTCTTTTAAAACGGGTGTTGCAATGAGTGCTACAATTTTGGTTAGCCAGTTGCGGGTAAAGGCGCGTTTTAAATAATGACTCATCATACTGGCCACACCTTCACTGGCTTTAAGGGCGATATTACCCTCAAAGCCATCACATACAACCAAATCAACCGAACCTTTATAGATGTCATCACCTTCAACAAATCCGTGGTAATTTAGATTTGATGCCTTTAGTAGCTCAGAGGTTTTCTTGATCTTATCGTTGCCTTTCATGTCTTCTTCACCAACATTTAAAAGACCGACAGTAGGCTTGGAAATACCTTCAGTTTGCTCAACGGCAATGGAGCCCATGGTGGCAAACTCTAGTAATGCTTGTGGACTGGAGTCAACATTAGCACCCAAGTCAAGCATGTGAGTATGGCCAGTCATGGTTGGCATGCGCCCCATAATGGCAGGTCTATCTATGCCTTTGATAGTTTTAAGTACAAAGCGAGAAATGGCCATCAAGGCGCCCGTATTACCGGCGCTTACGCACGCATCTACTTGGTTTGATTCAACCAGATTGATGGCAACACGCATTGAAGAGTCTTTCTTTTTTCGAAGAGCAATTGCTGGAGATTCATTCATTAATACCACTTCAGTGGCATGAACAACTTGAATTCTAGAGGCGAGCGCTTTAGAAGAGGGGTGTTTGTTAATTTCAGCCTCAATGGTTGGCTGATCACCTACAAAGGTTAATTGTAGATCTTGAAACACACCCAGAGCTTTAATTCCCGCTTCAATTGTAACAGGAATGCCATGATCTCCCCCTGAGGCATCAATTGATACCTTGATAATCATGGTGTTGTTAAGCTTCTACTTCTTGAACTTCTGTAGTGTTGATTACCTTTTTGCCACGGTAGTAACCATCAGCAGTAATGTGGTGACGTAGGTGAGTTTCACCTGTTTCTTGATCTTCTGATAACGCAGGACTTGTTAATGCATTATGTGAGCGGCGCATGCCTCTTTTTGAAGGGGTTTTTCTACTTTTTTGTACAGCCATCTTTCTACTCCTTGGTTGAGTTTTTTAATTGTTCTAAAACTGCAAAAGGGTTTTTACGCTTTTGCTCTATTACTGGGCTTTTATCCTTGTACGATTGGCATTCATGTGAATGCATCGGTATCATTGGAATGGATATTAGCACCTCATCCGTTATAAATTCTATTGCTGAGAATTCTTCATCTGCATTCAGAATAGTCTCAAAGCTTGGATCTAAATCTTCAGCTTGATTTTCATGAATAATAAAAGCCAATTTAAAAACTGGATTTAGATGAAGCTTAACTTCTTTTAAGCAGCGCTGACAATCTAGCGCCACCTCTAATTCCACACTTCCTTCAATACAAGGAATTTTATTGTTCTCAATATAAAAATTCAATTTAACATTAACCTGATCATCGACATTGGAAACAATGTCTCTAATCCTTGGAAGATCTTTCACGGTGTAAGTCTGTGAAAAAATTAATCCTTTTTTGGCAAAGCTTAAAAGTTTTATATTGGCCGGTATTCCTTGCATCTTTTATTATCAAAAAAATAACTAAACAATTTTACCAAAAATAGCTTAACAAATGAATTTTTATACAAAATTAATCTTGCTTATAATTAGCCAATTTTAATAGGTCATAATGATGCGATTATTGTTGATATTAAGTTTATTTTTAAGCTGTAAAGTAGCTGCTTACACACAAAAAACCTTTGTAGATCAGCTGTTATCCAGTCATGAGTTTTTTGAAAAAGAAATGATTAATCTAAAAATTAAACAACTTGAGATGGAAGGCGATCGAGCCAACTATGAAAACTGGTCTTGGGATGTTGGGGCGGAGATTGGCCGCATTCGTAAAGATAAGCAGAAATACGACTACACCTCAAGTACTGATTATGCGCGTGAAACCGATCAAGAAGTTGGCAAGATATCTTCTGATTTATCCAAGAAATTTTTCTCAAACGGTTCAGAGTTAAACTTGTCTTTTGATCGATCTTTGCCAGTTAAAGACGAACAAATGCATGATAAAAATGGCTATCAAAAAGATAAAAACACCACTGAATATTTAAATGATGCAAGCATTAGCTGGACCCTGCCTTTGCTTAAAAATAAATCTGGTATTGTTGATCAAAAAACCTATGATTTAGCAGTTTTAGATTATGAAGATGAGCGGTTGGTGCTAGCAGAAACCCAAGAAGATTTTATTGAGGATAAAGTGTTTGAATTTATTGATTGGGTGAATTTTAAATGGCAAATTAATGCTGTTAGCAAAGCCATTGGAAAATTACAAAATTTTGGTAAAAAAATGACAAAAAGTCAATCTAGGGATGTTAAGGTTCTCTCAAGATTTATTGACAAGAAAAAGCGTCTTTTATTAAGTTTAAAGTCAAAACTAAAGGCCCAAACAGGCTTGCTATCTGCCTCTATAAAGCAAGTTGATTTTTCTAAAAATTTCCCCACTTTGCCCGATATTTTTTATATTAACTTAATCGATGATGTGGCACGTTATAGTCAGCTTAATGTACGGGATCTTAAGCGCATTGATCTTGAAATACAAAAAAATGCTCGAAGTATCAAAACCTATAAAAACGCGGAACTTGCAGATTTTGATTTTACAATAAGTGCCTCTAAGGATGAAAACAAAGGTAATTACAGTAGTTATTCAAAATCAAAAGAAACCAATATTGAGGCTAAATTTGTCTTTTCCTATCCGTTGACTGGCGATATTTCCAACCAGGTGTATTTGAGCAAGTATGAGCTTAAGAAGAGGCAAATTGAGCTCAAGTATGAAAATAAATTAAAAGATGTTGTGTCAGATATTAATAAACTCAGTACTGATATTAAGCAGGGCCTTATTCAGCTAAAACTCACCGAACAACAAGTTAAGAAAAATGAAGTTGATAACGAGTTAAATCTTTATTTTGCAGGAAAGGGCGATGTTAGGTTTGCGATCATTGAGCAGGAAGATTATCAAGAATTACAATTAGAGAAAATTGATCTTTTGGTTGATTTGTACAAAAACAAACTTAGGTACGATAGTTTGATAGATCGCCTCTTGCCTTGATAGTATTCAGTATTTATCTTGCATTGTTAAGGTCCAATCGCGAACTTCTTTGGTTAGTGTTGAAGCGTTCTTACCAACTGATTTAATAGGCTTTCCAATAACGAGTGTAATGGTTCCAGGTTGTTTAACAAAGCTGCCTTTTGGCCAAAGTTTGCCAGCGTTATGATAAACAGGCACTATGTCACAGTCAGTTTTTTTGGCAATGGCGACACCACCATTTTGATACTCACCTAATTTGTTATAAGGTTGACGCGTGCCCTCGGGGAATACAACCACAAAGATACCCTCTTTAATTCTAGCCGAACCTTGTTTCATTACTTTTTTGATGGCTTTGAGTTTCTCGCCGCGATTGATGATAATTGGCTTTAATAGTGCCAAGCCCCATCCAAAAATTGGAATCCACTGTAGCTCTTGTTTGAGCACCCAAGTTTGATGAGGAAAGATGGTTTGCAAGCCCAGCGTTTCCCAGGTTGATTGGTGGTTGGAAACAATCACACTGGCTTTGTCAGGGATGTTTTCTTTACCAATAACGTTAAGCTTTATATTAAGTACAACTTTAAGCCACCACAGGCAAAACAATGCCCATTTTGATAATATTCCGTAGCGATATTTAACAGGTAAAAAGAATAAAACTAATGATAAAGCGACTAGAAAACTCAACACCAAGGTTGAGCCTAGAAAATACAGTAATGATCTTAAAAACAGCATGAGAAATACCAGGTGTAAACGTTATAATTTGTAGACTTAAGATTTTAACGAACTTCTATGACGGTTGACACCATTTTATTTGATTTAGATGGCACGCTGATTGATACGGCGCCAGACTTGGCTTATGCTTTAAATACACTTCTCAAGCAGGATGGGTTTGCACAAAAGCCTTTTGATAAAATCAAGCCACTAGTGGCCTTTGGCGGTAAAGCGTTAATTAAATACGGATTTGATTGCGATGAAAATCATTCTCAATTTACTGATCGACATCAAAGAATTTTAGAAATATATACGGATAATATTGACCGAAGTTCCTCAGTATTTGACGGCATTGATGGCTTAATTAAAACCTTAGAAAGTCTCAAAATAGACTGGGGTATTGTGACCAACAAACCCGAGAATTTAACCCATCTATTGCTTGAAAAACTAGACATTAAGCCTGGTGTGGTGGTTTGTGGTGATACGTTGGAATTTAACAAGCCACATCCTGCACCACTGCTGTATGCCTGTGCGCAATTAGCGACGGACCCAAGTCGCTGTTTGTTTGTGGGTGATGATAAAAATGACATGTTGGCAGGCATTAATGCCGGGGTTGAAACTGTGGCGGTGAGTTATGGCTATAGTAAGGTAGAGAAAAATTGGAATTATGATTATTTAATTAATCACCCACAAGAATTATTGGAGTTGTTGTAATGGATTTATTGAGTTTATTTTTTGGCTTATTGGTAGGCGCTATCGCTGTTTATATTTATCTTGATAGACAGCTAAAGGTTTTGAATACAGAAAAAATCCATCTTGAAGTTAGCCTTGATGAAAAGATCAAATCTTATGAAAACCAAATTGATATGATCAACATTGCCAGAGAGCAGATGAGCAAAGATTTCAAGGCGGTAGCAGGCGATATCTTAACAAAAGATCGTAATAATTTAAGCATTAAAAACTCAGAACTATTGACACCACTTCAAGCTCAACTTAAAGAGTTTCGAGATAAAATTGAGGTGATCACCAATGAACAAATTAAAGAACGAGCAACACTTTCTGCACAAATTGACAACCTTAAAAGAACCAGTATTGAAGCACAGGAAACAACGCAAAATTTAACCAACGCCTTAACTTACGATAATAAGCAACAAGGTGATTGGGGTGAGATGATTCTTAGCTCAATATTATCCAGCTCTGGCTTAAGAGAGGGGCATGAATTTACCACGCAAAAACAACTCAAAAACGAACAGGGAGAGGCTTTTAAGCCAGATGTTGTATTGCACCTTCCAGAAGACAAAGATATTATTATTGACTCTAAAGTGTCTCTTAAGGCTTATAAAGATTATATCGCTGAACAGTCTAATTCGGCATCATTAAAGGCGCATGTAAGCTCAGTTGAGGCGCATATTAATGGCATCAGTATTAAGGAATATGAAAACCTGGAAGGCGTGCTAACGCTTGATTTTATTTTTGTTTTTATTCCGATTGAATCAGCCTTGTTGGTAGCACTTGATCAAAAGCCAGATTTGTTTACCATAGCCCTTAAAAAGAATATTGTTCTGGTGTCCCCTTCAACCTTAATGATGAGCCTTAAAACCGTACACCATATTTGGCAAACAGAGCGTCAGAATCAAAATTCAGAAGAGATTGCTCGTCAAGCGGGTGCTATGTACGACAAGCTATTTGGTTTTATCAAGTCAATGGATGACATTGAAAAACACTTAGATAAAGCGCAAAAAAGCTACAAAGAAGCGCGCAGCAAGCTTTCAGAAGGTAAGGGTAATTTAATTGGTCGCGCGGAAAAACTTAAAGAGCTGGGTGTACAAAGTAAAAAGGAGTTAAGTTAATGCAAATTTCAACAAATTATTCAATCACTCAGGATGAGTTAAAAGGTAAGGTTGTTCTAGTCACAGGTGCAAACCGAGGTTTTGGCAAAGCGATGACCCTAGATTTAGCCAAAGCAGGTGCGACTGTAATTATGCTTGGACGTGATTTAGGCTCTCTTGAAGGCGCTTATGATGAAGTAGTGGAGGCAGGATTTGTAGAGCCGATTTTGTATCCACTAGATCTTGAAGGGGCAACACCAGAGCATTATGAGCAACTACAAAGAGATATTTTGGATAATTTTGGCCAGCTAGATGGTCTTATTCACAATGCTGGCATTATCGGCACCATGATGCCAATTGAGCAGTATGATCTTAAGCTTTGGTATTCCACCATGCAGATTAATGTCAACGCTCCTTTTATGCTGACGCAATTTTTAATTCCAGCGCTTAACAAGTCTAATGATGCGAGAATTCTATTTTTGTCTTCATCAGTAGGGCGTAATGCAAGAGCCTATTGGGGTGCTTATGGCGTCAGCAAGTTTGCGATTGAAGGCTTGAGCAAAACCTTGTCTGAGGAGCTTGAAAAAACTAATATTAAGACTAATTCGTTAAATCCTGGGCGTATGCGCACCAAGATGCGACAAACGGCTTATCCAGCTGAAAAT
>JABGQC010000026.1 GCA_018644675.1 Candidatus Thioglobus sp.
TCGGCATGCGTCCTTGAGATCCAACTCCTCGTCGAAGCCATGTCATCCCCAGGGGTTAGTATTATAACATTTTTTTACTGAACTGTCACCCTCGCAAATTTACGCTTGCCGACCTGATAAACAGCTGTGCCTATTTCTGGAATAAGATTTCGATCGGATATTTTTACACCTTCGATCTTAGCGGCACCTTCTTTGATCATTCTAAAGGCATCTGAGGTTGAGTTGACCAGCCCAGCATCTTTTAATAAGTTGGCGATTTTAATGCCTGAGGCAAAGCTAAATTCTGGCATTTCATCCGGTATTTTGTTTTTGGCAAATCGATTAGTGAAATTTTGTTGTGCTTGTTTAGCGGCGTCACTACTATGAAAACGAGTAATGATTTCTTCTGCTAGGCGAAATTTGATATTTCTAGGATTTTCACCATTTTCAACTTCAGCTTTCCAAGAGGCGATTGTGTCGAGCGACTCAAAACTTAAAAGCTCTAAATAGCGCCACATTAGCTCATCAGAAATTGACATAATTTTGCCAAACATATCATCTGGTTTGTCGTCAATACCGATGTAATTATCTAAAGACTTAGACATTTTTTGCACACCGTCTAAGCCTTCAAGGATTGGCATAGTGAGAATAACTTGCTGCTCCATGCCCGCTTGTTTTTGTAATTCACGCCCCATCAATAGGTTGAATTTTTGGTCAGTACCACCAAGCTCAATGTCTGATTTAAGCGCAACAGAGTCGTAACCTTGGATGAGTGGATATAAGAACTCATGGATGGAGATACTTTTGCCTGATTTGTAACGCTTGGAGAAGTCGTCACGTTCGAGCATTCTAGCAACTGTTTGCTGTGAGGCAAGCTGAATCATCTCGGCAGAGCTCATTTTGTTCATCCATTCTGAATTATAAACAACCGTGGTTTTATCCTTGTCTAGAATTTTAAAAACTTGATCTTGATAAGACTGAGCATTTATAACAACTTGCTCTTGGGTGAGCGGTGGTCGTGTGGTGCTTTTCCCGGTAGGGTCGCCAATCATGCCGGTGAAATCGCCAATTAGGAATAGAATTTCATGACCCAAATCTTGCAACTGTTTAAGTTTGTTGATTAGAACTGTGTGACCTAAATGTAGATCGGGTGCGGTTGGGTCAAAGCCAGCTTTGACGCGCAAAGGCTGATTTTTGGCGAGTTTTTTCTTAAGCTCTTCAAGTGGCAATATTTCATCTGTACCGCGTTGGAAAACGGCTAATGTGTCTTCTGTATTCATTTTTTGAGTAGGGTTTATTGTCTAATGTGGCCGTCACCAAGGACGATGTATTTTTGTGAAGTAAGACCTTCAAGGCCAACTGGTCCACGAACGTGAAACTTATCTGTGCTAATGCCAATTTCAGCGCCAAAGCCATATTCAAAGCCATCTGCGAAGCCCGTGGAGGCGTTAATCATTACCGATGCAGAATCAACTTCGGTAATAAATCTACGGCCTGAAGTGTAGTTTTCGGTAACGATTGATTCAGTATGTCCCGAGCCATGTTGCTCGATGTGCTCGATCGCATCGGACATGGAATTAACAATGCGGATAGAAAGGATGGCATCTAAATATTCTGTGTCCCAGTCTTCATCTGTTGCCTTGATAACTTGCTTGGAAAGTTGCATGGTTTGTTCACAACCTCTTAGTTCAACACCTTTAAGTGTGTATTCTGCAATCAATTCAGGTAGCACCTTGCCAGCAGCTGATGCGTGCACCAGTAAAGTTTCCATGGCATTACACACCCCGTAACGGCGAGTTTTGGCATTAAAAGCAATTTTAATAGCTTTGTCGGTATCGGCATCTTTATCAATATAAGTATGACAAACGCCATGAAGATGCTTGATAACTGGCACGGTAGCGCTTTGGCTGATCGCTTCAACCAAACCTTTGCCGCCACGTGGAATAATAGCATCAACATATTCAGATGCCTGAACCAGCGCATTAACTGCAGCGCGATCGGTGGTGTCAATGAGTTGCACACAGTGCGTATCTAAATTGGCATCATCTAGCCCTTGTTTAATGCATTGATATAAGGCTAGATTTGAGTGTATGGCTTCTGAACCGCCGCGCAAAATAACCCCGTTGCCCGATTTTAAACAAAGAGCAGCGGCATCAATAGTGACGTTTGGACGAGATTCATAAATAATGCCCATCACTCCTAAAGGCACGCGCATCTTGCCGACTTGAATGCCACTTGGACGGAATTTTAAATCGGTAATTTCGCCGATTGGATCAGGCAAAGCGGTAATTTGATGAAGGCTTTCAATGATGCCATCAATTCGAACATCGTCAAGGATGAGCCTGTCAATTAGGGAGTTGTCTAGTTGGTTGTTTTTACCCTGCTCCACATCTTGTTGATTGGCTGCAAGAATGGCCTCTCTGTTTTGATTGATTTGCATAGCGATATTAACAAGTGCACTATTCTTTGTCTTGGTTGTTGCGCTACGCAAGCTCTTAGCGGCAATGCGTGCGTTTTTACCCAGTGTGGTAATTAAGTTGTCTATTGAGCCCATTGGTTTTTCCCAGCCAAATTTAATAAAAGTGTGTGTAATTCATCCACTACATTGAGATTATCCATGCCTTTGATGGAGCGGTCAATACGTCCTAGTGATAATAGTAATTTTTGTAGGCGTTGATAAGGATAGCGTTTGAGAATATTAGTCATAACAGGCTTTCTCTTATTCCAAATTCGGTGAGTTTGCAAGATAGTATTGATATCGTTATTTTGATGCATTTCAATTGACATGCCGATAATAGATTTTATCTCTCGATACAATGAACTGCTAAGTTGAATGGGCATAGCAGTGTCATTGAGTAGTGTTTTATAAATTTTGTTTACTTGTGTGGCGTCCCCCAGTAGAGCAGCATCAATAAGGCCGTAAATAGTGTATTGAGACTGTTCTTGCGCTTGTGAAAGAAACTCCTGAGTATTTATTTTGCCATCAGGATAAGTCATCTTTAGCTTTTGAATTTCCTGCATAGATGCCAATAGATTGCCCTCAGTATAAAACGCAATACTTTGCGCAACTTCGCTGTTGGCTTCAAGCCCAACACCGGCCATATGGTTACTAATCCAGCCGACCAAATGATCTCGGGTTATTTCCCAATGTTGAATGACGCCACCGTACTGCTCAAGAGTTTTAAACCATTTACTTTTTTGCTGCGACATGTCAAGCTTGCCAGTGGTAACGATCAGCAGAATGTCGTTGGGAATATTGCTTGCTAATGTGGTTAAAGCTTTGGAGCCTTTAACGCCAATTTTTCCTGTTTTGAGCTTACACTCAATAATGCGCTTGGGCGAGAACAGAGAGATGTTGGCGATTTCAGCAGTGATCAGCCCCCAATCAAAATTTCCATCAATTTCAAAACGGATTTTTTCATCAAAACCTGCTTGCTTGGCAGCAGAGTTTATTTCACCAAGACTTTGTTCGATTAATAAAAATTCTGCACCAAAAACAAAATAGAGTGATTCGAGCTTGTTGGTTAATTGAGCGTTAAGCGATTCAGGCTTAATTCTCATTGAGTTTTGACAATCTTCTGATGAGTTTTTTAATCAGTGTATTTCTTAGCTGGGTGTAAGACTCTTCAATTTGCAATCTATCTGCTTGTGATGAATCGATCTTATTAAGATGTAGTTTGCTAGTTAAGGATTGAGATAGGAGTAACTTTTGATCAGCATCAAAGACCTTGACGGGCACACTTAAACTTAAGGTATAGCTGTTTACTGTATTGCCAGATTTGTATGAGGCGGTTTGTTGCTTTTGCACCTCTGCACCAATTTGAATGGTTAGATTTTGTATTGCTTCTTGGTTAAATCTAGTCTTTAACTCATTGGCAAATGCATTAGAGCTTTCACTGACGATAGTGGCATTCAGAGATGTATTTTTAACAGGGGTGTGGAAGCCACAAGAGCTCAGTAAGGCAGTTGTAAGAATAAGGACTGATAATTTGATTTTTGACATAGTAGTAAGTGTTTGACTTTATAAGTGAATAATTATGACAGAATTTAGTTTTTTTTGTTGAAAAACCTTGAAAAAACGCCATCAGCTCATATGTAAGTACGCAATAGGGTATAGTTACCCGTCTTATTTTTTTATAATTTTAGTATTGCACCATGTTTAAAAATTTATTGTTATGGTTGGTTTTGGGTAGTGTTCTTACCTCAATTTTTAGTCAATTTGAAGTGAATGAGCAGAAGAGTGAGATTACTTATTCTCAGTTTATTCAAAGCGTTAAACAAGGGGATGTTTCTGAGGTAACCATTGCCGGAAGTAGTATTTCTGGTGTGGGCGCTGGTGGTCAGCAGTTTTCTACTTATTCGCCTGGTGATTTAGGTTTAATGGGTGACCTTCTCGACAATGGTGTAAATGTAGTTGCTAAGCCACCTGAAAAAGATGGATTTTTCAAGCAACTGGTTATTTCTCTAGCGCCAATCTTATTGTTAATTGCAGTGATTCTCTACACCATGAAGGGTGCTGGTGGCGCCATGGGTGGCAAAAATCCAATGAGCTTTGGCAAGTCTAAGGCACGCCTAATTCCTAAAGATGAGTCAAATGTAACCTTTGCAGATGTGGCTGGTGTGGATGAAGCGAAAGAGGACGTTGCTGAGTTAGTTGATTTCTTATCTGATCCAGGTAAGTTTACCAAGGTAGGCGGAAAGATCCCTAAAGGTGTTTTGTTAGTCGGACCCCCTGGAACAGGTAAAACTCTCTTGGCCAAAGCTATTGCGGGCGAAGCTTCTGTGCCATTTTTCTTTATTTCTGGTTCTGATTTTGTAGAAATGTTTGTTGGTGTAGGCGCATCGCGCGTGAGAGACATGTTTGAACAAGCTAAGAAAAATGCGCCTTGTATTATTTTTATTGACGAAATTGACGCAGTCGGTCGTCAGCGTGGCGCTGGCATGGGTGGTGGTCATGATGAGCGTGAGCAAACCTTGAATCAGATGCTGGTTGAGATGGATGGCTTTGAAGGCTCGGAAGGCATTATTGTTATTGCAGCGACTAACCGTCCTGACGTGCTTGATCCAGCATTGCTACGCCCTGGACGTTTTGACCGCCAAGTGATGGTTGGTTTGCCTGACATTAATGGCCGTGATGCAATTTTAAAGGTGCATATGCGCAACCTTCCGATTGCAAAAAACGTGAAGTCTGTCAATATCGCCAAAGGTACGCCAGGGTTTTCTGGTGCAGATCTGGCTAACTTGTGTAATGAGGCAGCACTGATTACAGCAGGTAAAAACAAGCTTTTGGTTGGTATGCAAGAGTTTGAAAAAGCTAAAGATAAAATTATGATGGGTGCTGAGCGTAAATCTATGGCAATGGATGAGGCTGAAAAAGAAATGACAGCTTATCACGAAGCCGGCCACGCCATTGTTGGGCGTATGGTGCCAGAGCATGATCCAGTTTATAAAGTGAGTATTATTCCTAGAGGTAGAGCGCTTGGTGTAACTATGTTCTTGCCAGAAAAAGACAGCTATAGTATTTCTAGGCGTAAGCTGAATTCTCAGGTTGCCTCTTTGTTTGGTGGGCGTATTGCAGAAGAGCTAATCTATGGCAAAGATTCTGTCACTACCGGTGCGAGTAATGATATTGAGCGTGCAACAGAGATTGCGCACAAAATGGTTAAGCACTGGGGTATGTCAGACAAGCTTGGGCCACTGGCTTACGGTGAAGATGATGGCGAAGTATTTTTGGGTAAACAGGTAACTAAGCATAAGCATATTTCTGAGGACACCTTCAAGGTGATTGATGAGGAAATACGCATTATTATTGATACAAATTATGCGATTGCAACTAAAATTCTTGAAGAGAATAAAGATATTTTGATCGAAATGACCAAGGCGCTCATGGAATTTGAAACCATTGACAAGGAGCAAATTGATGATCTTATGGAGCGCAAGCCAATTCGAGAAGCGGCAGTGGTTACCGATTCAGAGGTTGCCTCAACTGAACTAGGATCAGGAATTAAGGCAGATGATGCCAATGATTCTGATGAAAAGCCACTTGATGGCGATCTTAAGATCGTATAAACACCACTTGTAGTCGTTATGACTATTCAACGCACTCAAGCATTGGTAATGGGCATTCTTAACGTTACGCCTGATTCTTTTTCTGATGGCGGACAATACATTAACCCTAAAGATGCCATTGCCAGCGCTCTGCGTTTGATTGAGCAAGGTGCAGATATCATTGACATCGGTGGCGAGTCAACTCGTCCTGGGGCGAAGCTTGTGAGTACAGCTGATGAAATTGAGCGCGTCATACCGGTGATTAAAGCATTATCAACTGCAACTAATATCCCTATTTCAATCGACACTTCAAAACCTCAAGTTATGGAGCAGGCAGTGGCGTCAGGCGCTAGTTTAATTAATGATGTGAATGCATTGCAGGCTGATGGCGCTTTGCAAATAGCTGCCTCTTTGGATGTAGATGTGTGTCTTATGCATCGACAAGGATCTTCTCAAACCATGCAACAAAATCCAATATATGGCGATGTTGTTGATGATATTAGGCAATTTTTCCAACAAAGAATTGAAGCTTGCGAACAGGTGGGCATTGCTAAAGAAAGGATTATTCTAGACCCTGGATTCGGCTTTGGAAAGACGCTGGAACATAACCTGGAGATTCTACGTCGGTTCGATGAATTTAAGAGTTTAGGGTGTCGACTCTTAGCAGGGCTCTCTAGGAAATCCATGATTGGTGCTATACTAAACAACAGAGATGTAAAAGGTCGAGTAGTTGGCAGTGTAACAAGCGCTATAATAGCAGTTCAAAATGGGGCAGATATTGTGCGTGTTCATGATGTTATAGAAACCAAAGATGCATTATTAGTATTACAAGCGACAAAGGGAGAATAAATTGGCTAGTTATTTTGGAACAGACGGTATTCGAGGCGAAGTAGGCATAGAGCCGATTACAGCGGACTTCTTTTTAAAACTTGGTTGGGCAGTAGGCTCGGTTTTGTCAGAAAAAGGCAAGGCGAGCGTAGTTATTGGTAAAGACACTAGAGTATCGGGCTATTTATTTGAATCTGCACTCGAGGCAGGATTTTTATCAGCTGGTGTAGATGTGGGGCTATTGGGTCCGATGCCAACTCCAGCTATCGCCTACTTGACACAAACCTATAACGCTTCAGCGGGTGTAGTAATTAGCGCTTCCCATAACCATTTCCAAGATAACGGAGTTAAATTTTTCTCCAGTCAAGGTCTAAAATTAAGCAGCAAAGATCAAGCTAAAATTGAAAAAAAATTAACCGAACCTATGCAAAGTGTCAGCTCCGATAAAATCGGCAAGGCACGTAGACACGAACAGCCACTAGGCCGATATATTGAATTTTGTAAATCAACTTTTGATCGTGGTATCAATTTGAGCGGGCTCAATATTGTCATTGATTGTGCCAATGGCGCTACCTATCATATTGCTAATAATGTATTTTCAGAATTAGGCGCTAGTACTGCGGTGATTAACAATACGCCAGATGGTGTTAATATCAATAAAAATTGTGGTGCAACTGATACTCAACATCTGCAGGATGTTGTGCTTGAAACGAAAGCCGATCTGGGTATTGCCTTTGACGGGGATGGTGATCGTTTAATGATGGTCGATCATCAAGGTGAGTTGGTTGATGGCGATGAGTTGGTGTTTATTGTGGCTAAGGCTTGGCAGGCACAACAATGTTTGAGTAATAATGTTGTGGTGGGCACCAAAATGACCAATCTAGGTATGCGTCATGCTTTAAGAGATTTGAATATCGATTTTGTTGAAGCCGATGTAGGTGATCGCTACGTTATGGAAAAAATGAAGGAACATGGCTCAGTAATAGGCGGCGAGGGCTCTGGTCATATGATTTGTTTAGACAAGACCACCTCGGGCGACGGCATCATCTCCGCACTACAAGTATTGGAAGTTCTTGCTAAGAGTGGCACTAGTCTTCATCAATTGAAAAATCAAATGGTTAAATACCCGCAAGTGTTAATTAATGTCAAAACCAAAGAGAAAGTCGATCTTGATAATCACCAGCAGTTAAACACAACTATTAAAGAAGTTGAGGAAAATCTGGGTGACGAGGGAAGGGTGCTAATCCGTGCCTCAGGCACTGAGCCACTCATTCGTGTCATGGTTGAGGCGAAAGATGCACAACTCACTCAGCAGAGTGCAGAAAAGTTGGCGAATACTCTGCGCTAATGGTTTTTGATACTACCAGTCTTGTGCTGGTTAGTCTGATTTTTCTATGGACAGGGTTTGTCCGCACAGGACTGGGTTTTGGTGGTGCAGCAATTGGACTACCACTAATGCTATTGATTGGCGGTAGCCCTGTATATTGGTTGCCCGTAATCGGTATTCACCTACTGTTTTTTTCGTCGTTAACACTGGTTAAGTCCATAAAAAAAGTGGACTGGGATTATCTAAAGCGCTCATTAGTATGGATTATTCCACCCACACTCGTTGGTGTTGCCGGGTTATTAAGCTTGCCTGATCGGGTGGTGATTATCTTTATTTATTCCATCACTATTTTTTATGCCATTACCTGGATTTTTAATCAAAAAATTACATCAGATAAGCCCTGGATAGATAAATTATTACTGATTTTGGGCGGTTATGTGGCAGGCACTTCGCTTACAGGTGCGCCACTAATTGTAGCGGTGTATATGCGCCATATTGCCAAAGAGTATTTGCGCAATACTTTATTTGTACTTTGGTTTGTATTGGTGAGCATTAAGATGGTCACCTTTATGCTGATGGGGGTCACTATTGATTGGGAATTCGCCCTTGTTTTAATCCCTATTGCGGCCATTGGCCATGTGGTTGGCATTAGGGTGCATCAAAAAATAATTGAAAATGACCAGGTTTTTAAAAAATGGGTAGGCAGTGCGTTGTTACTGGTTAGCTCATTTGGCATGATAAAGATTATTATGTAATATCGATGCTACCCATAATTGGAATTTCGCTAGTTTGTTTTATTTTTTCAAGTACAAAATTAGATGTAACCTTAAGAAATGACACTTTGTTAATTAGTTTTTTATAGAATAAATCATAGCTCTCAATATCCTTAATAATTACTTTTAGTAAATAATCAATCGTGCCACTCATGCGATGACACTCTACAATTTCTGGCATTCTTTCAACAACCCTGGAGAATAGGGCTAGTTTTTCTTGGTCATGGCTCTCAATGGTAACAAATACAAAAGCTATAGTATTTAGGTTTGTTTTTTTTGGATCAAGTATTGCTACGGTTTTTTGAATAAAACCCATCGACTTTAATTTATTAATTCTCTTCCAGCAGGGAGTGGTCGATAAATAAACCGATTTGGAAATGTCTTGAATAGTTAAATCTGCATTTTTTTGTAACAAATTTAGAATTTGTATGTCCGTCTTGTCCATAATAATTTCTATAGTTTTTATTAATAAGAGAATAATATACTATTAATTGCATATTTTTAAATAATAAAGTTATTTTTTTACTATTTATTTCTATTTTTTTAGAAAAATATGTATATCTTAGTTTCTATGTTAACTTTAATTATCGAGGGATAAAATGACTACAAAAAATAATATCATTCTTAGCAAGGAATTATTGCACGTATCTGATTTTGAATCACAGTTGGTAGAAAATTGCACCATCTCGCTGGATAGGTGGCTTTTTGAAGATAAGCAATTATTAGAAAATTTACAAATTTCTCTTCGATTGGAAGTCACAGATCAGATTGAGCGGATTGCCAATGATTTGCAGAGTATTCCATTGATTGCTGTTGACTTTAGAAATGCTGATGATTGTAGAGTTTGTACTCAAGTTAGAATATTAAGAAGCGTATGGCGTTATACAGGTGAAATTTTTGCATTTAATGCTAACCGTAATAGGATTCAACTAATGTTGCGTTGTGGTGTTGACTCATTTGATCTTGATTATCAGTATGGTGAGTTCGGCGTGCAGAATTATGCGGATACTTTGACTTTCTATGAGACGGCAATGTAAATTAGATCTATACTGGCAAATGCTTGATAAACTAAAGGATAAGACGAGTCAAAATTAGCTATATGAATTTATAATTGTTGGTTAAAATCAGCAGTATGAATGAATATGTTTTAATTTTAGTGAGCACAATCTTGGTGAATAATTTCGTCTTGGTGAAGTTCCTAGGATTATGTCCATTCATGGGAGTCTCTAAAAAAGTCGAGACTGCTATTGGCATGGGTTTTGCGACAACTTTTGTTTTAACTTTAGCCAGTGTTTCTAGCTACTTAATTAATACTTACATTCTCATACCATTCGAGATGGAATATTTGAGAACCATCGCTTTTATTGTTACCATTGCAGGTGTGGTGGGTTTTACAGAGCTGGTAGTTAATAAAACCTCTCCTGTTCTGCATCAATCTCTCGGTGTTTTTCTACCACTTATTACCACCAATTGCGCAGTACTGGGCGTGGCACTTTTAAATGTTAACCAGGATAATGGGTTTTTAGCGTCAGTCGTGTATGGCTTTGGCGCAGCGATTGGTTTTTCTTTTGTACTGGTGTTATTTTCAGCTATTCGTGAACGTATTGATACAGCTGATGTACCTGTTGCCTTTAGGGGTGCGCCTATTGCCTTGATTACCGCAGGCTTAATGTCTATGGCATTTATGGGCTTTATTGGACTGGCCTAGTGATAGAATCGGTTGTTATTTTTTCAAGCTTAACCCTAATTCTTGGACTGATCCTGGGTTATGCTGCGATTCGTTTTAAAATTAAAGGCAACCCTTTGGTTGATCAAATTGATGCTATTTTGCCGCAAACCCAATGTGGACAGTGTGACTTTCCGGGCTGTCGTCCGTATGCTGAAGCTTTAGCTAAAGGCGAGGCGCAAATAAATCAGTGTCCGCCCGGTGGTCAAGAGGGTGTGGATGCATTGGCAGAGCTGTTGGACTTGGAGGTCTTAACACTAAATGAAGAACACGGAGAAACCAAACCTGACCATGTTGTTTATGTTGATGAGAAATTATGCATTGGCTGTACTTTGTGCATTCAGGCTTGCCCTGTAGATGCGTTTGTAGGTGCCTCAAAAGTAATGACAACGGTTATCCAGGATGAATGCACGGGTTGTGATTTATGCATTCCAGTTTGTCCAGTTGACTGTATCTATGTAAGAGAAATCACCCCAACCTTATCAACCTTTGTACCAAATATTCCTGGAGAAGTTCGTGTCTAATAATACTTTCTCAGGTGGCGTTGTAATTGCCAATCCTTATCCGGTTAATCAAGTAGAAATTGTTCAAGCACCCTTGCCTAGTAAGGTGGTTTTACCACTTCAACAACGTATTGGTGCAGAAGCCAAGCCTTGTGTTAGTGTTGGTGATAGGGTGCTGACAGGACAAATTATTGCAAAAACAGAAGATCAATTCTGTGTACCTATTCACGCTTCTATATCTGGCACTGTCACGGCAATTGACAAGCAAATTATTCCACATAAGTCAGGCTTAAAATCTAACTGTATTAGTATTGAGTCTGATGGCCAAGATGAGTGGATTGAGACACAAGGTTGTGGACATGATTTCCTACATTGTGACCGACAAACAATGATTGACTATGTTCAGCGTTCAGGTATTGTAGGCTTAGGTGGCGCCGGGTTTCCATCGCATACAAAGCTGAGTAAGGCAACTGACTGCCATACCCTGATTATTAATGGCACAGAGTGCGAACCTGGGGTGATGTGCGATGATGCGCTAATGCAACACCATCCTCGAGAAGTTGTACGTGGCGTAGAAATTTTATTACACATCACTGGTGCCAAAAAAGCCATTATTGCCATTGAAGATGACAAGCAAGAGGCGTATCAGTCTCTGTTGATGTTTAGTCATAATGATCGAATCAGTCTTGTCCAGCTGCCCACAAAATACACTTCTGGCGCTGAAAAACTTTTAATTAAAGCTTTGCTAAATATTGAAATTCCATCAGGTGGATTTGCAGCAGATAAAGGTGTTTTATGTCAAAATGTTTCAAGTACCAAAGCTATTTATGATGCGGTTATCGATCAACGTCCTTTGGTCTCACGCATTGTAACAATTACAGGGGATGCGCTAACACCCATCAACGCAGAAGTGCGGCTAGGAACCTCCTTTGAGCAAGTGATCGGCCTTACCAAGGTTAACAGTCAAGCGCATGATTACCGCATGGGTGGTATGATGATGGGGGTTGATGTAGAAACCACTCAAGTGCCAATTTGTAAAATTACGAATTGTATTTTTGTCAATAATAAAAAGCCCGTACAAGCCACTAAAGAATGTATTCGTTGCAATAGTTGCAATACGGTTTGCCCAATTGGATTGTTACCACAGCAGCTTTATTGGCATGCCAAAGGTAAAAATATTGACAAGTGCATGGATTACCATCTACTAGACTGCATTGAATGTGCATGTTGCTCGTATGTTTGTCCTAGTCATATTGACTTGGTAAGTTATTTCTCTTTTGCTAAGGCGTTATCCAAAAAACAAGAAACTGATCAACATAAAACTGATATTGCTAGAGAGCGCTTTGAGTTTAGAGAGTATCGATTAGAGCGCAATAAACAAGAGCGTGCAAAAATGATGGCTGAGAAAAAGCAAGCGCTAAAAGAGAAAATGGCTAAAGATAAACAGGCAGATTCAGCACAAAAGGATAAAATCGCCCAGGCAATGGCGCGCGTTAAAAAAACCAAGGAAGACAATGCATAGTACTGGACTTAATACTAATCAAATTATGAGACAGGTTATTTATGCCCTGGTGCTAGGTGTTAGTGCATCTTATGTATTCTTTGGCTGGGGTATTATTGTTCAAATATTGCTAGGCGTTGTTTCAGCATTGATTGTTGAGTCCGCTTTTGTGGCGATGCGAGGTCGTTCGGTTCTGGCGTCTCTCAGTGATGGTTCGGCAGTTTTAACGGCCATTTTGCTGGCTATTTCTATTCCTTCTATTGCGCCGTGGTGGCTGGTGGTTGTGGGCGTTGCATTTGCAATTATCTTTGGTAAGCAGTTGTATGGTGGCCTGGGCAATAACCCGTTTAATCCTGCTATGCTGGGCTATGCTTTTTTATTGATTTCATACCCTTTGCAAATGACCACCTGGCCAGTTGATTTTTTAAGCTTGAGTCAGGTGGTTGATGAGGTGTTTAATTTATTAAATTTTGATGGAATAAGTGGTGCAACAAGATTAGATGACGTTAAAACTAGTCTATCTTTAGGGAGTGATATCGCAACACTGCAAGTGCGTTCCATCTCTCAATCGTGGATTAATATAGGATTTTTAGTTGGCGGTATTTATTTATTGGCGCGCAAAATTATATTTTGGCATATTCCTGTTGCAGTTTTAGCTGGAATTTTGACTGTGGCATCGCTTATTTCGATGCTTGATGCACAGCAGCATCTGCCAGTTCAAAACCACTTGATATTGGGTGGTACAATGTTGGGCGCATTTTTTATTGCTACCGATCCAGTTTCAGCTAGTACAACACCTAGAGGGCGATTAATTTATGGATTTTTGATTGGCATGTTGATTGTTGTTATTCGCACCTATGGCGGTTATCCTGATGGTGTTGCGTTTGCTGTATTGTTAATGAATATGGTGGTGCCGTTAATTGATCATTACACACAGCCAAAGGTGTTTGGAAGATCATGATTAAGGAAATTTTAAAGCCAGGTCTGTTGTTGTTGATCTTCACGATAATCAGTATTTTCTTTGTGAGCTGGACGCAAAACACTACCCAAGAGCAAATTCAACACAATGAAGAGCAGCTATTGATTAAGCGCTTAGCTGAGCTTGTGTCTAATTATGATAATGATATATTGAAAGACAAATATACACAGTTGTTAACATTGCATGGCGTGCATCAAAGTATTAATATTTACCCTGCAAAACGCAATGGACAGGTTTTTGCTCATTTAATAGAGCACACTTACCCTAATGGATACAATGGCAATATTCTCCTACTAACAGGGATTTCATCTGATCAAACGCTGCTTGGTGTGCGCGTTATTGCTCATAAAGAAACCCCTGGCCTGGGTGATAAAATTGAAACAAGAAAGTCAGATTGGATTAAGAAATTTACTGGATTGTCATTATCAAATCCTGGTCCAGATAATTGGAAAGTAAAGCGTGATGGTGGTGTTTTTGAGGCATTTACTGGCGCCACGATCACGCCTAGAGCAATTGTGACAGCCAGCCACCAAGTATTAGAATTGTTTAGTAAGCAAGCTCTGTTGGACAAGAGTGCTAAGTAAGTTATGTTATTAAGTGAATTTGATTTTGATTTACCCAAGTCTTTGATTGCACAAAATCCGCCAGAAAACAGAACGGATTCAAGACTTTTAGTGCCTCAAAATACAATAATTGATGCACACTTTTATCAAATAACTGAGTTTATTAAGCCTGGCGATTTGCTAGTGATGAATAACACGCGTGTTATTCCTGCAAGATTATTTGGCCATAAAGCTTCAGGTGGTAAAGTTGAAATTATGATTGAGCGCCTGCTAAATGATAAGCAAGTGCTAGCCATGGTGAAAGCTTCTAGAGCGCCAAAAATGGACAGTTTTATCACTTTGGAAAATGGTGATAAAGCCCAAGTTATCAACAAAGAGAATGGCTTTTATACATTAAATTTTGAAACAGACTCATTACTGGGATTGTTAAATGATGTGGGTCATATCCCGCTTCCGCCTTATATTGAGCGTAGTGATGAAAAATCTGACTTAGAGCGCTACCAGACAGTTTTTGCTGAGCAAGAAGGTGCGGTAGCAGCGCCGACGGCAGGGCTGCATTTTGATGATGCCTTGTTAAAAAAATTAAAAAACCAGGGTGTTGACCATACTTTTGTAACACTACATGTGGGGGCGGGTACGTTTCAACCAGTTAAGGCTGATAATATTACTGATCATCAGATGCATAGTGAATATTTTGAAATTGATCAAAAAACAGTGGACAAAATCCAGCAAACCAAAGCTAATGGTGGGCGCATTATTGCCGTGGGAACTACGGCAGTTAGATCCCTGGAGTCTGCCGCTAAGAGTGGCACACTTCATGCTACAAAAGAAGAGACTGATATTTTTATCTATCCTGGCTATGAGTTTAAGATAGTGGATATGATGATTACTAATTTTCACTTGCCAAAGTCATCCTTGCTGATGCTGGTTAGTGCTTTTATTGGTCGAGAAAGAATGATGGAGATTTATCAACATGCTATTGAAAATGAATATCGATTTTTCTCTTATGGTGATGCGATGTTGTTGACTATAGACGCATCGTCGCAAGACCTATGACGATTTTATTAAAGAGACAGATATGATTTTTGAAAATGAATTGGTTAAAGTAGAGATTGAGACAAGTGAAGTACCCTGGGTTAAGATTTTTACCCAAAGGAAAATTAAAGAATTTAGCGAATGTAGTGTTGATGAAAAACTGGAAATTTTTAGAATAATTGATGTGACTGAAAAATATATGTTGGACTATTTTAAAGCTGATAAGATCAACATCGCATCATTTGGCAACCTGTTGCCGCACGTTCATTGGCATGTTATGGCGCGTTTTGAGGCTGATAGCTACTTTCCAGAGCCAATGTGGGGTGAAAAACAAAGACAGGCAGAATTAAATCTGCCCAGTTTTGAGGTATTCTTTACCCAACTAGGAGAGCAATTATGAATCAACTAGAAAGTCAAGATCAATTAGAGAGTCTTAAGCGTGAAAAGGATGCAGTGTTAATTTTATTTGGCGGCGCTCATTGTGGTGTTTGTCAGACTATTAAGCCACAAATATTTAATAATTATTCAGCTAAGTTTCCAGATCTGGAAATGGTTTATATTGATTGCGAACAGTTGCAAGAAGTCTGTGCACAGCACGGTGTTTTCTCATTACCTGTGGTACAAGTATTTTTTATGGGGCAAAAATTTATTGAAGAGGTAAGAGGTTTTTCATTATTGGCGTTAGAACAAGAAATTGAAAAAGTCTACGCCAAGATGAATGGTTAAGCATTCTTCCTAATTTTTTCTAAGGTTGGCATGGTCAAGTCTAGCTCTCTAGCTAACTGTAGTGCTCGCTCAAGTCGTGCAGGAGCTGATCTACCCATGCAACCATGCTTCAAATCCCCTTCAAAAGCCTTAATCATTCCCTGTTCTAAATCGGTTTGATCAAATACCCGCCCAGTAAGTGTGCTTTGTAATATCAAAACATCACTTGAAACATCACGCATTAATTGAAGATGATTGCGACGTAGGCTGTCAACATTGGCACCTGGCTCAATAGCCATGCCAGCAATATTGGTTGTTAGAATGTATAGATTTTTTAAGACCAATTCAAATAACAGAGCATCTTCACTGTTAAGTACATGGGCTGGAATATCGATTAGAGCAAGAGATTCGGCCAATATGTGGGATTTTTTACCAAATACAGGAGAGGATATTAACACCTTAGAATCCATGCCTTTTTTCTTTTCAAACCATACAGAAATAACCGTTGGATTAATAAATCCATGATCTTCCCAATCTCTGGGCAAAAGTTCATTTTGCATCATTGCCACACGATTTTTCCATTTATCTGGAATGTCTTTTAGCGCGTTTTGTAAGTCAGCTTCCCCGGTGCAGATTAAGATTAACTCTGGATCAATATTATGTGCAAGCTCATTAATATCTGTCTCTTTAGTGATGGGATATACCGGGTAATTATTTTTTAGAAAAGCACGAGCAAAAACACTGCCAAGCTCACCGATTCCCAAAACAACAATAGGTTTTTTCATGATTTATCTGAGTGATAGAATTTGCCTATCACCTTATGGATTATTTTAAAATTTCTAAAAGAGTTGACCCCATCATTGCAGGCGTAGGTGCAATGGCAACACCTACCGCTTCGAGCGCTTTGATTTTATCCTCTGCTTTTCCACTTCCACCGCTAATAACTGCACCCGCATGCCCCATACGCTTACCTTTTGGTGCAGTTAGTCCGGCAATATAAGAGACAACAGGCTTTGATATGTTGCTTTTGATAAATTCTGCTGCTTCTTCTTCAGCAGATCCACCGATTTCACCCACCATGATAATGGATTGGGTTTGCTCATCTTGTTCAAACAGCGCCAAACAATCAATGAAATTCATCCCCTGAATAGGGTCGCCACCAATACCAATACAAGTACTTTGACCAAGCCCTGTTAGGGTGGTTTGATGAACGGCTTCGTAAGTAAGTGTGCCTGATCTAGATACCACACCAACACTACCAGCTTGATGAATATTGCCTGGCATAATGCCCAACTTGCATTCGTCAGGGGTGATAACGCCTGGGCAATTGGGACCAATCAAGGTTGAATTAGAATCTTTTAAGATTGCTTTGATTTTCAGCATGTCTTGCACAGGAATGCCTTCTGTAATACAAGCGATAACCGGTATTTCAGCTTCAATTGCTTCAACAATAGAGGCATAGGCAAAGCGCGGCGGTACGTAAATCATGGTGGCGGTAGCGCCAGTTGCTGCCATTGATTCTTTAACAGAATTAAATACGGGTAAATCTAGGTGTGTTTGCCCACCTTTTCCAGGAGTAACACCACCAACAAACTGTGTTCCATAGTCGATAGCTTGTTGCGAATGAAAAGTGCCTTGCTTGCCGGTAAAGCCTTGAGTGATGACTCGAGTGCTAGAATTGATTAATACGCTCATTTTGCCACTCCTTTTGCTAGCGATACAATTTTAATCGCTGCCTGAGTAAGGTCCGCTTCGGTGTAAATTTCTGCTGTTGATTCATCAAGGAGTTTTAAGCCTTCAGTGGCATTAGTTCCTTCTAAACGCACCACGATTGGTAGGTTTAGACCTACTTTTTCAATCGCTTGTAAAATACCTTGAGCAATTAAGTCACAACGAACAATGCCGCCAAAAATATTGACTAAAACACCTTTAACATTTGCCTCTGTTTGAATGAGTTCAAATGCTTTTGCAACACGATCAGCGGTTGTGCCACCGCCAACATCCAAAAAATTTGCAGGTGAGCCACCATGGTGCTCAATCAAATCCATGGTCGCCATGGCTAGTCCTGCGCCATTCACCATGCAGCCAATGGTGCCATCCAAAGAGATGTAGTTAAGCTGATATTTACTTGCCTCATTTTCCTTTTCATCTTCTTGTGAAGTGTCACGCATGGCAGTTATGTCTTCGTGTCGATATAGGGCATTATCATCGAAATCAATTTTTCCATCTAGCGCCAACAACGTGTTTTCTGTTGTTGTAATTAGCGGATTGATTTCGATAAGGCTAACATCTTTGCTGATAAAAATTTCGTACAAGCCCATTAAGGTTGTTATAAATTGATCGGCCAGTGTATCTTTAAGATTAAGCTGTGAGGCAATTGAAGCGCAATCATTCGCACTTAAAGCGCCCAGTGGGTCAACTCCAAACTTAATGATCATTGAGGGTGTGTCGCTAGCTACTTTTTCAATATCCATGCCACCTTCAGTCGAAGCAAGAACTGTAATTTTCTGAGTTTGTCGATCAACCAATAGCCCTAGATACAGTTCACGCTCAATATTTTGACCACTTTCAATCAGTAGTTGGTTAATGGGCAGGCCCTTGTCATCTGTTTGTGGCGTAATTAAGTTTGATCCAAGTAGTTGTTCGCAGGCATTCTCAACATCATTAATTGAGCGACATAAAACCACACCACCGCCTTTGCCACGACCACCAGCGTGCACTTGAGCCTTAACCACCCAGATGCTGCCGCCTAATTCGGCACAAGCTTTGGCAGCTTCACTGGCAGTGGCAACCAAAATGGCTTTGGGCGTTTGAATGTTGAATTGTCTAAATAAGCCTTTCGCCTGGTATTCGTGTATGTGCATGAAAAAGTGCGTAAAATAAGATGCTTGAATTTTACACTTAATAGGTTAAAAAATGGCAAATTACTCCACCAGTCAGTTTAAAAATGGCATGAAACTTATGCTGGACGGCAATCCTTGCTCTATTGTTAATAATGAAATTGTAAAGCCAGGCAAAGGTCAGGCGTTTAATCGTGTCAAGTTTAAGGATTTAATTACTGGAAAAAGCCTGATTAAAACCTTTAAATCAGGTGAGTCTTTAGAGGGTGCTGACGTTATGGAGCTTGATATGCAGTATCTTTATAATGATGGTAGTGCATGGAATTTTATGGATCCTGAGACTTTTGAGCAATACGCCATTGATGATAGTGCTATGGATGACGCACGCGGATATCTAGTTGAACAGGATATGTGTACTGTAGTGCTTTGGAATGACAACCCTATTTCTGTTACACCACCAAATCATGTTATGTTGGAGGTTGTTGATACCGATCCCGGTCTTAAGGGTGATACTGCTGGAACAGGCGGAAAGCCGGCAACTATGAATACAGGTGTTGTTGTTCAAGTGCCACTTTTTATTAGCATTGGTGAAATTGTTAAAGTGGATACGCGTACTAATGAATATGCTGGACGCTCATAGTTACTGTTTAAAAATAAATGTTGGCTTAACATTCTTTACTCCAATCTGGCAGCATGACAGAACTTGAGAAAAAAGCAGTCTTATTTAAAAAAATCCGTGCATTTTTTGATGCTCAGGATTTGCTCGAAGTGCAAACACCATCTTTATTAAATACCCCAACAACTGACGTTTATATTGACAGTATTGTTGTGGCTACTAATCAAGCGATTGGCCTAAAAAAACAACAGTATCTACACACTTCTCCCGAGTTAGAAATGAAAAAATTACTGGCACAGGGAAGTGGTGATATTTATCAAATCTGCCCAGTCTTTAGAGACAATGAAGTGGGTGAGCGTAATTTTAATGAGTTCACTTTATTAGAATACTACCGAATCAATTTCGATATTCACCGGCTAATGGCCGACCTATCTGCATTGCTTCATCATTTAGGCTTTGAAGATAAGACAGTTAAGATGTCTTATGCTCAGGCATTTTCTCAGTTTACTAATATCGACATACTAAATACAGATTTTGAATCATTAAAGCGCATCGCTTTAACACACGGCCTGAGTATTGAGTTTGAATGGATTGAAGATCTGCAAATGTTTTTGTTCGTGCATTTAGTTGAGCCTTGTTTAAAGGATATACCCATCTGTTTTATCTATGATTATCCGTCCGAGCAGTCGGCTCTGGCTAGGATTGAAGGCAGAATTGCGCATAGATTTGAGTTGTATTTGTCAGGTGTTGAAGTAGGTAATGGCTACGATGAGTTGCAAGATTCATCGTCATATCAACAGGTGTTTGCGCATGAAAATGCCAAGCGTCAACAGCTGAATAAGCCTTTTTTTGATCTAGATGTTGAATTTTTAGCTTGTCTGGAAACCCCCTTGCCGCCTTGTTCTGGTGTGGCTATTGGCATTGAAAGATTAGCTTCTCAACTCATAACAACCTGATTAAAATATAAAGCAATGATTAAATTTTTCTATCTTATTGGTATTCTTTGTGCACCGGCTCAGGCTTTGCAGATTTTGCAGTCTGAGCAGGGTAATGAGGTCATCAATCAACAGCCTAAAACACTTGATGATTCAAGCCAAATGTCACAAGATCTTTTACTAACCAAGTTAGAAAAATCTGCAAAAAGTGGTGATGCTAGGTCGCAATTCAGCTTGGCGAATATGTACCATAATGGTATTGGCATCAAGACTGATGAAAAATTAGCATTTTATTGGTATACGCAAGTTGCAAATCAAGGTTATGCAAGTGCTCAATTTAACATTGCCAATGGTTATTATCACGGCATTGGTACCGCTCAAGATTTAACACAAGCTAAAGATTGGTATGAGAAAGCAGCTGAGCAAGATTTTGTTGCTGCGCAATATAACTTAGCAGTGATGTATCGACTTGGTGAAGGAGTTGAGGCGAATGATAAAAAAGCCTTTCATTGGTATGAGCGAGCAGCACAGCTGGGCTACGGTGTTGCACAGCTGACCTTAGCCAAGTTGTATGAAGAGGGTGTAGGTGTTGATCAGGACGATAACTCAGCACAAATTTGGTATTTAAAGGCTGCCAACCAATACGATCCTGAAGCGCAATTTCATTTGGCCGACTTTTACCAGAGTCGAAATCAATACGCTCAGGCGGTTTATTATTATCGAAAATCCTCAGACCAAGGGCATATCAATGCGCAATATGCTTTAGCCATAAACCTACTTTCAGGTATGGGTGTAATTAAAGATGAAGTCAAAGCGCAGCAGTTATTTTTAGAAGCGTCTCAAGCAGGACATGCAAAAGCACAGTTGCAGCTTGGTCAATTGTTACTAGCTAACGACCAAACTACTAAGGCTAAAAAATGGCTGACTAAGGCGAGCGAGCAACAGCAAGAGACAGCCACTATTTTGCTCCAAGATCTAGAGACTTTGGCGCAATCAAAAGAGGAAGAGTTAGCACTTGAGATTGCAACACTTGAGGTGCAAACGGTTGAAAGTGTTCAAACTGAATCCGGTCTAGTACCTATCAGCATAACAAACGGCATACTCGAGGGTTTAAATATTCAGCCAGAGATTAATTTATCCAATATGATTCCTGATCAGCAGCAGATATTAGACTCGTTAAATAGTAATTTGGATATCATGACCAATGTTGAAAAATTGCTAATTAGTGCACAACAAGGCAACCCGATTGCACAATATAATTTAAGCATACTTTATAGTATTGGCGAGCTGGTCGCCAAGGATGAGCGCAAAGCATTTGTACTCATGCAACAATCTGCTAATCAAGATATTACCCGTTCGCAAAATTCTCTAGCCATGATGTATATTAACGGCACCGGTGTAGCGCCTAACTATCAAAAAGCCTACTATTGGGCCAGTGCATCAGCACGAAAAGGGGATGCTGAAGGTAGAAAAATTTTAGCTCGCCTTGTTGGCGGATTGTTGTAAGGTTATGTCAGACACAGAGTTAAATTTTTGGCAAACAACCAGTCTGAGTGACATGAGTCGCGAGCAGTGGGAATCGCTTTGTGATAGTTGCGGACGTTGTTGTTTACATAAGCTTGAAGACGAAGACACGGGTGATATTTACTTTACTGATGTGGTGTGTCATTACATGAACGAGGAAACTTGCCAATGTCCACATTATGACAATCGCCAAGATTACGTACCTGATTGTTTAACCATTTACCCAGATTGGGGTGAAAAATTTAACTGGTTACCGCCAACATGCGCCTATCGGTTATTGCACGAAAAAAAGTCGTTGTTTGATTGGCATCCATTAATTAGTGGTAATATGGAGTCTGTGCATTTAGCTGGAATTTCAGTACGTGGACGTACTTTTTCAGATGCTAAAATTAATGAAGATGAAATTGAATTACATATGGTTGATTGGGTGAAATAATGAAAAAAATAATCCCACTATTATGGGTATTTATTGCACAATCTGCATTAGCTGCATGGCCACACCAGAATATTTCCCAGGCAGTTTTTGCCACTTCTGTGGTTGATAGACAGCCAGTTGAGATAATTACTGAAGCACAGGATTCTTTAGGTAAAATCTATTTCTTTACCAATGTTCGACAGTTAAGCGGTGATAGAATCACACACCGCTGGATTTACCAGAATAAAACCAAGGCTGAAATTAGCTTTGATATTAAAGGGGATCGTTGGCGTGTTTGGTCAAGTAAAAATATTTGGCACACATGGACAGGCAAATGGACGGTTGAAGTGGTTGATCAACTTGGCAAGGTTTTGCTAGTAAAAACAATTAATTTTGGAAAAAGTACGGCTCAAGAGAGCGCAAGGAATAAAGATGAATAAAGTAGTATTAGCCTATTCAGGTGGATTGGATACAAGTATTATCGTTAAATGGCTGCAAGACACTTACCAGTGTGAAGTGGTTACTTTTACCGCTGACATTGGTCAAGGTGAAGAGGTAGAGCCGGCACGTGCCAAAGCAATAGCTTCAGGCGTTAAAGAAATCTATATTGAAGATTTGCGTGAAGAGTTTGCTAGAGATTTTGTCTTTCCAATGTTTCGTGCCAATGCAATTTATGAGGGTGAATACCTACTAGGTACCTCGATTGCTCGTCCACTTATTTCTAAGCGTTTGGTTGAAATTGCTCGTGAAGTAGGTGCAGATGCTATTTCACACGGTGCAACCGGTAAAGGTAATGATCAAGTGCGTTTCGAGCTTAATGCTTATGCCCTCGACGCAGATATTCAAGTGATTGCGCCGTGGCGTGAGTGGGAGTTGTCTTCGCGTGAATCGTTAATGAACTTTGCTGAGAGTCATGGTATTGAGATTGACTACCAAAAGCAAAATAAAAAATCCCCCTATTCAATGGATGCTAATTTATTGCATATTTCTTATGAGGGTGATATCTTGGAAGATCCTTGGGCAGAGCCAGAAGACGATATGTGGCGTTGGACCGTTTCTCCTGAGAACGCACCTGACCAAGCTGAATACATTGAACTTACTTATTCAAAGGGCGATATCATGGCCATTGATGGCGAAGCCATGAGCCCGGCAACGGTAATGGAAGTGCTTAATCAGCGCGCAGGTGCTCACGGTATTGGTCGTGATGATATTGTTGAGAATCGTTTTGTCGGCATGAAATCACGCGGTTGTTACGAAACCCCAGCTGGCACAGTTATGCTTAAAGCTCACCGCGCCATGGAAAGTCTCACACTTGATCGTGAAGCAGCGCATCTTAAAGACGAGCTAATGCCAAAATATGCTGAGATGGTTTATAACGGCTTTTGGTTTGCGCCAGAGCGTGAAATGCTTCAAGCGGCAATCGACCAAACACAAGCAGTCGTTAATGGTGTTGTGCGTCTTAAGCTTTACAAAGGCGGCATTACAGTTGTTGGGCGTAAATCTGATGATTCACTGTTTAGTGAGAAAATTGCCACCTTTGAAGATGATGAAGGCGCTTATGATCAAAAAGATGCAGCAGGTTTTATCAAGCTTAATGCACTTCGCTTACGCCTCAAGGCTTTAAAGTAAAAAATAAGCCATTCTTGAAATTTGCTAAATTTCTGAAAATACCCACTAAATATATTGTTTAGTGGGTATTTTTGTTTATAAAATACGATTTTAAGGCTTAAAAGTGGTATTTTTTTATATAAATAGTCGGTTTTTGCATAAATTCAGAGCCAAATACTGACAATTTTAATTATTTACTAAATTTTTGGTCGGTTTTTAGGGTGTAGAATTATTTTAGATAAAAAATAGAGGGGTTATGAATACTATTTGTATTAATAAAAAGATGATTACTCCTTCAAAGGTTGTTTGCGTGGGTAGAAATTATTATGCGCATATTAGCGAACTCAACAATGAAATTCCAGATCAAATGGTGTTGTTTTCTAAACCCAACTCAGCCATTAGCAATGAGCTTAATTCATACCACCAAGAGCCTATTCATTACGAAGGAGAGTTAGCCTTTGTTTTTGAAAATGGTCGGTTTTCAGCAGTTGGTTTTGGCTTTGACCTAACTAAAAGAGGGCTTCAATCCCAACTTAAGAAAAAATCACTCCCCTGGGAGCGTGCCAAGTCTTTTGACGGATCAGCGGTATTTAGCATGTTTATTCCGATAGAAAGTATCGATCCCTCTTTGTCGTTCACATTGTCTATTAATGGCGTTGTTGCGCAGCAAGGAAATCTAGAGCTAATGATTCACTCTCCTGAAAAAATATTAAAAGAAATTCAATCTTTTATGCATTTAGAGGATGGAGATATTGTGATGACAGGCACACCAAAAGGCGTGGGTGTTTTAGAGTCTGGAGATATGTATCAAGTCTTAATAAAAAATGATCAAGAGATTTTATTAGAGCAGCAATGGACAGCCCTATAGAGAATAACCAGCCGTAAGTTTGTGTATGGCGTTATAATTTTGTCATTATTTCGTTAACAATAAGTCTTATGTCAAACAGTATCAAAGGATCGCAAACTGAGAAAAACTTGTTGATTGCCTTTGCGGGAGAATCACAAGCACGAAATCGCTATACTTTTTTTTCCAGTAAGGCGAAAAAAGAAGGTTTAATGCAAATTGCTGATATTTTTTTAGAAACAGCTAGCCAAGAAAAAGAACATGCAGAGCGATTTTTCAAATATTTAGAAGGTGGCGAGTTAGAGATTACCTGCTCATTTCCTGCTGGCGTTATTGGCAATACCTTTGATAATTTAATGGCAGCTGCAGAAGGAGAGGAATACGAATGGTCAGTGATGTATCCTGCGTTTACAAAAACAGCTAGAGAAGAAGGGTTTGACGATATCGCTCAAACTTTTGAGTCAATTATTATTGCTGAAAAACAGCATGATCGTCGCTATAA
>JABGQC010000039.1 GCA_018644675.1 Candidatus Thioglobus sp.
TCTTTTTCTTTATCATCGCCCAATCCAAAAACAGCAAATGCACCCAGTGCAATCAATGTCCATGAAATGGCAAATAATGTTTTTAAATACTCCACAACTCTCCTTGTTAACTTATATAAATTGAATATTTTAATCTACCTTGAACGCTGCATGACAAGCAAGACAGTTTTGCATTAACTTTCCTGTAAATTCTGCCAGATCAGTTATGTCATCTGAATCGTTCAAATCCATCTCTTCTACGTTAATAATTAATTCTTCAAACATCATGTGAGTTGGCCCACCAATCCTCTCAAAAGATACTGGTGTTTTATCTTTAACAGACTGCGGGGTTGCTCTTGCCATTCTATTGCCAGAATAGCTCGCCGCCTTAATAATCATGTCTTTATCTTTTGTGGCAATACCCATCATAATTTGCTGAATAGTTGTTAGCATTTGTCTCATTTCAGCAAGAAACTCCTCTTTTTCCGCAGCATCAAGGCCTAAACTATAACGCTTATCATGAATTTTTACCATAGGAAGTTTTAACACTACATTTATACCTGAGTGTATTTCGTCAACGTGAGCACCAATATCATTAATGATTGCATGTAGGTGCCAAGACTCTCCTGGATGTGTATAAGTTCCCTGATCATCTGCTGAATAAAAACCTACAATAGTGGCCGCTTGATGGCTCATTGTTTCTTTTGCCATGTGAAACATTTTTTCCTTGCTACCATGACCTCCAAATTTTAGATTTTGTCCATTGATTACATGGATCTGTAGATCTTTAAATCTACCCTCTAGCAGAAATGGAAACGGTTTGTTAGTATCTAAACCCATCTCTTTTGCTTTTGAAAGAATAACTTTAAACAAGTCTTCTTTTGCTAAGGGTTTTTTAATCTTGGCATCTTGCCATTGCGCTACGTCACTTATTGCTAGTAGCACTGCTTTCTCATGTGGTGGAATCGTATAGATTGAATTGCCAATGCCGTCCTTACCGTAATCAAGATAAATCTTACCATTTAAAACAGTAATCTCGCCAGCGCCATCTTGAATTGCGCCAACTGCGTATGAGTTTTGTTTTGGAATTGCCATTTCCAAACTAACCACACCATCGGTGTTTTTCATATGGATCATTTTTTTATAATGACCATAGCTTTTCACTTCAACCGCCTCGGCGGCGGCAATGCCACTTATGAGCAATGATAATAACAATAAAATAGATTTATTCATCTCTATCCCCATTTTTTTATTAGTAATCAAATTCCATTGTTTCAAAAACCCACTGGGCATTCTTGCCAGCAATATCTTGATGGCCACTTAAAAAATGAAATTCTGTTTGATCTATTTTACTCGCCTCTAACATATCACCATCATTATCTAAAATTTTGGAAATCTCTGTCTTTAGAAAAGTCAAATAATCGTAGGTGTTTTTAGTTGCTACAGATAAGTTAGAAATATGCCCATGTCCTGGAACGATATGCTTTGGCATAAATTCTGCCATTTTTTCAAATACAGAAATCCAGCTGTGAATATCCCTAGCCGGGCCGACACCCAGCATTCTGTCATTAAACACCGCGTCTCCGGCAAACATAGTGCTGGTGCTCGGCATCCAAATAATAATATCGCCCACGGTGTGTGCTGCGCCAAAATGCAACAACTCTAAATCAACCTTACCAAGTTTTAGGTTCATTTTTTCATCAAAAACCTCTGTTGCAAACACGGGGTTAGTGCCATCTAAACTTTTTCCAATTAAGCTACCTAATCTTGTTAGGTGGTAATCAGCTCTGGTTTTTTGATCAGCTTGTGTTTTTGTTGAGGCGATAATTCTAGCGCCTAATTGTTGGAAATAGTCATTACCCAGCCAGCGGTGATCCTGACCACCAGTATTAATAACAATTTTAATCGGCTGGTCGGTAATTGTTTGAACAGCCTGGTGAAGCTCTTTAGCACCAAGATAACTTGCACCTGAATCAATTAATATCACACCCTCTTTGGTAACAATTACACCATGTGTGGAGTTATTGCCAAAATTTGAAGGTGAGCGTTGCGTGGTCTCACCTACTAAAGCGTAGACATTATCGGCCACTTTTTGCACTTCCAAAGAAGCGTGTGTAGCTACCATGGTAACAATTAATATTAAAAATAAACTTATCTTTTTCATCTTACTCTCCAAAAATTAAAAAATTAATAATGCCGCCAAAAGCTAAATAAAAAAGCGCAACAATCACCAGGACAAAGATAGATTTTTGTATTAAGTTTAAGCGCTGAATGGGTGCTCTGGCTCTAGTCAAATCACAAACTTCACCCGGACAATGCTTTACTTTTTTGTCATGCACCAGGTTATAAACTTTGCAACCAGCACAAATACCAAAAACCGCCTCAAAAAACAACAAACCCAAGCATAGTGCGCAAGTCAAGATATTGATTGGGCCGCGAATCTCATTAAGCACCACCAAATAAAACATAATTGCCGCCAAAATAAAACCAAATGACCAGGCCCATCTTTTGGGAGCGGCATCGGTATATTCAGGCTTCTGATTATTAACCACCCAGCGCCCTAAGACCATGGAGGGTGAATACTTAGGATTGATGAAAATACGAATAAAAAAATCAAACAAAAAAACCGATACCATTAGCTTGGTAGGTTCGTTATTACCCGTCAAAAAACCACTCATAAATGCCATAAACGCAAACAAAAACACAATGCCTGCAGCTGCTCGGACCTCGCGCTCGTTAAACATGAGCCCATCATAGCCTTCAACCCTTTCCCCAAATGCGAACATGAAGCCTCTTCTATTTTTTGTATAATTTAATATTGTACACGACTTGTTTTGAAAACAATATGATTCAAATCATACTGTTAACTTAGTGTGATACTTCCTTCTTGCTTGCTGACTTTCCCCTCATTTTCCAGTGAGGTTAAGTTTCGATAAAGCGTTTCATGGGCCAGTCCGATTTTCTGTGCCAAGTCTAGTAGTGAATATGAATAGTAAAAAACGCCATCTTGTGCTTCATAGCTTAAAAAAGCCATAATCCTATCTTTGGCACTATAAATACTTTTAATTTCACCTAGAAGACGAAGATCTCGAATTTGCCCTGTTAGCTCTTTTATTAACATCATCATAGATTCTGGATTTTGATTTAGCAACTCCAGGATGCCACTCTTATCAAATTTAAGCAATTCAACAACACTATCAGCAACACAATGACAATGGTATTCGCTTGAAAATAAAGAAGCCTCAGCAAATGATTCTCCCGCATAAGCAGTGTGAATGACCAAAGAATTTCCTTCAATATTCTCCCTAATCAATTTAACTCTACCAGACAATACAACATATAAAGAATCTACAACATCGCTCTGAGTAAAAACTCGATCACCCTTATTAAAAGTATGCTTCTTACCTTTTGCATCATGGCTAATTACATCTAAAAACATATCTATTACAACGCCTGTCCACAAGCCCAGCCTGATGACCAAGCCCATTGGAAGTTATAACCACCTAGCCAGCCGGTGACATCAACCGTTTCACCAATAAAGTAAAGCC
>JABGQC010000040.1 GCA_018644675.1 Candidatus Thioglobus sp.
ATTCAACTGATCGATTTTGTAAAACCTTTGAGCCAAGCGATGCCATCTCAAGCATTTCTTCATAGCTCACCGTATTCATTTTTCTCGCCTTTGGCTCAATGCGCGGGTCTGTCGTATATACGCCGTCCACGTCAGTATAAATTTGACACTCGTCAGCATTCAGCGCTGCAGCCAAAGCCACAGCTGTAGTATCAGACCCACCACGCCCTAGCGTGGTAATATGCCCTTGTTCATCCACACCTTGAAAGCCTGCCACAACCACAACCTTACCTTCGTCCAGACTTTCACGAATACGATGATCATCAATCGACTTAATACGCGCCTTGCCGTGCTCACTGTCTGTGGTAATACGCACTTGTGAGCCCGTATATGAGATTGCATCACAACCTAACGCTTGCAAAGCCATACTAAGCAGCGAAATAGTCACTTGCTCACCAGTCGTCAACAACACATCCATTTCTCTCAAAGACGGCACATCTTGAACATCTTTAGCAAGTGCAGTCATACGATTAGTCTCGCCACTCATGGCAGACACACTCACCACCAGTTGATCGCCACCATCGGCAAAGGCTTTAATCTTTTTAGCAACGGCCTGAATCCTCTCAACCGAGCCGACCGATGTTCCACCGTATTTTTGTACAATTAACGCCATTAAACTATCTACAAATCAATATTCCCAAAATTATACCTTTAACCAATTCACATCATTATTCGATTTTCATAGAACGGGCCTTGCCCGTTCTATGAATCTATGACTCAAAAACTTTGTCTAAATCAATATCCTTAATAACAAGCCCTTTGTTTTCACCAAAAACTTTGGAAGTGTTTCTGGAAAACTCCTCATAGTCTTTAATTGTTCCAATTTCCTTAACAATAGATCTAATCTCATCTTTATTACAAATAGGACTATCTTTTTCCGTTCCTAAATATTCAAAAATACTAGATTTAACAATACTAGTATTTGGGTTGATTTTATGATGGATATAATTTAAGTTTACATAAACACTTAACACTGGCAAGCCAAACTCACCTTTAATTATATTAGCTTTGAATTTACCTTGAAATAACGAACCCGTTCGCTTATGCTTATTATTAAAATAAACTGTATAACTTGTACCTAGCCTCTGCATAAACTTAGAAATTCCACCTTTGCACTCTTGTTTTAACACCAAGTGAAAATGGTTTGGTAATAAGCAGTAAGCTATAATTGACACCAATTTTTCTTCATCGGAATCTATTGATATAGCTCCAGATTGATAAAATCTTTTTGACTTAAATTTACTATCAACATCCACAGTATTTAAGTCCATTAAGCGTCTATAAAAATAATACAAGTCATCCTTATTTTCAAAAATTACACGCTTATCCACCCCTCGATTAAAGACATGATAATACTCACCTTCCACAAACTCTATTTTTCTTATTGACATAATTTATTATTTATATTATTCCATAGAACGGGCCTTGCCCGTTCTATGGAAATTAAAAAATAAGGCTGCAAATAGCAACCTTATAGAATATTACTTCAGTCTTTATTTCTTATCGCCAAACACGTATTTTGGTTTAAAGATGTAAACCATTAGTGGAATGATGGTTAATGCGAGAACCACATCAATAATCAAGGCCTCAGAGATAAAGATGCCGAGTGCCCAAGTGTTGGCTAATTGTGTCATTAGCAGCGGGATGAAACTCGCTAGCAATACCACAATCGAGGCGAATACTGCCGCACCTGTTGTCTCCAGTGTATTTCTTAACGAATCAACCCACTTACCACCTGTGGCTTGCATTTCCTCTTTTAAGCGAGAGATCATGTAAATACCATAGTCAACACCTAAACCCATTGCAATTGATAGCGACACTAACGTTGCAAAGTGAAGGTTACCCGACCAGTTTTCAACACTGGTGTAGTAAGCACCTAAGCCGTACTGGCCAAATAGTGTCACTAGCAAAGTTGAGGTTAGAATGGCCGCAACCAATGGCGAACCAAAGATAAGCGCAGCCACAATGAAAATTGCCAATGCAGTTACCAATGGTGACTTAATATATTCAACTTCAGCTACGTCATGCGTTGCCTCAGTCGCACCTAAGAAACCACCCACAGCCATAGTCGTGGTACCACTGTCTTCAATCTGAACCACTTTAGCGACCCAATCACCATCTTCGTTAGCACAGTCTTGTCGCTTAGTTGGTGAGTTTGACTCATTAACACTATCAATTGAACAAACACCTGCTTCTGGCATAGTGATAACATCGCCCGATTTAAAGCCCCAAGTTACCAAATCAAATCCTGGCTCGTCTTTATTATCAACAAACCACTGCTGAATATCTTTCACAGTCTGGTGAGTTTTTACAGGATCCATGGTATTTACAAAGCCCATAATCACACCTTCATTCCAGCCTTTAGCTACAAATGAATCCAAGTCGCCAGCATTGGTATTTGCTTCAAGCAAGCCGTTAAATCCCGTTACAATTTCATTCGCATCTGGCACCCACTCAGGATCTTCCGCATCACCATACACATCCATATTGGCATTAATAAACGCTTCATTTGGCACATGGAAATACTTAAGATTTGGCTCTTGCCCTTCTGGTGTCATCATTAGCATATTTACAATTTTCATAAACTGAATGTATGAGCCAGTAAAACCAATGTTCGGATGAGATCTCATCCAGTCTTCAGTTTTTTCAATTGCTGCCTGAACTTCCGCATGGTTAAACGCACCTTGTGGATCATCTTCATCTTCGTCCCAACACTTAGTACCTGGCGCTTGCGAGCCATCATACTCACACGCAGGCAACATTGGAAAATGCTCAGCCTTACCCTTAATAGGAATGTTCACAGAAATCACACCTGGCATTACCTCACCCAAACGACGCAGATCAATGTTTGCATCAGAATCATATTTAAACGCGGCGCGTGAATAGTTAATACCCACTTCCACACCTGGCATCGCTGATTCTGCTGTTGGGCTCAGTACTTTAGTTTGTACTGTACTCCACGCTACAAGCGCTACAATCATGCCAATTGGGATGATTTTCATCTTGCCAGTAATCACACTCGTGAGTGTTTTAGCCATACCTTTTTCAAAGGCTGAGGCTTCTGTCATTGAAGCATCACGCTCAGTATCTTTACCAGGGAACATAGCCATCAAGATTGGCGCAATTGTAGTTGTGGTAATCAGAATAGTCATCATGCCAAACATACCAAAATACGCATAGGCTTTGTAGAATGAAATATCCACAAACGACAAAGTAAAGAAACCTACCATGTCAGTCACAATCGCCAGTGTTGCAGGGATAATTGTTGTCGCAATAGCTTTTTCAGCAGCCGTCAATGGCTTAATGCGTTTATCACTATGCAGCTCACTTTGATAACGCCTTACAACTTGCACGGCGTGACCCGTACCAATCGCTAATAGTAGCATTGGCGTAAGCACCATCATCGTTG
>JABGQC010000027.1 GCA_018644675.1 Candidatus Thioglobus sp.
ATTGTTGTTCCAACCATTGTTGTTGTTATTGAATTCATCATCAAACTCATCTACCATGTTTGACATTTCTTCCATGTACCAACGTGGATCCCAGTAATCGTATGGGTTGTAACCAAACATACCGTTATCTTCTTGGTAACCGTTGTTATTGTAGTTATTACCGTTGTTCCAAGGCATGTCATTACTGTTAAAAAATGCGTTTGCACTTAGAGAAGCTGCTACTAATGCGATTGCTAAAAGTTTTTTCATTGTCTTATCTCCATATCTAAAATTATTTAAGAAACTATATTATAACATGATAATATAATATTGCAAGCTTTATTTAACAATTAAAACCCACGGCCATACGGACTCTTGGGCTCAGAAAAATTATAATTAGCTGGATACGGGTTTGGCAAATTCAGCGCCGGCTCCGCCACATTACCTGGGTTGGAGAAGGACATGGCTGCAGGCGTCCTGTAAACAGGCCTGGGTATTTGCTGAGATTCAGCTTGAAACGCTTGATTGGGTGTGGGCATTTGCGACATATTAAATTGTGAGCCACCAACGTTGTAAGGGCGATTATTGTAAGGGTAAGGGTAATTACTATTACGCCCATCACTAAATGGATTGTTATCTGTTACTTTTTCCATCCAAAACATTGGCGTCCAAACTGGCCAATCATTATCTTTATAATCAGACCCATAACTATTAAAGTCTAAAAATGCTTGCGCATTAAAGCTAACAGCAATCAAACCTACTAATACTGTCTTGTTCATTACACCTCCCCTATTCGTGTCATTAAGCGTAATTATAAAGCTGAATTTATGTTGCGTGGGTACTTATAGCCTTTGGGTATAATAGCGCACATGAGTACAAAACAGATATTACAATCGCTTTTAGAGCAACGAATTTTAGTGCTAGATGGCGCCATGGGCACCATGATTCAAAAGCACAAACTCAGTGAACAAGACTATCGTGGTGAACGCTTTAAAGATTGGTCTACATTGGTGCAGGGCAATAACGACCTACTATCCCTAACTCAACCAAAAATCATCCAAGATATTCACCGCTCATATTTAGAAGTGGGTGCGGACATTGTTGAAACTAACACCTTTAATGCCACCAAAACTTCCATGTCTGATTATCAAATGGAAGCACTTGCTTACGAGATTAATGTAGAGAGTGCGCGCTTAGCAAAAGCTGCTTGTGATGAATTTTCAACCAAAGACAAGCCACGCTTTGTGGCTGGTGTTATTGGCCCAACATCACGCACTTGTTCGCTTTCACCCGATGTAAACGATCCTGGCTTTAGAAATGTAACCTTTGACGAACTAGTTGAAGTTTATATGGAATCTACCCGTGGACTGATTGAAGGAGGTGCTGATATTATTTTGATTGAAACCATCTTTGATACGCTTAATGCTAAGGCTGCTATTTTTGCCGTGCAAGAAGTCTTTGAGCAAGATGGTATTGAGCTTCCAATCATGATTTCAGGCACTATTACCGATGCTTCAGGCCGTACACTTTCTGGGCAAATGACTGAAGCCTTTTACAATTCACTACGTCACGCAAACCCTATTTCTATTGGTCTTAATTGTGCACTCGGCCCTGACTTGTTGCGCCAATATGTGGCTGAAATGTCACGCGTGGCTAACACCTATGTATCCGCTCACCCAAATGCTGGCCTGCCGAATGAGTTTGGTGAGTACGATCTAGGCGCTATCACCATGGGCAAGCAGGTTAGCGAATGGGCAGAATCTGGTTTGGTTAACATTTTAGGTGGCTGTTGTGGCTCTACGCCTGAGCATATCAAGTGCATTGCCGATGCGATTGAAAACCTAGCACCTAGAAAAATCCCCGCCATTAAGCCTGAATGCCGCCTGTCTGGCTTAGAGGCTTTTAATATTGCAGATGATGCTTTATTTGTCAACGTGGGTGAGCGTGCCAATGTCACTGGCTCTGCCAAATTTAAGCGCTTAATTCTTAACGAAGAATACGAAGAAGCTCTGGACATTTGTCGTGCCCAAGTTGAAGATGGCGCTCAAGTGGTTGATATTAATATGGATGAGGGAATGCTTGATGGCAAAGCAGCCATGATTCGCTTTCTTAATCTGATCGCTTCCGAGCCTGATATTTCCAAAGTACCACTCATGGTGGATTCTTCCAAGTGGGAAATTATTGAAGCCGGCCTAAAATGCACACAAGGCAAGGCAATTGTTAACTCTATCTCGCTTAAAGAAGGCAAAGATAACTTTGTTAAATATGCACATCTTTGCAAACGCTATGGTGCGGCCATTATTGTTATGGCCTTTGATGAACAAGGCCAGGCTGACACCCAAGCGCGCAAAATTGAAATCTGCACCAATGCTTACAACATTTTAGTTAATGAGGTTGATTTCCCGCCAGAAGATATTATTTTCGATCCGAATATTTTTGCCGTAGCCACCGGTATTGAAGAGCACAATAACTACGGTGTTGATTTTATCGAAGCCACTCGAGAGATCACTAAAAATCTACCATTTGCCAAAATATCAGGCGGTGTATCCAACGTCTCATTCTCATTTAGGGGCAACAACCCTGTGCGTGAAGCCATTCACTCAGTCTTTTTATACCACGCTATTAAAGCCGGTATGACCATGGGTATTGTTAATGCGGGTCAGTTGGTGGTTTACGATGACATTGATCCAGAACTTAAAAAAGCTGTAGAAGATGTGGTGCTTAATACCGATGATAATGCTGGTGAGCGCTTGGTTGAAATTGCTGGAAAATTCTCTGGTGAGTTACAACAAAAAGACAATAAAAAAGATTTAGAGTGGCGTACTTGGACGGTTGAAAAACGCCTAGAGCATTCTTTGGTTAAAGGTATTACTGAATTTATTGATGAAGACACTCAAGAAGCTCTTGACAAACTAGGCCGCCCTATTCTGGTGATTGAAGGTCCACTCATGGACGGCATGAATGTCGTTGGTGATTTGTTTGGCGATGGAAAAATGTTTTTGCCACAAGTGGTGAAATCCGCCCGAGTAATGAAAAAATCCGTAGCTTATCTAGATCCATTCCTTGAAGCAGAAAAACAAGAATGTGGCTCTAGAGCTCAGGGCAAAATTCTCATGGCAACCGTTAAAGGTGATGTGCATGATATTGGCAAAAATATTGTTGGTGTGGTGCTTTCGTGTAATAATTATGAAATTATTGATCTCGGCGTCATGGTCCCGGCTGAAACCATCCTAGAAACAGCCATCAAAGAAAATGTTGATATTATTGGCCTTTCTGGGCTGATCACGCCATCGCTTGACGAAATGGTTTCTGTTGCCAAAGAAATGACACGTCAAGGCTTTGAGCTACCACTAATGATTGGTGGTGCCACCACCTCAATTGCACACACCGCTGTAAAGATTGAGCCAGAGTACGACAAAGGCGTGTTCTATGTTAAAGACGCTTCTAAGGCCGTTGGTGTTGCTACCTCATTACTATCAAATGAGCTCAAACCCGATCTGGTTAGTAACACCAAAGCAGAGTACGAACAAGTGCGTCTCAGACGTGCTAATAAAGGCAAAAGCAAGCTAATCAGCCTGGAGGCTGCTAGAAATAACAAGCCTAGCATTAAATTTGACAACATTAGCAAGCCTAACGAACTCGGTGTTCATGTTTTTAAAGACTACGATTTAAATGAAATCTTTAAATTTATTGATTGGGTGCCATTCTTCCGCACTTGGGAGCTCGCTGGTAAATTCCCCGATATTCTCACTGATGACGTGGTGGGTGAATCTGCCACACAACTGTTTAACGATGCAAAAGTCATGTTCAAAAAAGTTATCGATGAAAAACTTTTACAAGCAAACGCCGTGGTGGGTATCTTTCCAGCAAATAGTGTCAATGAAGATATTGAGCTAACTAATGATAATGGTGAGGTGTTTATGACACTTAATCACTTGCGTCAACAATTGGATAAAAAAGGCAACACCCCTAATTTTTGCCTGAGTGATTTTATCGCCCCGAAAGACAGTGGCGTGCAAGATTATATGGGTGCTTTTGCAGTAACAGCAGGCATCAATATAGACCCATTAGTTGAAGTTTATGAAGCAGACCATGATGACTACAACTCAATCATGATTAAGGCGGTAGCCGATCGTTTTGCTGAAGCTTTTGCAGAAATGATGCACTATAAATTCCGCACAGAAATCTGGGGCTATAGCGATGAAGATTTTAACAATGAAAAACTCATTGAAGAAAAATACCATGGCATCCGCCCTGCTCCAGGATATCCGTCGTGCCCTGAGCATAGTGAAAAAGAAAAGCTATGGGATTTACTTGATGTTGAAAAAAATACCGGCATGACGCTAACAAGCTCATATGCTATGCTACCGACAGCTAGCGTTAGTGGCTGGTATTTTGCCAATAAAGATTCAAGATATTTTGGTGTGGCGAAAATTAATCAAGAGCAGGTCCAAGACTACGCTAAACGCAAAGGCGTTTCCATCGAGCAAGCAGAAAGGCTGTTATCACCTAATTTGGAATAAGCTTAATCTAAATTTTCAGGCAGCATGTTGAATTCTTCTTTTTTTAAGATTAAGCTAATTTTGCGTGTCTTCTGGTATTTTCATAAGTTGTTGAATTTTTACCATCGCTTCTAGATGCGCCTTATGCTTGAAATACTTTTATACCGTGCTGTTTGCTCAAAAGTATTAGCGTGAAACTCTTTTTTCACATGCGCCACCTAGTTGATTGCAAGTCATTGCCTTCATTTTATCCCCTCTTTAATCTGTGTTTAATTCTCCAATTCTATTGAATGAATACACTCAATTAAACGCACAACCTGGCGTGTACAACAACCATTACCACTAGTAGCATAAGTGATATTTCTAACCTCATCCACTGTTGTGGCACCGTTTGCAATGGCATCAATAACATCCATCTTGGGAACCTCGTTGCAAATACATAGATTTTTATCTAAGTTGCGCTTGAGAATATCAGGCAACTTATCTAGAGGATTTTTGACAAAATTAGACTTCATAAAGGTTAAATTTTAATCGGTGCATAGTTTTTTATCATTAAAAAATTTTGAAAATAATGAAAATTAAAGTAAAACATGCCCACTCAAGGCTTTTATTACCTAGATAGATCTTTATCTGCGCATAAAATGGGTGAAAATACACGTTAATTTGAGAGAAAACAACTCTTTTCACTATTTAACAAACCATATTTTCGGCTTGATTAAAAAATTTCAGAAATTTTGTAAATGAGGCTGTTTTTTAAGCTTTATTCTGATGATCAATCTCAGTAGCTCTTAAATCCTTAGCCAATTGATCAAGAGAGGCGTTAATAAGCTTAAAGGCCCCTTCTGCACCGTACAGTTTAGTAATTTCAAGCGCTTCATTAATCACCACTTTATACGGCACTTCGATGCTATTTTTTAGCTCGTATGCACCCAAATAAAGTACTGCATGCTCAACTGAACCTAGTTCGTCAGTCTCTCTAGAAATGGTTGGTGCAATAAGCGCATCTAACTCAGTTCTATTTTTAAGGATATTGATAAATAAATTGGAAAAAAAGGCTTTTGAAATCTTACCTTCTTTTTGATTGAGAAACTGCTGCTCAATTTGCAATACTTCGCCACCTGAGACCAAGTATTGATAAACAGCTTGAACAACACGCTCACGTGAGCGCTGCTTTGAGGTTTTAAAAGCCATAATTAAAAGCGTTGAGCATCTGCTTGTTGTAGCAGATACAGCATTTCAATCATGGCCATAGTAGCCTCTTCACCTTTGTTGCCTTTATAGCCACCAGCACGCCCTATGGTTTGATCCATGTTAAGCGTTGTCAGTACGCCAAAGGTTGTTGGAATTTCGTAATTGTAGGATACTTCAGCTATACCTTTTGAGCATTCATTGCAAACATAAACATCATGCGGGGTTTCGCCTTTGATCACAGCACCAAGTGTAACAATGCCGTCATATAAATTTTGGCCATTGGCTTGTTGTGCTGCTAGACGCTTGGCCAATAATGGAATCTCGAAGGCACCAGGTGCATAAAAAACATTAACATTATTTTCATTAATGCCATATTTGGCTAATGTATCTTGCGCAGCAGCGAGTAATTTATCACCAATATCTTGGTAGAAGTAACCCACAATAATAGCTACTTTACTGTCTTTCAAGAAGTCGCTATTTGCATTTTTATCAAATTGAAAATTCATCTTATTCCTTTAATGTTTAAGCTCTACGTACTCACTTACCTCAAGACCAAATCCTTTAAGGCCATGAAGCTTTCTTGGCGAGCCTAGAATTCTCATTTTTTTAACCCCTAAATCAGACAAAATTTGCGCACCAACACCGTAAGTCTTAATGTCATCGCCCATCTCACGAGAGCTATTATCAATATTTTGTAAGATCGATTGCTCACTTTGCTTTCTGAGTAGCAAAAACACGCCACTCTGCGACTTAGAAATATGTTTAAGCGCATCATCCACACCAAAGCCTTTGGTGCTTTCTTGCAAGACATCTCTAAAAGTGTCTTCCATATGAACACGTACACAGGTGTCTTGATCGTGGGTGATTTCACCCTTAACTAAAGCTAGGTGAGTTTCATTGTAAATACTGTCAAGGAATGAAATTAATCTGAAAGAGCCGTACTCTGTTTCAAACTCACGCTCATTGACACGCTCAATGGTTTTCTCATTTTCAATACGATAAGAAATTAAATCTTCGATCGTACCCCATTTAATTTGATGTTTTTCGGCAAAAATTTCTAAATCGTCGCGTCTAGCCATAGAGCCATCTTCATTCAAGATTTCAACAATCACTGAAGCGGGCTCAAACCCAGATAAACGTGCAAGATCACAACCTGCCTCGGTATGGCCTGCACGAATCAGCACGCCACCAGGTTGCGCCATTAGAGGGAAAATATGCCCAGGTTGAACGATATCAGATGGTTTAGCATCTTTTGCCACTGCATCCAAAACTGTTTTAGCTCTATCGGCCGCTGAAATACCAGTTGTTACCCCTTCTACTGCTTCAATTGAAACGGTGAAATTGGTGCCATTGGCGTCATTATTTTGCGCCACCATGAGTGGTAAATTAAGCTGCTTACAACGTTCTTGCGTTAGTGTTAAGCAAATTAAACCACGACCGTGAGTAGCCATAAAGTTAATATCTTCTTTGGTGCAAGTCGCCGCAGGAATGATTAAGTCTCCTTCATTTTCGCGATCTTCATCATCCATTAGGATGATCATTTTGCCTTGCTTATAATCTTCTAAAATTTCTTCAATCGTTGCTTTTCTCATGACTTATTTATTGTTTAATAATTGCTCTAAATGGCGCGCAATAATATCAACCTCTAGGTTGACTTGATCGCCTGTTTTTAATTCGCCTAACGTTGTTACACTTAATGTGTGCGGAACAATGTTTAAATCGAAGGTATTACCATCAATACTATTAACAGTTAAACTCACTCCATTAATACACACAGAGCCCTTTCTAGCGATATATTTTACCAAATTATCAGGCGCACTAATCTTAAAACGCGTTGACTCTCCTTCGCTAAATTGCTCACTTACTTGGGCAATTCCATCCACATGACCACTGACCAAATGCCCATCAATACCTTGATTAAGTCTGAGTGCTTTTTCAAGATTGACTCGCATACCTTGCTCTAGTTTAGAGAAGATTGAACAATTTAGCGTTTCTTGGGAGACATCTGCTTTAAAAAAGTCCCGACCTACTTCTACCGCTGTTAAACACACGCCGTTGACCGCGATGCTGTCACCTATTGCAATACTTGAAAAATCAAAACTGGACGCAGTAAAGCTAAATACAGCGCCCTTATCGTAAGCAACTTTAGTTTTAATACTGCCAAGTGCCTGAATGATGCCGGTAAACATAAGTAAAGTGAACGATATTAAAGGTTTCTAATTTTACGCTAGTTGTTAGATATGAGGCTCTTGATAAATTTTTTTATCCTTTAACTGACAGCGTCTACCACTTTACTCTTTATTCTCAAAACAGTAGCAAAAACTAGCACCCAATAAAACAATCAGCCAAGCAAGGTAAATCCAAATCATCAGCAACATTAATATTGACAATGTTCCGTAAATAAACTCATAAATTGGAAAATATTGTATGTAAACAAACATGGCATATTTGATTATCTCTAATAATATGGCGGCAATAACACCTGCTTTAAGAGCATTAATGTATCTAACTTTTTCTAAAGGCACTGCATAATACAAAATTGAAAAACCCACGCTGGATAGAATTAGCGGAGTGAATAGTGGCGCATGATTAATCATGGGCAGTTGACTAAAAATATCCGATGCAACCACATAAGAGCTAAAAAATAACGATGCAGCAACAAATATTGGCCCTAAAAACAACACAAATAAATAAGAAATAAGCCCCCTCATCCAATGACGATGATGCACATCATGCCAAACCAGATTGATACGCTTATCGATTTCAAACAATAAAAGCATCACTGCAAAAATTAAAAAACTAGAGCTAATACCTTTTAAGGACTGAGCTTGATTGATAAATTGCTGGATATACTCTTTAGCAGTGCCATAGTTTTGTGGCAACAATTGTGTGTATAAAAATTGCTCTAAATACTGCTGAAGATCGTAAAAGTATGGAGAAAGTGAAAAAACACTTAAACCCAATGCAAACCCTGGAACCAAGGCAAATAAACTACTAAATGATAGTATTGAGGCAGAATCAAAGCCTTGGCGCTTTACAAATCTTTTCAATACGGTTTCGATCATAGGTTTATTTTTGTGATTTTAAGTAATCCTCGTAATTGCCAGAATAGTAATGCATGCCATCTTCCTTTAGTTCAACCACTTTGGTTGATAAAGAAGAGACAAACTCTCTATCATGACTGACAAAGATCAGTGTACCCTCATAATTATCAAGTGCAAGGTTAAGTGCCTCAATGGACTCCATATCCAAGTGGTTGGTTGGCTCATCCATCACCAATACATTTGGCTGTTGTAACATTAATTTTCCGAACAACATTCTGCCCTTTTCACCACCCGAAAGTGATTTAACACTCTTGATAATATCGTTTTTACCAAATAGCATTTTTCCAAGCACTGCACGCATATCTTGCATATCTTGCTTAGGTTGTTTAAATTGTGCCATCCAATCAAGTACGGTCATATCTTCTTCAAAATCAGCACTATGATCTTGAGCATAATAACCAATGTTGATATTCTCACTCCACTTCACCTTACCCTTGTCCGCTTCAATTTCACCAACTAGAGTGCGCAATAACGTGGTTTTACCAATACCATTTTGACCAATAACGGCCACACGTTCACCAACTTCAAATAAAAATTCGATATCTTTAAGTACATGCAAATCATCAAAGCTTTTATTAAGTCCGCTGACTTCTAATACATTTCTATGAAGTTTATTTTCTTGAGAAAAATAAATATAAGGACTTACCCTTGAAGAAGGCTTAATATCGTCAAGTTCAATCTTTTCAAGCTGCTTTTGACGTGATGTTGCTTGCTTTGCTTTAGAGGCATTTGAAGAAAAACGAGAAACAAAATGCTTAAGCTCTTTAATCTTAGCTTCTTTTTTAGCATTATCTGATTGCATTTTTTCCTGAATAGCAGTTGATGCAATCATAAATTGGTCGTAGTTTCCTGGGAAGGTGTTTAGTGCACCGTAATCAAGGTCAGACATATGAGTACAAACACCATTTAAAAAGTGCCTATCGTGAGAGATAATCACCATAGTTGCCTTACGATCATTCAATACATCTACCAGCCAGCTGATTGAGTTAATGTCCAAGTTGTTGGTCGGCTCATCAAGTAGCAAAATTTCAGGATCAGAGAATAGCGCTTGTGCGAGCAAGATACGTAACTTCCAACCTGGTGCAATTTCGCTCATGAGTCCGTAATGTTGATCTTCAGGAATATCCAAACCTAATAACAATTCACTGGCTGATGACTCAGCCATATAACCATCCATCTCGGCGAATTCCATTTCTAGCTCGGCCACTTTAATACCGTCTTTTTCGCTCATTTCTGGCAAGGCATAAATACGGTCTCTTTCTTTTTTAACTTCCCAAAGCTTTTCATGGCCCATGATTACCGTATCAACAACACGAAATTCTTCATAAGCAAATTGATCCTGGCGCAAAATACCAAGTCGCTCACCTTCGCTAATGCTTACCGTACCATTAGAAGGCTTTAGCTCGCTTGTTAGAATTTTCATGAATGTTGATTTACCGCAACCATTGGCACCAATCAAACCGTAGCGATTGCCACCTTGAAATTTAACAGAGATATTTTCAAACAGAGGTTTTTCACCAAATTGCATGGTGATGTTGGCAGTAGAAATCATGAGTGTAGCACTATTTTTGAAAAACAACTATTATCCCATAGTCACAATAAAAAACTAAAGAGAATGCAGGTTTGATTAGAGTCATTAGTAGCTCTTTCGAGGGTTAAAATAAGCATAAATTTAGAATAAATCTACGTTAAAAAATGTTTGAAAAAACTGGACAATTACCCGATAAATATTTAGCTATCGCCATACTTATATTGTTAACTTTTGGATGGATCATGTCGTTTTCCGCCTCATTGGGCCACTTCGATAGTTACAGCTATTTTTTTAAACAAAGTGTTTATATTACAATTGGCTTAGCACTGGCCTTTACCTGCTTAAAAATTCCCCTATATTTTTACAAAAAATATGCCAAGTGGTTTTTTGTTTTTTCTTTGGTCTGTTTGGCTTTAGTATTTTTACCCGAACCTATTGGCAGAACTGTTAATGGATCTACCCGTTGGATTAACTTTGTGTTTTTTAAATTCCAACCTTCTGAAATGATGAAAATCGCCATGATCTTATACATGGCTGATTTTTTGGTTAGACAAGAAAAAGACGTTAAAAAGCCTTGGATGGGTCTGGTTAAGACGCTCATCATCATCTCTTCTGCTGATATATTGCTTTTATTAGAAATGGATCTGGGTGCAACCATCATCATCTCTTTAACAGCACTTATCATGCTGTTTGCAGCTGGCGTTTACCTAACACAGCTCACTTTTGTTGGCAGTAGTTTGATTAGTGCTGTTGGTATTTGGCTTTATATTGATGGGTTAAATGGTGGCGTACGCTGGCAACGATTAACCCAGTTTTGGCAAACTGATTTGTGGATTAATGACAGTGAAAAAGTTTGGCAAACCAAGCAAGCATTAATCGGCATTGCCAGAGGAGATTGGGGCGGTGTTGGGCTGGGTAATGGTATTCAGAAATACACCAAACTTCCAGAGCCGCACACCGATATGATCTTTTCTATTGTCGGTGAAGAAACTGGCATTATTGGCATGTTATTTTTTATTTTGACGTTTGGATTTATTATGCTCAAAGGCTTTAAGATTGCCAAAGGCGCACTCAAGCAAAAACGCAAATACAGCTCTTACGTTGGCTTTGGCATTTGTACCTGGCTATCATTGCAATTTAGTGTTAATATTGCCATGAACCTTGGCCTAATCCCACCTAAAGGCTTTCCACTACCTTTAATTAGTTATGGTGGGTCAAGTATGATTTTTGTACTCATTGCGCTGGGAATCTTACTTAGGATTGATATGGAAAGTCGTTGTGAATACTCTAAGCAAAAAAACTATGTCTGATAAAAAAATACTCATTATGGCGGGTGGCACGGGTGGACACATATTCCCAGCCTTGGCCATTGCCAATGAACTTAAAAAATACCCTTGCCATATTGAATGGCTAGGCTCTAAAAAGGGCATGGAAAATGAAATTGTGCCTAAAAACAATCTACCATTACACACGGTTAATGCTGTTGGATTGCGAGGGAAAAATATCATTAGCTTGATTAAAGCCCCTTTTCAACTTGCTTTAGCTACAGTGCAGGTTGTTAGTGTGTTTATAAAAACAAAACCTGATGTTGTACTGGGTATGGGTGGCTTTGCCTCGGGCATAGGCGGCGTAATTGCCTGGATTTTTAGAGTACCCTTGTTTATTCATGAGCAAAACGCCATTCCAGGCACAACCAATAAGCTTCTATCAAAAATTGCCACACAAACCTTTCAAGCTTTTGACAATGCTTTTGATTCTCACACCGGTGCAATTACTGTTGGCAATCCTGTTGCTTTTAAGGTTAAAAAATCAAGTGCGAATAATAAAAAACTTAATTTATTAATAGTTGGTGGTAGCCTAGGATCAAAGCCAATAAATAATGTTGTAACCAATCTGGGCAGCAATATTAACATTTGGCACCAAACTGGAAAACTACACTTTGACAGTGTGCAATCTCAATATAAGAAAAAATCTGTCAAAGTAACTGCTTTTATTGACGACATGTCTAAAGCGTATGCCTGGGCTGATGTAGTATTGTGTAGAGCAGGTGCAATGACCGTTTCGGAGTTGATGCTAAGTGCCACACCTAGCATCTTAATTCCTCTGCCATATGCCATTGATAACCATCAGTTTTATAACGCTAAAATTCTTGCTGATCAAAATGCAGGCATTTTAATCGAACAAAAGAATTTAACAACTCAGGTGCTTGAAGAAATACTAGATAACCTAGATACTGAAAAGCTGGCATTAATGTCTGATAACGCACTTAAACTCGCCAAGCCCAACGCTGCAATTACCATTACCAAGCAACTTCTTAAAGGATAAAAAAAGCCGCATTAAAGCGGCTTTTAGTTTGACTCAATTAATCAATTATTTCCATTCAGTGCAAGTAATAACTTCACTGGTATTGCCAAAACGATCTGATTTTTTGTTAGTAATACAACGTCTTTCCATGGCTTTAGCAGGCACCTCAACAAGTCGATCAACGTATACGATTTTTTCAACAATCACCTCATTAACAGGATTGCTATCATTACAAATGTCTTGCTTAATAGCTTCTAGTTTTTGCTTAGCTTTTTGATGCTGATCGCTAGACCATTTTTTCGCATCACTAGGCAAGTTTGATAAAGCGCCAATGCTAGAATCTACAACACCGCCAAGACAGCTACCTAAATGCTCAAGATTGTCATAGCCATTAGAACACTTCTCAGACTCAGCAATAGCACTCAAACTGATTAAAGTCGTTAATACAAATGTGGTTAAAAATTTGTTCATTATTATTCTCCTATTTGAATTATGCATGTTGATGCATATTAATACCCAAGCCTTTGAACAACGCTTCATCACGGCTTTGAGTAACATTTGGTGTGGTTAACAATTCATCACCATAAAATACAGAATTAGCGCCCGCAAAGAAACAACTCGCTTGCATGGTCTCACTCATATCAGTTCTACCTGCAGAAAGACGCACAACCGACTGAGGCATTAAAATTCGAGCAACCGCAATTGAACGAATAAAATCAATGTCACTTGGCCTTTCCATGGTTTCAAATGGTGTACCTGGAACTGGAACAAGCAAATTCATTGGCACTGAGTTGGGATGTTGGTCCATATTGGCCAAAGTTTGTAACATCGATGCCCTATCTTCAACTGTCTCACCCAAGCCTAAAATTCCACCACTACACACATTAATGCCAGCTTGCTGAACATGATCGATCGTGTCTAGGCGATCCTGAAACTCACGAGTAGTAATAACATTAGAGTAGTGCTCTTTTGAGGTGTCAATATTATGGTTGTAATAATCGAGCCCTGCTTCTTTTAGTTTTTTGGCTTGAGGCTCGCTCAGCATGCCTAAAGTTACGCAAGATTCCATGCCTAAGTCTTTAACCTCTTTAATCATGTCAATAACTACATCTAATGACTTATCTGTAGGATTGCGCCAAGCAGCACCCATACAAAAACGTTCGGAACCTAAGTCTTTAGCTTTTTTAGCGGCCTCTTTAACTTGTTGAATCTGCATGAGTTTCTCACGCTCCAAACCAGAATCATATTTTGATGACTGAGAACAATAAGAACAATCCTCAGGACAAGCGCCTGTTTTAATATTAAGCAGTGAAGAAACCTGCACTTTATTTGGATCAAAATTTTCTCGATGAATACTGTGGGCTTTGAATAATAGATCGTTAAATGGCAAATCAAACAATTGATTAATTTCAGCCAAGGTCCAGTCGTGTTTTAATTCACTCATAAGTAGATTTTGTAATAATATTTTTAGCTATTTTACCGGTATTTTGGACACAAAAAAGCCGTACAAAAGTACGGCTTTTATGGAATCGATTTTAAGTGCTACAGACTGTAGTACATATCGAATTCAACCGGGTGAGGCGCTGAACGCATAGCATTTACTTCTTTCATCTTAAGATCAATGAAAGAGTCAATTACGTTATCCGTAAACACACCACCTGAAGTTAAGAAGTCACGATCAGCATCAAGTGCATCAAGTGCTTGCTCTAGAGAGTTACAAACCTTAGGAATCTTCGCTTTTTCTTTTCTAGTTAATTCGTACAAGTCACCATCTTGAGGCTTGCCAGGGTCAATTTTATTTTTAATACCGTCAAGGCCGGCCATTAACATTGCAGAAAATGCTAAATAAGGATTGGCTGTATTATCTGGGAAGCGTACTTCAATACGACGACCTAGTGGATTGCCTACGTAAGGAATACGAATTGCAGCAGAACGGTTTTTAGCTGAATAAGCTAACATTTCTGGCGCTTCATAGCCTGGTACTAAACGCTTGTAAGAGTTGGTTGATGCATTTGTAAATGCATTTAACGCTTGAGCATGCTTAATAATACCACCAATGTAATATAATGCCATTTGACTTAAGTTGCCGTACTCATCGCCATCAAATAAGTTAACACCATCTTTAGCAATTGATTGGTGAACATGCATACCGTTACCATTGTCAATCGCGATTGGCTTAGGCATAAATGTTGCTGTTTTACCGTACATATGTGCAACATTATGAATACAGTACTTAAGGATTTGAGTTTCGTCAGCCTTTCTTACTAATGTATTGAATTTTGCGCCAATTTCACACTGGCCTGCAGTACCCACTTCATGGTGATGCACTTCAGTTTCAACACCCATTTCTTCGATCACAAGACACATTTCTGATCTAAGGTCATGTAATGAGTCTACTGGTGGAACTGGAAAGTAACCGCCTTTAACATTTGGACGATGACCTTTGTTTCCACCTTCTAAATCAGATCCAGACTCCCAGTCTGCTTCTTCAGAGTGGATTTCATAAAACGCCTTACCCATGCCAAAACCTGTATCCCACTTAACACTGTCAAATACAAAAAATTCATTTTCGTTACCAAAGTAAGCTGTATCACCAACACCTGAATCTTGCATGTACTTTTCAGCACGCTTAGCAATCGAACGAGGATCTTTCTCATAGCCCTTCATGTCGCTTGGCTCAACAATATCACAACGCACAATTAGCGTTGATTCTTGTGTGAACGGGTCCATAACACATGCTGTTGTGTCTGGCTTTAGAATCATGTCAGATTCATTAATATCTTTCCAGCCTGTGATTGAAGATCCATCAAACATTTGGCCCTCTTCAAACTTATCTTCATCCACTGTATGAGCCGGAACACTTACGTGATGCTCTTTACCGTGTGTATCTGTAAAACGAAAATCAACAAACTTAACGTCGTTATCTTCAATCATCTTCATTACATCTTGTGCAGACATATTATCTCCTTTATTTAACTATTTGTATGGACTGGCTATCTTCACCAAGCAGCTTGCGCCGTTACAAGCAAAATTCTTTGTTTATTTATTGTAATATAATAAAAATCTACTATATTTACAACAAAAACAGCGAATTATTCTACCCTATTTTCTCAACAAGAAGAACAATCTCATCGGTTTTTTCTTCGATTTTTAACACTCTATGGCCATGAACCTTGCACCAGGCAGGTATGTCATACAAAACCCCTGGGTCAGTAGCCAGCATTTCAATTGTATCGCTAATAGCCACTTTATCAATCATTTCGCCTAAGCGAATCACTGGCATTGGGCATAATAATTTTTTAACATCTAGTTGATTTTTCATTTTACTAACTCTCCGTTTGAGTGGTATTAACCCACTCCTGTGGCTTTAAAAATTTCTCATAAAGCTGTGCCTCAGGTGAATTTGGCCTAGGTTCATATTGATATTCCCAGCGTACTAGTGGTGGTAATGACATCAAAATTGATTCTGTGCGCCCGCCAGTTTGCAGACCAAATAATGTGCCTCGATCATAAACCAAATTAAATTCTACATAACGGCCACGACGATACAGTTGAAACTGCCTCTCATGATCGGTAAATGGCGTATCTTTGCGTTTTTCAATAATCGGCCTATAAGCCTTAATGTAGCTATCTCCTACGCTACGCATAAAGGCAAAGCATTCATCAAAACTACCCTCATTTAAATCATCAAAAAACAAACCACCAATACCGCGCTGCTCATCACGATGCTTCATATAGAAATAATCGTCACACCATTTTTTGTATTTTGGATACACCTCTAGGCCAAAAGGATCACAAGCATCTTTGGCGCTCTGATGCCAGGCAATGCAATCCTCATCATAGCCGTAATATGGGGTTAAATCAAACCCACCACCAAACCACCAAATCGGATCTTCTCCATCTTTTTCTGCAATAAAGAAACGCACATTCGCATGTGAAGTTGGTGCATAAGGGTTGTTAGGATGAATGACTAACGAAACACCTAATGCGCTAAAACTTCTTCCTGTCAATTCTGGTCTCATTGCGGTTGCAGAAGCAGGCATATTATCACCATGGACAATAGAAAAGTTAACCCCTGCTTGCTCAAAAACCTTGCCTTTTGCGAGCACTCGAGTTAGCCCGTTGCCACGACCATTTGGCTTTTTCCATTCATCTTTAATAAAACTAGCCTGGCCATCAACTTGTTCAAGCTGACTGCAAATGTCAGCTTGTAATGAGAGTAAATATTGTTGAATTTGATCGATCATCTGAGCCTTTCTCCGGTCTGTAAATTGATAATGCTTGAGGGGTTATTTGCATTTTTATTGGGTGCTATTATATAGTCTAACTCACCTTTAAAATAAACCTGTAATTTCAAGCTGCTTTGGGCAGTCTGACGGCCTGAAAGGTTAGCGCTAGTGGTTACCAGTGCACTATCAGTCATTGTGCATAATTGTTTAATTAAGGGATTGCTGGTTAGTCTAATGGCAATAGTTTTATGCCCGCCTAATAGTAAATCAGGTACACAATTATTCGCTTTAACAAGATAAGTAGTTGGCTTAGCACTTGGTTTGATCTGCGCTAACAGCTCGGTATTTTCAACATAATCTTTAAAATGATTGATATTACTTGATATTAAAATCAGCCCCTTATTAGTTGAGCGCTGTTTAAGTTCAACCAAACGTATTAAAGACTTAGAAAAAGGAAGGCAACTTAACCCTTGAATGGTATCTGTCGGCAGACTGACCACCCCTCCATTATTGAGAATATTGGCGACTACTCTAGTTTTTAAATTCATGTTTTTTTAGCTCTAGGATGGCACTTATCGTACACTTTTGATAATTCTAAAAAATCAAGATGGGTATAAACTTGGGTGGACTTAATACTGGCATGACCCAAAAACTCCTGTGTTGAGCGCAGATCATGGCTGGACTGCAAAAAATGCGTCGCTGCTGCGTGACGCAACATGTGTGGATAAACGTTAATCTTAATGCCCGCCTCTAACGCTCGCTTTTTAATCATATTTTGTATTGATCTAACCCCGATTCTGTCACCATTCTTATTAACAAAAAGCGCCGTTGAATTGTGCGTCTGTAGATGCTTAACAACAGCCTTTTGTGCAGACTCTCCAAGTGGTGTATGTCGAGTTTTGCTAGCCTTGCCCACAACCCTTAAAAAACCCTGGGTTATATCTACATCCGCCACATTTAATCCCACCAATTCAGATACACGCAAACCACAAGAATAAATCACCTCAATAATGGCCACATCACGATTTTCAAATCGTGATGTTTTTCTTGTTTTTAGCATTTGCAACAATTGATCATAGTGCAATATTCCTGGTAAAGTTTGCCCAATTTTTGGCGTGCGCAGTTGAATGGCACAATTATTTTCTAGCTGACCCTGATTAACTAAATAAGTTAGCAATCCTTTAATTGAAGACATATATCTGCGAATACTTCTGGCAGACATATTATTATGGCGCAGCTGCATGATAAACATACTCAGTATTTCTGTATTAAGCGCTGACCAGCTAGCGATGCGCTGAGTTTTTAAGAAACCAAGCAGCTGACTTAAATCACGCTCATACGCTTGTTGAGTATTGTGTGCGTAATGACGCTCAACTTTTAAATATAAAATAAAGTCAATTATTTGTTTTTTCACTTGAATTTTGCCAGCTTGACCATATCAATATATTTTACGCATAAACTAGAGATAAAATAAAATGACGACAAAACAGACACATTCGTTCCAAACAGAAGTTTCTCAACTGCTACATTTAATGATTCACTCTTTGTATTCTAACAAAGAGATTTTCTTGCGAGAGCTAGTTTCAAACGCCTCTGATGCGGTTGATAAACTTAAATTCGAGTCTTTATCAAATGACACATTGGTAGAAGGCAAAGAAGACCTTCAAGTACACATTGATGTTGATAAAGAAGCTGGAACCATTACTATTACTGATAACGGTATTGGTATGACTGAGACTGAAGTCATGGAAAATATTGGCACCATTGCTAACTCAGGTACTAAAAAATTCTTACAAAGCCTCGATGCAAAACAAGCCGAAGATTCAAATCTGATCGGCCAGTTTGGTGTGGGTTTTTATGCCTCATTTATTGTTGCTGATGAAGTGGTGTTAACCACTAGAAAAGCAGGTGATGACAAGGCTAATGGCACAATTTGGACATCAAAAGGTGAAGGTGAATACTCCCTTGAAACTACAACAGTAGAAGAGTTTGGTACTAAGATCACTCTACATATTAAAGACGACGAAAAAGAATTTTTAGATGATTATCGCCTGCGTAGTATTATTTCTAAATATTCTGATCACATTACTGTGCCAATCATGATGATTAAGCCTGCTGAAGAAGAGTCAGACACCATTGAATATGAAATGGTTAACAAGGCTAATGCTTTTTGGACACAAGACAAACGCGATCTTAAGCAAGAAGATTATGATGAATTTTACAAATCTCTTACTTACGATTTCGCCGCGCCACTTGCTCAACTACACAATCGCGTTGAAGGTAAGTTAGACTATACTTCTTTGCTTTTCATTCCTTCTAAGGCACCGTTTGACATGTGGGAGCCAAAACGCAAAGGCGGCATCAAACTCTATGCTAAGCGTGTGTTTATCATGGAAGACAATGAAGAGCTTATGCCAATGTATTTGCGCTTTGTAAAGGGTGTGATTGATACAGCTGATTTATCACTAAACGTTTCTCGTGAAATTCTACAAGGTAATAAAGTGGTTGA
>JABGQC010000041.1 GCA_018644675.1 Candidatus Thioglobus sp.
GGTCAAGCACAATATCAGCACCCATTTGCTTGCACCAATCTTTAGATTCTGCACGTGAAGCAGTCGCTATTACTTTCATGCCGATTATTTGCTTGGCAAATTGAATGGCCATCGAACCCACGCCGCCAGCAGCGCCAATCAATAATAAAGATTTATCTTTGTCTGATTGGGTGATTTTTAAACGATCAAATAAAGATTCCCAAGCGGTAATACTGGTTAAAGGTAGTGCTGCAGCTTGCTCAAAGTTGAGTGATTTTGGCTTACGACCGACAATACGTTCATCGACAAGTTGGTAAGCTGCATTTGACCCGTCACGCGTCACATCTCCTGCATAAAAAACTTCATCACCAACTTTAAAAAGCGATACTTGCTCACCCACTGCACTCACAATACCTGAAGCGTCATAGCCTAAAATTTTTACAGCGCTATCTTTGGCGACAGTGTGCTTAACTTTGGTATCAATTGGGTTGACAGAAATAGCTTTTATTTCTACCAGTAGATCTCGGCCTGTAGGATGATTTAGAGTTTTCTCAAATTCTATAAATTCACTGCCGTTATAGCCAATTGCTTGCATGTTATCTTCGTGTGTTTCTTTCAATACGCAACATTACTAACATCATGACAAACATAATAAAAAATCCAAGTGCTGCGCCTAGCATACCTAGAGAAATAAAGCCTGTCATTTGATCAGTTCTAGCGGTGCCCATTTTCATTAAATTTTGCTGAGTTTGCTCATTGACTTGGTAGGCAAACTCTTGATCATGCCAATGCAAAAATTCATCAATATTAACTTGATCTCCACCCACATTAACTAATTGCTTAGTCAATCTTGATAAAGATTCCACATAGCTTAACTTAAGCTCTGGAGAATAAGCATTAGACTTAATCTTAATCATCACTTTAATTTGGAACTGTAAGTCATTTTCATCAAGCACTTCGTTAGGTAGTGCCTGTAAATTAGTAATAATCTGTTCTATTTGAGTATCAAACTTTTGATTAAAAACTACCTGGGAATCATCTTCAACAACGCTAACTGCTTGAGAGGCTTTTTCAGTCTCCACTTGCAGGCTGATTGGATTTTGGTATTTGGCTAATTCAATGCTGGGCGCACTAATTTCATCAGTCGCCCTACTGCTGAGTTTTTCATAGCTAAACACACCTAGAAAGACAATTAAAGCTAGTGAAATCAATGCAAATAAAAAGCCAATACGATGCACAATGAGAAAGAAGTTGTTTTCAATAAATTTAAACATGTGCTATTCCTTTGTTATGCTATTTTCAAAAATGTTATTCATATGAGTCGCTAATTCGATATCCAATTGACTAATACACCCTTGAGAATGCGTTATTAACTCAACATTAACAGTGTTATATACATTGGACCATTCTGGATGGTGATTCATTTTTTCAGCTATGATGCCAGCTTGAGTCATAAAGCCAAAAGCCTGAATAAAGTCATTAAAAACAAACTGTCTCGATAGTTTTTGATTAACAATTGACCATTCTGGCAATTGTATTAAAATTTCTGAATCAGTCATGATTGAACTTTCAAGATATCTTTAGCGCCCATTTTGATCAACTGATCACCTAGCGTCTCACCCAATGCCTCTGCCTGATGAACATGACCAGATACCTGGTGTTTTAATATGACGCCAGACTCTACGTTACCCACTAAACCTGTCAGGCTTATTTGATCACCATCCAATGTTGCATAGCCCGCAATCGGCACAGAGCAGCCACCTTCTAGACGGGCATTCATCGCCCGCTCTGCACTTACCCTGTAAGTAGTTTCTTGATCAATCAAAGGGCTAATTAAATCTAGAATAGTCTGATCATTCTCGCGAATCTCAATCCCTACTGCCCCTTGGCCAACTGCAGGCAAAGAATCGATCGCTGGAATCTCTTGCTTAATACGCGTTTCAAACTTAAGGCGAATAAGGCCCGCACACGCCAAGATAATCGCATCAAACTCACCGTCATCGAGTTTTTGAAGTCGGGTGTTTACATTGCCTCGTAAGTCTAGAATTTCTAAATCTGGGCGTTGAGCTTTCAGCTGCACAATTCGGCGCATTGAACAAGTGCCCACTTTAGCGCCTTGTGGTAGATCATTAATACCATCGTAATGATTAGACACAAATGCATCAAATGGATTTTCACGCTTTAAAATAGCGCCTAGCTCAAATCCAGGTGGAATCTCATAAGGCACATCTTTCATCGAATGCACAGCAATATCAGCCACCCCTTCCATCATGCCTATTTCTAATTCTTTAATAAACAAACCTTTGCCACCAATTTTAGATAAAGGTGAATTTAAAATCTGGTCACCCTTGGTGGTCATCTTAACCAACTCTACTTTTAAATCTGGATGAATCGCCTCCAGCCTAGCTTTTACGTGCTCTGCTTGCCAAAGTGCTAGCGGAGATTTTCGAGTTGCAATTTTCAGGGTTTTATTCATGCTTCAAGGAGTTTGTATTAAAATAGTGCCAATGTTTAGATTTTATCTATTAGTTGCCGTCTTTTTATCAAATTTTGCGATCGCGCAAGAACTCAACCTGCCAGACGCAAAAAATTTCTTTTTAGACTCACAACAAGTTTGGAAGAAAAAGATACCTATTTTAATAATGTTTTCCATTCCTGATTGTGGATATTGCAAAAAAGTTAAAGAAAATACCATTGGCCCTATGGCAGATCTCGAGGAATACCAAGATAAAGTAATCATTCGCCATATCAATGCTAATAGCTTTGATGAAATCAATGATTTTTACAATGAAACTGTTTCTCACAATGAGTTTGCCTTTAAGTATGCAGTTAATTTCTTTCCAACGGTTATGTTGGTAGACAACTATGGCGTGGTTTTGGAAAAAGTC
>JABGQC010000028.1:0-12114 GCA_018644675.1 Candidatus Thioglobus sp.
ATCTCTCACGCGTGATCTGGCGCCATCTGCACCAATCAGTAGTTGACAATCTAATGTCTGATTGCTATCCACTGTTACCTGATAGCCTTCATGAGTTTTTTCAATGCTGTCGAGTTTTGCACTGATAAATTCAATATTAGTTTTTTCCAGTGCTGTAAATAAAGCCGATTGAATAACGTCATTCTCAATAATGTGACCTAGATGATCAAGACTTTCATCTTGAGCATGAAAATCTAGCGAACCGTGAGAATTCTGATCCCAAACACTGGTATTGGCAAAGGCATGCTTGCGTTTGATTAAATCCCAAGCGCCAATATTTTTAAGCAGTTTTTCTGATGTTGGTGTAATGGCACTCACGCGTGTATGGTGAGCGTCGCCAAGTATCGGATTAGGGTTATTGGGCTCAATAATCGCAATTTTGCTATTGGTTTTTGCCATTGATAGTGCAAAAGCCTGGCCCACCATGCCGCCACCAATAATAACAATGTCATAATTCACTCGGTCTCTCCGGCAATTGTCATTTGATTAACAAGCACTGAGCCAACTTTAATATTACCTCGATGGTCAACATCTGTACCTATGTGCTCGATACCCAAGAGCATATCTTTTAAATTGCCAGCAATGGTGATACCCGATACAGGATATTGAATTTTGCCATTTTCCACCCAAAATCCGCCTGCCCCTCGAGAGTAATCGCCCGTGGTGCCATTCACGCCTTGACCCATTAATTCGGTCACCACTAAACCTGTATCCATGAGTTTAATCATTTCATCCAAATCACCACTAAAAGAATGCTCAACAATAAGATTGTTTACACCTCCAGAGTTGGCCGTTGTCTGTAAGCCAAGCTGATTTGCTGAATATTGACTCAGTACATAGCTCTTAACCTGGCCACTTTCGACAAAATACTGTTGACGCTTTAACACCCCATCACGATCAAAGGCTTTAGCGCCAATGGTTTTTTTGGCAAAAGGCTTTTCCAGTATTGAAATACTTGACGGCAATACCAGCTGATCCAAACTATTCAACAAAAAGGTTGATTTTTTATACTGACGAGAGCCGCCTAATGCGCCAATTAACTGTGAGAAAAGCCCACTAGATACTCTCGGTGAAAATATCACCGGGCACTTTTGCGAAGGTAAAGATCTAGCGCCCAGCTTGCTAGCGGCAAGTTTTGCAACGCCAGCGCCCACCCATTCTGGCGTTTGCAGATCTTGTGCATCAAGGGCTGCTGTGTATTCATAGGCCGTTTGCATATCTTTACCTTGGCCAGCAATAACACTACAACTTAATGAGTGTTTAGCGCCTTTTTGCACGCTCATCATGCCATTAGAATTTGCATACAAACCCTCGCCTTGATAACTAGACACCTCGGCACCATCAGACTTGTTGATATCAGTATGATCCAGTGCTTGCGCCTCGCAACGTGTGGCCAGCTCAATACTATGCTCAGGGTCTAGATCCCAAGGGTGATACAGATCTAAATCAGGCACTTCAAACGCCATAAGCTCTTTTGGCGCTAGGCCATTAAATGGATCATTTTGGGTATATTTAGCAATAAGACAGGCGGATTCGACTGTTTTTAAGATGCCGCTTTCACTCAAATCAACGCTCGATGCATGACCTTTAGCCTGACCCAAATAAACATTAATATCCAGAGATTTATCTAGATGATATTCTAGTGTTTCAACTTTACCCAAACGCACTGCAGTAGAGACACCAGAGCTGTTACTTAAAGAAATTTCATAACCGCTCACTTTGTGACGGTTCAGTATTTGAATGACTTGCTGTGCTATTTGTTCTAACGACATCATATTGCTAAGTAAGGTAATCTAAATCGGTTGGCTGTTTAAAGGTGTTAATACTTTGCGGATTGTGCGTATTCATCTTGTTGTGTCCGTGTAATTTATCAGTTATCATAGCACTAATCGGCATCCATAAAGCAGCAACACCTAGGCCGATAATTAGCAATCCAGAGATTTTTCTAACCCAAGTTTTTTGCGTTAAATGCGTTATCTGAGTTGAGACGCTAGCCATCAATAACAAACTTGGCAATGTGCCCAAACCGAATGCCAACATAATTAAGCCGCCTTGAGAGGCTGAGCCTGAAACAATGGCAAAACTTAAAGCGCCATAGACCAATCCACACGGAATTCCGCCCCATAGTAGGCCAGTAAAAAAGGCACTTTTTAAGTCTTTAACAGGCAAGAATCGCCTGGTTAACGGCTGTAGAATTGCCCAAAGTTTAGCGCCTACTTTCTCCAGTATTTGAACACTTGATGACCAGCCTCCAATATACAAACCCACCATCACCATAAGCACGCCCGAGAAAATTCTAAGCGCCTTATCAAACAGGCTCATTTGCAAGGTTTGCGCTAATATTGCACCTAATAGGCCAAATGCAAGCCCCATCAAGATGTAGCTTAAAATTCTGCCAATATTATAATTTAGATGGAACAGGGCAATTTTTTTAGGATTAGATCTAACTTCTGGAGCAAGTCCCGCTGTAAGCATGCCGACCACACCACCACACATACCTAAACAGTGCACGCCCCCCAATAAACCCATTAGAAATACACTAACCAGGATGTCCATTAACTTCCATTTTGACTATCTAAGCGCTCAACTTCTAGCAGGTGAATACGACGCGAATCAGTTTTTAAAACTTTAAATTTAAATCCTTGTAGGCTAATTTCATCCATCTGCTCAGGCAAGCGAGTAAATCCAGCAATCACCACGCCTGCAACGGTGTCGATATCTTCACAGATTAATTGAACCTCAAAAAATTCTTCAAATTCTTCAATAGGTGTATTGGCTTTTAATAAGAAACGCCCATCACCAAAATCAATAATATTATCTTCCTCTAGATCGTGCTCATCTTCAATCTCACCAACAATCTGCTCTAGTACATCTTCAAGCGTTACTAAGCCAGCAATTTCACCGTACTCATCCATAACAATAGCCATATGTGATTTTTTTTGCTGAAAAAGCCTAAGCAAGGCTCCCAAGGTTTTGCTTTCAGGCACCAAGATGGCACTGCGCAAATATTCTTTATAATTAAACTCGGTGCGTTTATCACCCGCTAAATAACTGAGTAAATCCTTAGCCAAGATAACACCTTGAATTTTATGGCGTTTCGAATTAATAATTGGGAAGCGTGAATGAGCCGACTTAATCATGACATCAAGCAACTCTTTGGTATTGGCATTATGCTCAATAGTGACCATTTTTGATTTTGGCACCATTACATCACGCACTTCCATGTTTTCCAACTGCATAGTGCCCTCGATAATGCTACGACTATGAGAATCAATAATGTGACTTTCTTCAGCCTCCTTAAGCGCTTGCAAAAGCTCATCACTTGAATCAAGCGGTGCGTGGAAAAATTTCTTATTCAACCTTTTAAAAAAAGATTGTATCGACGGAGGTTGGTCTTCGTTCATGTACTTAGGTTTAGATTAAAGCGTTATTTTACCAAAAATTAGGATTTTTTACTACTGCGCATATTTTTGCCCTGAGCAGCACGCTCTTTACGAACTTGCTTAGGGTCAGCAATAAGTGGTCGGTATATTTCTACACGGTCTTTTTCGCGTAAGATGGTGTCTAACTTCGCTATCTTCCCAAAAATACCAGTTTTGTGTTGGCTTAGATCGATTTGAGGATAAAGTGTTAATATGCCTGAAATTTCAATGGCTTGCTTTAGAGTTGTTCCCGTATCAGCTTCTAGTGTTAATAGCGTCTGCTTATCTTCTAACGCGTAAGCAACTTCAATATTCATTAGCTTTTTTGATCACACAATTGTTGCGCTTTAGCAAAATCTAGCGTACCTTCATAAATAGCACGACCTGTAATTGCACCGCCAATACCGTGGTGTGCCTCGCTCAATAAATTAGTAATGTCATCCATATTGGTAATGCCACCAGAAGCAATAATATCAATCGAAGTTTGCTTAGCTAAATCAGCAGTCGCCTCAACATTAACCCCTTGCATCATGCCGTCACGGGCAATATCGGTATAAACAATCGAGCTAACGCCGTCTTGTTCGAATTTTTTGGATAACTCAACCACATGTAAATCGGTTTGCTTAGCCCAGCCTTCAGTTGCCACCAAGCCATTGTTAGCATCTAAGCCTACAATAACCTTGCCAGGAAACTCTCGACACAACTCAGAGACAAACTCAGGATGAGTAACAGCCTTGGTGCCGATAATTAGATAGCTAATACCTGCTTCAACATAGGTATTAGCAATTTGCATATCACGAATGCCGCCGCCAATCTGTACAGGTAAGTCTGGAAATGCCTTAGTGATTTCTGTCACACTTTTGGCGTTAATTGGCTTACCTTCAAAAGCACCATTTAAATCAACCAAGTGGAGACGTTGTGCACCTTGCTCCACCCATTGAGCGGCCATCTCAGCAGGATTATCTGAAAATACTGTTGTGTCCTCCATTAGCCCTTGCCTTAGGCGTACACATTGTCCATCTTTTAAATCAATTGCAGGAATAATAACCATTTTTTCTATCCATTATGCCGACGATAGCCAATTGCTTCAATCAGGTGTTGCTGCTCAATTGTTTGAGCATGATCCAAATCTGCAATGGTTCTAGCCACTTTTAAAATTCTATGATAGGCTCTTGCTGATAGGTGCAATTTGTCAATCACACCTTCTAACAATTGTCTATTGTCTTTATTTAGAATAATTAAACGATCAACCTCATCAGAACTCAAACGATCATTTAATTTACCCTGTCTATTCAGCTGCATATTATAGCAATCTAATACACGCGCTCTAATAGTTTCACTATTTTCTATTGCTTCGTTTTTTTGGCTTAGTAACACCTCTTTTGGCAAAGGCGGCACTTCTAGCACCATATCAATACGATCCAGCAGTGGGCCAGAAATCTTAGCCTGATATTTACTAATCTGATCATCGGTGCAATGACACTTAACTGTTCCATCTCCATAATAGCCACATGGACAAGGGTTCATGGCAGCAATTAATTGAAAATTTGCCGGAAAACTCACTTGTTGTTGCGCGCGCGAAACGTGCACCGTACCACTTTCCAAAGGCTGTCTAAGCGCTTCTAATACATGACGTGGAAATTCAGGCAACTCATCTAAAAATAAAACACCTTCGTGTGCCAGGGAAATTTCACCCGGTTTTGGCTGAGATCCACCACCAACCAAGGATACAGCTGATGATGAGTGATGAGGCGATCGGAATGCTCGAATATACATTTGAGCACTGTCTAGCGCCTTTCCAGCAATGGAATAAATAGACGCTCTTTGCAGGGCTTTTTCAGCACTCAAAGGTGGCATAATTGAAGGCAGCCTTTCCGCCAACATAGTTTTTCCAGAGCCAGGCGTGCCACGTAGCAGGATATTATGCCCACCACTAGCGGCGACTTCTAGTGCACGTTTGGCTTGGTACTGACCCTTAACTTGTGAAAAATCATTGGCGTAAGTTATCTGTGTGTTCGCTTTTAGTGGGCAAGGCTCAGGCTCACTAACGCCAGATATGAATTCACAAACTTGCAACAAATGTTGTGCTGGCAATAGATTTGCCCCTTCAACCAATGCGCATTGTGCACAATCATCAGCAGGGATAACAATATCATGCTTTGACTTGTATGCCTCAATAACTGCCGGCAATAAGCCCTCTGTACTGTGCAACAAGCCATCCAATCCTAGCTCGCCATAAAACTCATATTGTCCAATATCGACACAAGACTTAATCTGGCCAGACGCCAACAAAATGCCAAGTGCAATAGGTAAATCATAGCGTCCGCCACGCTTAGGCAGATTGGCTGGCGCAAGACTCACGGTAATACGCCCTTTAGGCATTTTAAAATGTGAGTTAATTAGCGCAGAACGCACCCGATCTTTACTTTCCTTGAGCGCACCTTCTGGCAAACCTACAATAGAAAACCCTGGCAAACCGCCAGAAATATGCACCTCAATAGTCACAACTGGCGCATCAAGCCCGGTTGAAGCTCGAGTAAAAACCTTGGCTAACTGGCTCACACGACTTCCAAGTCTTCCAAACTCCATCTTGGCTGAATAGCAATTTCACCATTGGCACTAGCCTGCCCTTTGCTTAAGCGAAAATGCCCAGCTAAGGCAATCATAGCGCCATTATCAGTACAAAACTCTTGGCGTGGATAGAACACTTGAACACCTTGCTTTAAGCCCATCGCATCCAATTCTTGACGCAATGCTAAATTAGCACTAACACCACCTGCCACAACCAATGTCGTTCTATTTGTTTGCTCCAAAGCACGGCGACACTTAATCATTAGTGTGGACGTTGCCGCCACTTCAAAGGCTTTGGCAATATCAGCCTTTTGCTCGGGATATTTGACAAACGTATTGCGCGCAAATGTTTTTAGACCACTAAAACTAAAATCCAATCCTGGACGGTCAATCATCGGTCGCGGGAATTTAAAAGCATCAGCATCACCCTGCTGGGCAAGCTTTGCCAAAGCCGGCCCACCAGGATATCCCAAACCCAAAATCTTAGCTGTTTTATCAAAAGCCTCGCCAACTGCATCATCCAAAGACTCTCCTAATATCTCATACTGGCCAATCGCCTTAACGTCAATCAGCATCGTATGTCCACCTGACACCAATAAAGCTACGAAAGGAAAGCTAGGCGCTCTCTCTTCTAATAAAGGTGCTAATAAATGCCCCTCCATATGATGCACCCCAAGCGAGGGAATCTTAAGACTCCAGGCTAATGACTTTGCCACAGCACTACCCACTAGCAAAGCTCCGGCAAGACCAGGTCCAGCTGTATAGGCTATTGCACTAATATCGTTTAATGTGGTTTTGGCATCGGCCAGTACAGATTTAATCAAAGGTAAGGCGCGCTGAATATGATCTCGAGATGCCAACTCAGGAACCACGCCACCATACTCGCTATGAATATCCACCTGGGAAAATAGCTGATGACCAATCAGGCCTTTTTCGCTATGGTATAAGCCGATACCTGTTTCATCACATGAACTCTCAATACCCAGAGTAATAAAAGGCTTAGTGATTGGCATTAAACTCGCCTAAATACACTTTTTTAACTTCAGCATTATCCAGAATAGTTTGCTTATCGCCTTTGGCAATAATCCCGCCTGCATGCAAAACATATGAATGATCACAAGTATCGAGCATTTCCCGATAATTATGATCTGTGATTAGCACACCAATACCCTTGTCTTTTAAGTGATAAATAATCTGCTGAATATCGCCCACAGAAATTGGATCTACGCCTGCAAATGGCTCATCTAATAGAACAAACTTTGGATCCATTGCCAATGCTCTGGCAATTTCGACTCGACGCCTTTCACCGCCCGAAAGACTCAACCCGTCAATATGACGAATGTGCTCAATATGAAACTCTGACAACAATGCCTCTAGTCGATGTTTTCTCTGTGTTTTATCTAGGGTGTTATTTAGCTCTAACACCGCCAATATATTATCTTCAACCGACAGTTTTCTAAAAATCGAAGGCTCCTGAGGCAAATACCCCAAGCCCAGTTTGGAGCGCTTATGCATGGGCATTTTGCTCACTTTGACATCATTAATGAAAACTTGACCTTTGTCTGCTCTCACCAAGCCGCAAGCAATATAAAAACAGGTGGTTTTTCCTGCTCCATTTGGCCCTAATAGGCCGACAATTTCTCCCGATTTAACCTCAAACGAAACATCGGAAACCACTTCACGTCGGGCGTATTTTTTAGAGATATTGGTAACAGTGAGTGTGCTTGATGACATGATCGATTAATTGATTTTCTACTGGATATCTTACCCTAAATAAGTCGAATTTGTTTAGAGCTACAAACCTCAATTAACTGACCGTTAACTTCCACCATTAACATGCCCTGGGAATTTATACCTCTAACCACGCCCATAAAAGTTTGATGATGTAAATCCAACTCTACGCGTGTATTTTTTAAATAATCCACTTGCTGCCATGATCGAAGAAAGTGGGAGAAACCGTGAGATGCAAATAATTGGCAATTTTTTAAAATATGATTAATAATCAAAGCGGCTAAATTTTCAATGGGTGGTAATTTTGGAACGATGCTGGCCAAATCTATCCAGGGCGATTGGCACTCAAAATTTTGACTTAGATCGTAATTTAAACCCAGCCCTATGACCACTGACTGATACTGACCTTGTAGTGTATTCTCAATCAAAATTCCGGATAATTTTTTATGATCAAAAAATACATCATTTGGCCATTTAAGCTTTGCCTGTTTAATACCGAGCTCTTCTAGTGCGTCAACAACAGCAAGTCCAACCGCCAAACTGAGTCCATTTAATGCCAGATCTGCTTTAAAAACATAGCGAATAGACAATAGGATGCTGGCATCTTTTTGACTTAACCAGATACGCTCATACTGCCCTTTACCTTTAGTTTGCTCACTGGCAATACAAATCTGTGTTGTGCTAGAAAAATCTAGCGCTGATAGATAATCGTTAGTACTGGTAATTGAATCAAAAGCAAAGCATTCAACCTGTGCGTCGATTTGATCAACTAAATTAGAATAATTAGCCACGTAATAACCAGCAACATTAAAGAAAGCCAAACCGCTGCCGAACCCATATCTTTAGCAGCGCCTGACAACACGTGATACTCATCGCCAATACGATCCACCACTGACTCGATTGCCGAGTTAAGAATCTCGACAATTAATACCAAAAATACAACTGCAATAAGTGCGAATTTTTCAATCGCAGACTCTCCTAAAATTAAAGCCAGCGGGATTAATATTACAGTCAGCCAAACCTCTTGTCGAAAAGCAGCCTCAGATTGATAGCAGGATTTCAGCCCCTTCATTGAAAACTCATAAGCAGTAAAAATTCGTTTTAGACCAGTTGCTTCGTTTTTCACAAGTTACCCTGTAAGTGGTTAAAATAGTTAAATCAATTTTACACACATGTTCAATTATGAGAATAGCATTAGGCGTTGAATACATGGGAACCAACTTCCATGGCTGGCAATTACAAAAATCTGGCATTCGTACCGTACAACAAGTTGTTGAAAAAGCGTTATCCAAGGTTGCTGACCACCCTGTTAGAGTTTTTTGCTCTGGTAGAACTGATGCCGGCGTGCATGCTATTGAACAGGTAATTCATTTTGAAACGCACGCTATAAGAGAAGACAAAGCCTGGCTATTTGGTGGCAATGTTAACCTCCCTGCAGATGTTAACTTCACCTGGTCAAAGCGCGTTGATGATGATTTTCATGCACGCTTCAGTGCCATTGCTAGACGCTACAACTACAAAATTCACAACACCAAGGTTCGCTCTTCTATTATCGGCCAGCACTCACTATGGGAGCCCAGAGCCCTAAATATTGACGACATGGATAAAGCTGCACAATTTCTTCTTGGAACACATGATTTTTCAGCTTATAGAGGGAGCTTGTGCCAAGCAAAATCCCCTATTAAAACTATTGAATTTATCCGCTTAACCCAACACAGTGAAGAGATTTTATTAGACATTAAGGCTAACGCATTTCTACATCACATGGTCAGAAATATCGTAGGCACGCTGCTCAAAGTTGGAAAGGGCGAGCGTCCTGCTTCATGGGTTAAAGAGGTGTTAGAGTCAAAAGATCGTAAACAAGCTGGCGCCACTGCACAGCCTCAGGGTCTATATTTTGTAAAAGCATTTTATGAAAACCTGTAGACTTTTGCTTATCCAAAAAAAATCCAAGCATAAGCTTGGATTTTTTTTCATTTTCTTAAATTACTAAGAAATTAAATGTTTTAAAGGACTGTGTGAAGCTGCCTCGTCATCACCCAATTCTTTCCATGCGTGACGAAGTGCATCAGTACGACGATCGTAGAAACGATCTTCACCAAACTGATCCATAAAACCTGACTTTCTCAATACCTTTTCAATACCTTCAGTACGAGCAAATAGGATTTCGACACCTGCAGCAGAACATCTATCCAATAAGCCTGCAAGCATCTCTTCACCCGAGGCATCAATTTGGTTAATACCTGCCATATCTACAATAATATATTTCAAACATTGATGCTTCTCAGCAATCAAATTAAGCATGCGATCTTCAAAATAACCTGCATTACCAAAGTATAAAGAGCCAGAATATTTAACAATTGATACCACTTCACAACGATCAAGTTTGTTGTCTAATGCATTAACCAGCATAGTTGATCCGCTATGTGCCGATAGCTCGGTAAATCTTGGCTGCATCGTACGGTACAAAAATAGTGCTAATGATAAAATAACACCGATCACAATACCATTTTCTAAATGTGGTGCAAATATCAAAGTTAAAACAAATGAGGTCACTGCCACAATAGCATCATGCTTTTCAACCTTCCAAGCATGCATAATCGGTGCAAATTTAATTAAATTAATAACTGCCATAATAATCACTGCCGCTAATGTTGCTTGTGGAAGGTGGTACAAAAGTGGCGTCAAAAATAACAAAGTAATACCAACAATAACTGCAGTAACTACTGACGAAAAACCAGTAACCGCGCCTGCTGAAATATTAACCGCTGAACGAGAGAACGATCCTGATACCGCATAACCTTGGAAGAAGCTTGAAACAACATTAGACAAACCTTGCCCCATTAGCTCTTGATTGGCATCAAGACGCTGTTTAGTTTGTGCTGCCATCGCTTTTGCAATTGAAATAGCCTCCATAAAACCAATCAAGCCAATGGTAATTGCTGTTACGATCATTTGGTTCATAACTGAGAAATCAAAGCCTGGAATAACTAATGGCGGCAACCCTTCAGGAATAACACCAACAATTGCACCACCGTAACCGCCAGTTTCAACTGAACCGCCAAAATCAATTAACCAGGCAATAATCGTTGTTACAGCTACTGCTAACAAAACGCCTGGTAACTTTGGTGCATATTTTTTAACCGCAATCATAATTGCAAAAGCGATCAAAGCGATCGTTAAAGTAATCATATTCGTGTCTGAAGTTGCATTAGCAATCGTTCCCCATACCTGCTCATATGTATGATCACCCTCTCCTTTAACAACACCAAATATCTTGTTAAGCTGAGACGTGCCAATAATGATTGCTGCTGCATTGGTAAAGCCAACAACAACAGGGTGAGATAAGAAGTTAATAACAAAACCGAGTTTTAATGCGCCCAGTGCAAACTGGAAAATACCTACTAAAAATGCCAATAGAGATGCATATACAACATACTCCTCCATACTTGCGCCTTCTGGCAAAATTGTTGGCACTGCTGCTGCTGTTAATAATGATACAACAGCAACTGGGCCTGTGCCTAATTGGCGAGATGACCCCATTAATGCTGCAATCATAACCGGCAAGAATGAGGCGTATAAGCCGTGCTGCGGCGGTAAGCCTGCAAGTTGTGCATAAGCCATTGATTGTGGCACCAACACCAAGGCAACTGTTAAGCCGGCAACTAAGTCTGCTTTTAATATGTTTGAGTCTCTAATTTCACCGATCCATGCTAGAAATGGCAAAAACTTTGCAATTTTGTTCATTGTGCTTCCAATTGTGTCATAAAAATAGCCAATGGCTACATAAGGGCATTGCCTAGCAAGACTGTCAGGCAAATATTAATGCTATATTATATAATAATACCTCCATTTAATACACGTTATTTTGTATAATATTGCACTTGTCTTTTTCAGACATACCCCTTTAACTTTACAAGGATTAATTCATGAGATTAATTGAGAATTTACATCTTAATAACATTCGCGGCGATATTACTGGCGGTATTACTGCTGGTGTAGTGGCCCTTCCATTTGCAATTGCCATGGGCTTAGCCTCAGGTGCTGGCGCTATTGCCGGACTATACGGTGCAATTATTACCGGCTTTTTTGCTGCCTTGTTCGGTGGCACGGGCGCACAAGTATCCGGCCCAACAGGCCCTATGACAGTAGTAATGGCACTTGTTGTTACGCAGTTTGTTACTTATTTTTCAGGTGAAATCGATCCGTTAACTGGACTTATCTACACTCAAGATGCAGCACTAGGCGCAGGCCTTGCTATTGCATTTACCACAGTTGTTTTAGGCGGAGTATTCCAAATTGTCTTTGGTCTATTAAAGCTTGGTCGCTTTATTAATCTAATGCCTCATCC
>JABGQC010000028.1:12214-19092 GCA_018644675.1 Candidatus Thioglobus sp.
ACTTTGGTATTATTCTTTTTCCCAGAAATGTTCTCATCAGGTGTAGAGCCAATTAATGCCATGCTGCTTGGCGATATTCCAACTGGGCTGCCTGATTTCAACATGCCAACTTTTGAAACTAGCATTGTTGTAGATATGGTTGCAGCCGGCATGATGCTGGCTATTTTAGGATCAATTGACTCACTACTAACTTCATTAGTATCAGATGAAATTACACGTACACATCACAAGTCAGATCGTGAATTAATTGGCCAAGGTATTGGTAATACACTTTCTGGCTTATTTGGCGGTTTGCCAGGTGCGGGTGCAACTATGCGCACCATGACCAACGTAAAGGCTGGCGGTTTAACGCCAATATCTGGTGCCCTACATGCGATCCTATTACTGGCAATCGTATTGGGTGGTGCACAATATGCTAAAGAAATTCCATTGGCAGTATTGGGCGCAATCTTGGTTAAGGTTGGTACTGATATTATTGACTGGGAATATCTTAAGAGCTTGGTTTCTACACCAAAATCTGGCGCCTTAATCATGATTGTAGTACTAGGCATTACTGTGTTTTACAACCTAATGGCCGCTGTTGGCGTTGGCCTTGTTATGGCAAGCTTAATCTTCTTGCAAAGAATGACTGATGTGCAACTGGCAAGTATTGTATCTGTGCAAACCATCGAAGAGGCATCTCACCTTGATGAAACACATCAAGAGCTAATTCGTGCTGGCAACACACTGTTCTATCAATTAAACGGTCCAATGAGCTTTGGCTCTGCAAAAGGCATTGTTAGAGACTTCTCAACCAAATCAGATTACAACAGAGCCATCTTAGACTTGTCTAACGTGCCTGTTATTGACTACACCACATCCCGCTCAATCGCTGAAATTTGTAATATTTGCCTAGAGAAATCTGCTGATATCACCATTGTTGGTGCAAATATCAAAGTTAGATATTTTCTTGAAAATATTGGCATTGATAAAGAGCTTATTAGCTAACCCTTTATCAACTGTTCATTAAAAAAGCCTGCGTAAGCAGGCTTTTTTAATATCTAAGCAAAATATTAATAATTAAAAATTTTCATCCCAATCAACTAAAATTTGACGCTTATCCATATCAATAGAAATTAGAAACGGCTCTATATAAGGCACCCAATGTTCATTATCGCCATTAATAACCATGACGCTATTTGAGCCGGTATCCACCATATAAGAAATTTTCCCTAATAGAATGTTGTTTGTATTAATTACTTCTAAATTAGTGAGCTCATCCCAGTAGTACTTGCCTTCTGGTAATTTTGGCAATTGCGATCTTTCAATATATAACTCTGTACCGATATAATTTCTAGCCACTTCTCGATCATTAACCCCTTTAAGTTGCGCAACAATGGTCTTGCCCTGTTCACGGCCTTTGATTGCTTCTAGTGTTGTCCACACACCATCAACTTCAATGTGCCACGGCTTATAAGAGAGAATGTTTTTCCTGGGATTGGCGTATGAAAATAATTTCACCCAGCCCTGAACGCCAAAAAGGCCATTAATCTGTCCGATCAATAGCCTTTTATTGTTAGTGTTATGACTCACTACTTACTCAGCAGGTGCATCTTCCTCTGTTGACTCTTCAGCCGCTGCCGCTTCAGCTTCTGCAGCAGCCTTAGCCTCTGCCTCTTCAGCCGCTTTCTCAGCTGCTTCAGCATCTGCTTTAGCTTTTTCTTCTGCTGCTAATTTAGCTGCAACTGCTGCCGCTCTAGACTCTTGAGCTGCAACACGCTTTTCACGAATTGAAGGATCTTTAAATTCTTTAACAAGTTGTTTAACACGATCAGAAACTTGTGCGCCTTTTGACGTCCAGTAATCTAATCTGTCTTCTTCGATAGTAAGCCTAACCTCTTGTCCACGAGCGACTGGATTAAAGTATCCGATACGCTCAATATAGCCACTGTCTCTACGCTTGCGTGAGTCTGTTGCTACGATTGAATAAAAAGGTTTTTTCTTGGCTCCACCGCGGGCTAGTCTAATTTTAACCATGGGTTTTTTGCTCCTTTGTTTATTAAAAGCTTACACCGAAAAGGTATAAGACGCGAGATTATATCAGTTTTTCTAATGCTTCTGCTAGTTTTTGCGCATCACCAGTATAATTCATTGGCGTTAATTCTGCTAAAGCTTGCTTTGCCTCTTCTGGCATATCCAAATCTTTAACAAATTCTGCTAACACTTGTGCATCAATCGTATTGCCACGAGTCAATGCTTTTAGCTTCTCATATGGATTTTCAATACCGTACCGACGCATTACTGTTTGAATTGGCTCTGCCAACACTTCCCACGAAGAATCAAGATCTTGATGTAGGCGCACTTCATTTGTTTCTAGTTTGCCAATACCTTTGGCAATAGACGCATAAGCCACCAAACAATGTGCACAACTAACCCCTAAATTTCTCAGTACAGTTGAGTCTGACAAATCACGCTGCCAGCGAGAAATAGCCAACTTATCTGCTAAATGTGTATTGATTGCATTGGCAAGACCTAGATTCCCCTCGCCATTTTCAAAATCAATTGGATTGACCTTGTGTGGCATCGTTGACGAGCCCACCTCCCCTTCAATGGTTTTTTGCTTGAAATAGCCAAGCGACACATAACCCCAAATATCACGACAAAAATCAATCAATATCGTATTGAAACGATTCATTGAATGAAAATACTCAGCCATATAGTCATGCGTTTCAATTTGTGCGGTATACATTGCATAGTTCACACCCAAGCCTTCGATAAACTGCTGGGAAATAGCTTGCCAATTTAAATCTGGATAGGCCGATAAATGCGCATTAAAATTACCCACTGCGCCATTAAACTTACCCATTACCTCCACACTTTCCAAATGCTCAATCTGGCGCTTCAAACGAAAAGCAAAGTTGGCCATCTCTTTACCAACTGTTGTTGGCGAAGCTGTTTGACCATGGGTACGTGATAGCATCGGGATGGCTGCATTATCTTTTGCCAGTTTGCCAATTAATGACAATACATTTTGCATCTGTTTAAGCATCACTTGACGACCATCAATCAACATTAAAGCGTGTGACAGGTTGTTAATATCTTCTGATGTACACGCAAAATGGAAGAATTCACTCACTGCATTAAGCTCTGCATTGTCTTTAATCTTATCTTTTAAGAAATACTCAACTGCTTTAACATCATGATTAGTTGTGCGCTCAATATCTTTTACAGCTTGAGCATCTTCTAGTGAAAAATTGGCTGCAATATTGTTTAAATATTGAGCGGCTGTCTGGCTAAATTCAGGCACTTCTGCTATGTCCACATTATCAGACATAGCCTGTAGCCACTTAACCTCGATTAGAACCCGATATTTAATTAGGCCGAATTCACTAAAAATAGCGCTAAGTGCGCTAGCTTTATCAAAATAACGCCCATCAATTGGGGAGATAGCAGTAAGGTGTGTTAGATTCATAAGGTTGCCTATCAGAGGAGATCTGCCTTATATTTCATAATATGAAAAATAAAAACTATAATATGAAAAACTTGGCAGCAATAAAATGATAGAATTATACGCTTTATTACTGACGAGAGAACACAATGAAATCAGCCTATCTTCAACACGTTAGCGAACGTCAACAAGACAACTTGCCTCCTTTGCCACTGAATGCCGAACAAGTTGCTTCGGTAGTTCAACACCTTATCAAGGGTGATGAAGACGAATTTTATTTAGATCTACTCACTAATCGTGTACCGCCTGGCGTTGATGAGGCTGCCTATGTTAAAGCGGGATTCTTAGCAAGTATTGCCAAGAATGAGCAGCAATGTCATGCAATCGATCAAGCACGAGCAACTTTTTTATTAGGCACCATGGTTGGTGGCTACAACATTGCACCAATGATAGATTTACTCGATAACGAAACACTGGCGCCAATTACTGCAACCGGACTATCGCACACACTACTTATGTTTGATGCCTTTTATGACGTTAAAGAAAAGGCTGATGCGGGCAATTTGGCGGCCCAACAAGTCTTGCAATCTTGGGCAGATGCTGAGTGGTTTACCAGTCGTGAAAAAGTTGCTGAAAAGATTTCAGTCACTATCTTTAAGGTCACAGGCGAAACCAATACAGATGATTTATCTCCTGCACCTGACGCTTGGTCTCGACCGGACATTCCACTACACGCTCTAGCCATGTTAAAAATGACACGAGATGGTATTAATCCAGAAGAGCATGGCAAAGTGGGTCCAATTAGCCAAATTGAAGCGCTTCAAGAAAAAGGCTTTCCACTTGCTTATGTTGGTGATGTTGTTGGTACAGGCTCTTCACGTAAATCGGCTACCAATTCAGTTTTATGGTTTATGGGTGATGACATTGATTATGTACCCAACAAGAAAGACGGCGGTATTTGCTTAGGCGGAAAAATTGCACCTATCTTTTTTAACACCATGGAAGACTCTGGTGCATTACCAATCGAACTGGATGTCGCTCAGCTTAAGATGGGCGATGTTATAGATATATACCCATACGAAGGTGTCGTTAAAGCGCATGATACCGACACGGTATTGAGTACATTCAAATTAAAATCAGATGTTATTCTCGACGAAGTGCAGGCTGGAGGTAGAATCCCTCTAATTATTGGTCGCGGACTCACAACGCGCGCACGTGAGGCGCTAGAACTTGAGCCTTCCACGCTATTCCGTTTACCTGTAGAAATACAAGATACAGGTAAAGGCTATTCATTAGCGCAAAAAATGGTGGGTAAAGCTTGTGGTGTTGAAGGGATTCGTCCTGGTACTTATTGTGAGCCTAAAATGACTACTGTTGGCTCTCAAGATACCACAGGGCCAATGACACGAGATGAATTAAAAGATTTGGCTTGTTTAGGGTTTTCAGCTGATTTAACCATGCAGTCTTTTTGTCATACAGCAGCCTATCCAAAACCAGTCGATGTAGAAACACACCACACCTTGCCTGATTTTATTATGAACCGTGGCGGCATCTCGCTACGCCCTGGTGACGGTATTATCCACTCATGGCTAAATCGCATGCTATTGCCAGATACAGTAGGTACAGGTGGCGATTCCCATACACGCTTCCCAATTGGAATTTCTTTTCCAGCGGGCTCAGGTTTGGTTGCATTCGCTGCAGCAACTGGCGTTATGCCATTAGATATGCCAGAGTCAATTTTGGTGCGCTTTTCTGGCGAGATGCAGCCTGGTATTACACTGCGTGATATGGTTAATGCTATTCCTCTTAAAGCGATTGAAAAAGGCTTGTTAACTGTTGCTAAAGAAGGAAAAATCAACGCCTTCTCCGGCAGGGTATTAGAAATAGAAGGTCTGCCGAACCTTAAGGTTGAGCAAGCTTTTGAGCTGTCTGATTCTGCTGCTGAGCGTTCAGCTGCCGGTTGTTCTATCCATCTAGATAAGGCGCCAATTATTGAATACTTAAACTCAAATATTGTAATGCTTAAGTGGATGATTGCACAAGGCTATGGCGACAAGAGAACCATTGCCCGTCGAATTCAAGCTATGGAGAAATGGCTAGCCAACCCTGAGCTCATGAAAGCAGATGACGATGCAGACTACGCCGAGGTGATTGAGATTAACATGAGTGATATCAAAGAGCCGATTTTGGCCTGTCCAAACGACCCTGACGATGTAAAAACACTATCTGATGTTGCCAACACCAAGATTGACGAAGTATTTATCGGTTCATGTATGACCAATATTGGCCATTTTAGAGCAGCTGCACAGCTGTTAAAAGACAAGTCTGAGCTAAATACTGAGCTTTGGATTGCACCCCCAACACGCATGGATGAAAAGCAACTTAAACAAGAAGGGGTATACGATACCTTTAGTGCGCTGACTGAGCACACTGAAATGCCTGGCTGTTCACTTTGCATGGGTAACCAAGCACGCGTTAAAACCAGTGCAACCGTAGTATCAACCTCAACACGAAACTTTCCAAACCGTCTAGGTGATGAAACAAACGTTTATCTATCATCTGCTGAAGTGGCTGCCATTTCTGCCAAGCTGGGTCATATCCCTACTGCACAGGAATACTTATCTGAAATGAAGGGAATCAAGCCAATGGAAGCTCAAATATATCAATATCTAAACTTTGATCAGATTGATGAATACGAAGATCAGGCAATCACTGTTCCGGTAGAGAATATCTTAGAATCGTAGAGTTAAGTGGCATGCCATACAAGCATGCCCACTTTATAAAGACAATAAAAAAGCCGCAGTTAGCGGCTTTTTTATTGTCTTCGAGATTAAGAATTACTTAATTTTAGCCTCTTTGTACATAACGTGCTGTCTTACTACAGGATCAAACTTTTTAACTTCAACCTTTTCCGGATGAAGACGTTTGTTTTTAGTTGTTGTGTAAAAATGACCTGTCTTAGCTGATGATACTAATTTAATTTTTTCTCTCATGATCTACTCCTAAACCTTTTCGCCACGTGCGCGGATTTCTTTAAGCACTTCTTCAATGCCTTTTTTGTCAACAATTCGCAAACCTTTAGCTGTTAACTTAAGCTTTACAAAACGGTTTTCACCCTCCACCCAAAAGCGGTGCGTGTGAAGATTTGGATAAAAACGACGACGCGTTCTGTTGTTTGCGTGTGATACATTATTACCACTAATTGGTCGCTTACCAGTTACTTGACATACCTTTGCCATGACTCTACCTTTCAAAAATCTAAAAGAAACAAATTATACTTAAAATTATTTCACTTTCCAGGCTAAATTTTATAAAAAATCTATTTACTATTGCGTTAACTAACTGTATCATACACCACTTCGGAGGGATGGCAGAGCGGCTGAATGCACTGGTCTTGAAAACCAGCAAGGATTAATCTCCTTCCAGGGTTCAAATCCCTGTCCCTCCACCA
>JABGQC010000029.1 GCA_018644675.1 Candidatus Thioglobus sp.
GCCGATGGTAGTGTGGGGTCTCCCCATGTGAGAGTAGGACATTGCTAGGCTTTAATTCTAAAAACCCCCGGTCATCAATGATGCCGGGGGTTTTTTTCGTCCCAAATAAATATACACCCAACAAATGTATAAATACAGTATATTTATCAAAGATTTATTAGAGTAAAACTTGAGAGATTTAATATGTTGGATCATTTTTTTGAATTAATACAAAGAGAGAACTCTGTAAAAACAGAGATAATTGCTATCAAGGCAAGCTTACAAAGTATCCTAACAGAATCCATTTTTTAATTGATGAATCAACAGACACTCAAGAGTACGTTCCCAGTTTTATTTGGTTATATACCTTTGGGAATGGCATTTGGCATGCTGTTTCAAGACTTAGGCTATGCCTGGTATTTTGCAACGTTGATGGCAATTGTTGTCTATGCGGGTGCTGCACAGTTTATGATTATTGGTTTATTGCTTGCGGGTGCTGGGCTACTTGAGATATTTGTAGCTATCTTGCTATTAAATTCTAGGCATATTTTTTATGGCTTATCACTGTTAAAAAAATATGGACAGTGGGATTTAAAGAAAATGTATTTAACCTTTGGTCTGACCGATGAGACTTATTCTTTAGTGACCACTATTAATCCGCCAAAAGATGCAAACCCCAAGGATTATTATTTCACCATCACCGCATTAAATCATAGTTACTGGATTATTGGCTGCACACTAGGTGCATGGATTGGCTCTAGTTTCCAAATCAACACCGAAGGAATGGATTTCGCCTTAACCGCTTTATTTGTTGTGTTACTGATAGAGCAATGGAAAAAAATTAAGGAGCCCTTGCCCTTTGTAATTGCTACTATTTCTTCTTCCGTGGCAATAATTATATTTTATGATCAAATGCTATTAGTCTCAATTATGCTGTCTATCATTGTTTTAATGCTGGCAAAACTAACTAAAGTTAATTCTCCATGACCGATACAGCTTACATATTGCAGGTTATTATCGTTATGATGTTGGCCACTTTTTCCACTAGATTGTTGCCATTTGTTTTCTTTAGTCATCGACATAATCATCCAACCATGGATTATATTGCTAAATATACCCCGCCAATGATCATGAGCATCTTGGTGTTATATGTTATGAAGGAGGTTGATTTCTCCGCCTTTGCAGGTGTTAGTACCATTATTTCAGTGTTGTTGACAGTGGTAATACATCTATGGAAGGGCAATCCATTGTTAAGTATATTTGGTGGTACCTTTTTCTATATGGCCTTGGTGCAGACAAATATACAAGGTTAGACGATTGGTTGATTTATGATAAAAATGGCGTATAAATTTTGATTTTTTAGTCATTATTAAAATTTGCCAATTTTTTCAATTTAATCTAATTGCCATGTTTTATTAGCTTTAAAAATCAGTTTTCAAGGCTTATTTGACTATCAAACACCATGGTTTCTTCGTTATTTAGTCAATCATATTATTTTAAAGAGTAAATTTTATACTTACGGCTGGCTAAAATCACATAATAATACGTATATTAAAAATTTCCGAAATTTTTAAAGGCTACACTTAAGCGTTCTGATTTACCCAATTAGTAAAATCTGGCGCATTTAGTGCACCCGATACGCGATCAATTTCTTTTCCATTTTTAAATAGCACCAAAGTGGGAATAGAGCGAATATTGTATTTGGTGGCAATGGTTTTCTCAGCCTCTGTTTCAATTTTTATAAAACGTGCTTTTGGCTCTAATTGACTAGCAACTTGTTTGAAAGTTGGGGCGAATTGTTGGCAAGGTCCACACCAAGTTGCCCAAAAATCCACCACCAAAAGCTCATCAGTTTTGTCAATTGCGCGAGTTAGTTGTGCGCCATTCATGGAGATTGGCTTTCCTTGATAAAGTGGATTTTTGCATTTTCCACAGTTTGGGTTATTGCTAAGTTTATTTTCGGGTATGTTGTTAAGTGCGCCGCAGCTTGTACACATGGTGATCATAAATAATTCCTAATATTATTGGTTATAAGAATTATCTATGGACGATTTATACTAATTACAAGCTAGATAATATGATCACTTGAAGATTCATTTTTATAATCAATATCTTGGCGAGTGGTTTGTCGTTTGGAACGCGGAACTTTGTTCTTTTTTTGCTGAATTTTTTCTGCTGTAGAAACGATTTGCTGTACCGAAACCAGCTCTTTAACGCTTTTATTGAGCGCTTTAAAAGCTTTTGGCGCCTGAATTTCACACATTTGCTGAACAATCCACTTCTCATCTGCCGCAGTCATGGCTTGTTGAATTTTTTCGGCGAAATAACGCATGAACAAATAATTTGGCTCACCATCTTTAAATTCGTAATCACTATAATCTTGTGATCTGGCATTATAAGTTTGGATAAATTCTTGCCAGTGATCGCCCGGGCCAATACGCTCACCTTTGTTTTCATGGTAATAATCAGCAGATTGCTTGGCAAGTGCAATAATAAGCTCTTGACGTTTTTGTTGATCAAGAGTATCAAAGGTTAATCGATCAACGCATTGAATCAAGTAGCACAGGTATTCTTTAATGACATCAAAAACTTGCTCTTTTTCAATAACAAAAGCTTCGTTGATTAAGTCTTCGAGTTGATTTTTTGTAATGCGCCAAGAATTAAAAGCAAGCGCCCCGGCAATGTCATCAATGGTTTTTACCTGGTTTTTGTGCCAGGTGCTTTTAACTCTCATTGCAATTACTCTTTTTGGTTGTTATGAGAATTTTAACAAGCAATGTGGATAGCGTTGCTAGTAATTGAGCGAGAAGTTATTCGCAGTTGTAGTTTTTGAATGAGCCCAAATCATGCACTTCATCAAAGCCCATTTGCACAAGATAATTTTTCGCTGTTGCAGAGCGAGCACCGCTTAAACAGTACAAGATAATTGCTTTATCTTTGTCAATAACATTATTAGCATTCATAATACCTTGAAGTGGCAAACTGATCGCGTTTGGCAGGGCGCCACGAGAAAATTCTGCCGCTGTGCGAACGTCTACAAGTTGTGCGCCATCGGCCAATAGTTTGCATGCATCAGCAGATGAAAAAGAGTTAAACATAGTATAATTTCCTGAAGTAAGTTTTATTTGAAATCTTTGGGTCAATAAGAAATTCAAATCAATATAAGGAAACCATTATATAACAATGCTAAGTAAAAAGCAACTAAGAAATGATGTCGAAGCAGTCGCACAAGCACTTAAAAAGCGCAACTTTTCTTTTGATATCAAAGCCTTAACCGAGTTAGAAAATAATCGAAAAAAAAATCAAGTTAAAACTCAAGAGTTGCAAAATTCTCGCAACACTCAGTCTAAGTCTATTGGTAAAGCCAAAGCGGCCGGTGAAGATATTAAACCACTATTGGATGCGGTTTCCAACTTGGGTGATGAGCTAGATGGTGCAAAGGCTGAGCTGCAAGAAATTCAATCACAAATTGATGCCATTACCTTGTCAATGCCAAATATTCCTCATGAGTCGGTGCCTGCTGGTAACTCTGAAGATGACAATGTTGAGGTTTCAACTTGGGGTGAGCCAGGTGTTTATGATTTTAAGGTAAAGGATCATGTTGATTTAGGCGCTATGCACGGCTTGGATTTTGAAACTGCTGCTAAGATTTCGGGCTCAAGATTCTCAGTCATGACGGGTAAGATGGCGCGTCTACATCGTGCGTTAACTCAGTTTATGATTGATCAACATAGTGAGAAAAATGGCTATGTTGAAGCTTATGTGCCGTATTTGGTAAATGCTGAGTCTTTAACAGGCACAGGGCAATTGCCAAAGTTTGAAGCTGATTTATTTAAAACCCACTTACATGGTGAAGAGGGTGAGGCTAAAACGCTTTATTTGATTCCTACCGGTGAAGTTCCAATTACCAATATGATGCGTGACACCATGGTTAACGAAAAAGACTTGCCACTAAAATTTGTTGGCCATACACCTAGTTTTAGATCTGAAGCAGGTGCTTATGGGCGTGATACACGTGGCCTGATTCGCCAGCATCAATTTGAGAAAGTAGAATTGGTGCAAGTGGTTAAGGCGCAGGATTCTTACCAGGCTCTTGAAGTGCTTACGTCTCATGCTGAGGGTGTTTTGCAAGCGCTAGAATTGCCCTATCGTAAGGTAAACTTGTGTGCAGGTGATCTTGGGTTTTCTGCTGCTAAGACTTACGATTTAGAGGTTTGGTTGCCGGGACAAAGTGCGTACCGAGAAATTTCTTCATGCTCATGCTTTGAAGATTTTCAATCGCGCCGTTTGCAACTAAGATACAAAAATAAAGAAACTAATAAACCAGAATTATTACACACACTTAATGGCTCCGGCCTTGCTGTGGGACGTACTTTGGTTGCCGTGTTAGAAAACCATCAGCAAGCTGATGGCAGTATTAAAATTCCTGCTGTGTTGCAAAGCTACATGGGCGGACTACAAATCATTAATTAATAGGAGAAAAAAATGAATTTATTAGATTTAATTATTACCCCTGCATTTGCAGAAGAGGCGGCTACTGGTGCAGGTGACCCTTTAGGCGGATTGCCGTTTTTAATTATCATGTTTGTGCTGATGTATTTTTTACTCATCAGACCTCAGCAAAAACGCGCCAAAGAGCATAAAGTTTTATTGGGTACCTTAAAAACGGGTGATGAAGTTGTAACTAATGGTGGTGTTGTTGGTACAGTCGCTTCAGTAGACGAGTCTTTTGCTACGTTAGAAATTGCAAAAAATGTTGTGGTTAAGGTGCAGAAACAAGGCATTAACCAAAAATTACCAAAAGGTAGTGCCAAAATTTAACTAATCCGAGTTTGTTATGAATCAATTCTCTGCGCTAAAAAATACTTTAATCGCATTCTTTTTATTGCTATCAGCGTTATACGCTTTGCCTAATGTTTTTGGATCAGACTTGGCGGTGCAAATTTCTGCTGCAGGTGATGCGGCCATTGCCCAGTCAGACTTAGATAAAGTAAAGGCGACACTTGAAAGTAATAAAGTTAGGTATAAATCAGTTGAATTAGTTGGTCGTCGAGTATTGGCTAGATTTGAGGATAATAAGTCTCAATTAGGTGCCAAGGAAGTTTTAAAGCAGGAGATGGGGCGTAATTATGTGGCTGCACTTAACTTGGCACCATCTATCCCTGCTTGGCTGTCAGATTTAGGTGGTAAGGCGATGTCGCTTGGCTTGGATCTTCGTGGCGGCGTGCATTTTCTGCTAGAAGTGGATATGCAGGCAGTTGCCAATATGTCACTGGATAAATCTTATAACGAATTACGAACGTTGCTTCGACAAGATCGATTGTACAAGAGTATTAATAAAGAGAAAGAGTCGCTATTAGTGCACTTCAAAACTCTAGCGGCAAAAGAAGCGGGGTTAAGTCTAATTAAATCTGAATTAGGTGATTTAGTTATTCTGGACGTGACTCACGAAAATGAATTGTACGTGAGTGTTGGTATTGAAAAAGGCGCTTTGGCCGAAGCCAAAAGTAATGCGCTTAAGCAAAATATTACCACGTTAAGAAACCGAGTGAATGAGCTGGGTGTGGCAGAACCTATTATTCAACAGCAAGGGCTAGAGCGTATTGTTGTGCAACTACCAGGTGTACAAGATACGGCTAGAGCTAAAGAAATTTTGGGCGCAGTGGCAACGCTAGAATTTCGTCTAGTTGATGAGAAAAATGATCCACAAACTGCAATTCAATCAGGCAGAGCGCCGATTGGATCCAAGCTTTATTATTTTAGAGATGGGCGTCCATTATTATTAAAAACTCGTGTTATTGCTACGGGAGAGAATATTACAGGTGCAGCCTCTGGCGTTGATTCTGAGAATGCCACGCCAATGGTTAATATTACATTGGATAGTGCTGGTGGTCGAGCAATGCTAGATACCACCAAAAGATATTTACATCATCGTATGGCTGTTGTATTTATTGAAAATAAAGTTGAGACTGTTTTAGAGAATGGCAAGATGGTTAAGAATCGTTCCAAAACACAAGACATTATTAATGCTGCGACGATCCAGGGTACGTTCTCATCAAGATTCCAGATTACAGGTATTGATAGTGCTCGCGAAGCAAGGAACTTAGCACTTTTATTAAGAGCGGGCTCACTTTCAGCACCAATTGAAATTATTGAGGAGCGTACGATTGGTCCGAGCCTTGGTGCGGATAATATTGCCAAAGGCGTCATGAGTGTGATTGTTGGTTTTATCTTGGTATTGTTCTTTATGGCGTTTAGATACCGAGTTTTTGGCTTGGTGGCCAATGTGGCTTTGACACTCAATCTGGTCATGATTGTTGCTGTATTATCCTTACTTCAGGCGACGCTAACGTTGCCAGGTATTGCCGGTATCGTACTAACAGTGGGCATGGCAGTTGATGCGAATGTGTTGATTTTTGAGCGTATTAAAGAAGAATTAGGCTCAAATAGCAATATTCAAAAGTCCATTGCTGCAGGTTATGACAAGGCCGTTCTAACGATTGCAGATGCAAATATCACAACGTTGATTGCTGCATTAGTACTCTTTAGTTTTGGCACGGGCCCTATTAAAGGTTTCGCCATCACCTTGTCTATTGGCATTGTTACCTCGATGTTTACAGCTATCATTGTTTCACGCGCTATGATTAATAAGATTTATGGTGGTAAAAAATTAGAGGAGATATCAATATGAGTCTTAAAGCTTTAAATATTCCAACGATTGACTTTGTTGGCAAGCGCACTTATGCGATTATTTTTTCAGCTATGTTGATTGTGCTGAGTATTTTTTCATTAACGACTAACGGTCTAAAATTGGGTATCGACTTTACTGGCGGTACGTTGATTGAGGTTGGCTACAAACAAGGCGTGGACCTGGCCGAAGTTAGAGCAACACTGTCTGGAGCAGGCTTTAATAAGGCTAATGTGCAGTACTTTGGTTCAACCAATGAAATATTGATTCGCCTTGAGCCACAGGCTATTTCAAGCGCTAAGCTTAGTACTAAAATCATCCAATTACTGGGTAATGATGTTGATATTCGTCGAGTTGAATTTGTTGGTCCTAAGGTTGGCGAAGAATTAACGAATGACGGCGGCCTGGCTATGCTGTATGCATTAATTGGTATTTTGATTTATGTTGCATTTCGTTTTGAATATCGATTTTCCTTGGGCTCTATTGCCGCTCTAATTCATGATGTTATTATTACCCTGGGCTTTTTCTCTTTGTTTCAATTTGAATTTGATTTAACCGTATTGGCAGCTATTTTGGCTGTTATTGGTTACTCATTGAATGATACCATTGTTGTGTTTGATCGAATTCGTGAGAATTTCCTCTCAACACGCCATGTTGATCCTTCAAAAATTATTAATGGCGCGCTAAACCAAACCTTATCTAGAACGATTATGACGTCATTAACCACTTTACTAGTGTTGTTAGCCCTGTTCTTTTTAGGTGGCGAGATTATTCATAGTTTTGCCATGGCATTATTAATTGGTGTACTAATCGGCACCTACTCTTCCATTTATGTAGCGAGCTCTATGATTCTTGCTATGGGTATTACCAAAGAGGATATGCTGCCTTCTGAGAAGGAAAAACAAGAGATTGATACTAGACCCTAGTTAACTCTTATTAAGCACTTCCGAATCTAAAAGAAAAGGCCGCTAATAAAGCGGCCTTTTTTAGTTTTTGACGTTTGGATTTACTGCTTAAACTTTTCAAATACCAAACAGGCATTGGTTCCACCAAAGCCAAAGCTATTCGACATAACTCGATTAATTGATTGTATGGTAGTTGATTGTACGATAGGCACACCTTCAGCGGCCTCATCAAGATTCTCAATATTAACAGATTCAGCCATAAAGTCATTTTGCAGCATAAGTAGCGAATAAATAGCTTCATTAACGCCAGCTGCACCGAGAGCGTGTCCTGATAAAGACTTGGTTGAGCCGACATTAGGCACATTGTCACCAAAGACTTCTTTAATTGCGCCCAACTCTTTGACATCACCAACAGGGGTTGAAGTGCCATGTGCATTGATATAATCGATAGGACCATCAACTGTAGAAATGGCAAGCTCCATACAGCGCTTTGCGCCTTCGCCAGATGGTGCAACCATGTCGTAGCCATCAGAAGTGGCACCATAGCCCGTGAGTTCAGCCAGGATTGTTGCACCACGTGCTTCAGCATGCTCTAATGATTCAAGCACTAGAGCACCACCACCACCAGAAATCACAAATCCATCACGATCGGCATCGTAAGCACGAGAGGCTTTTTCAGGGGTTTCATTGTATTTGCTAGAGAGTGCACCCATTGCATCAAATAACATGGTGAGCGACCAATCAAGCTCTTCGCCACCACCGGCAAATACTACATCTTGCTTGCCTAGCTGGATTTGCTCCATGGCATTACCAATACAGTGGGCAGAGGTGGAACAGGCCGAGCTAATTGAATAATTAATGCCCTTGATTTTGAACATGGTTGAAAGGCAAGCCGAGGTGGTTGAGCCCATTGTGCGTGGGACGCGGTAAGGGCCAACTCGCTTAATACCTTTGTCCCTTAGAATATCTGCTGCTTCAACTACATTTTGGTTGGATGCGCCACCTGATCCCATAATAAGGCCGGTTCTTGGGTCAGATACTTGCTCTGGAGTTAAGCCTGATTGTTTAATGGCCTCATCTAGTGCGACCGCATTGTAAATAGCAGCATCTGCCATGAAGCGCTTCATCTTTCGATCAATGATCTCACTTGAATCTATTTCAGCGATTTGGCCAGAAACATGAGATCTAAGCCCCATTTCAGCTTGTTTTTCATCAAACTTAATACCAGATTTTGCTGTTTTTAAAGATTCTAAAACTTCATTGCAATTTGCGCCTAAGCTAGAAACAATACCCATTCCGGTGATAACAACTCTATTCATTAGAATGCGCTCGTGTCAGTAAAAAGGCCAACTTTTAGATCTTTGGCTTCATAAATAATTTTGCCATCAACTTCCATGGTGGCGTCGCCAATACCCATGTAGAGTTTACGTGCGATAACACGCTTAAGGCTAATTCGGTAGGTGACTTTTTTAGCCGTTGGTAAGACCTGGCCAGTAAACTTAATACTACCACCCAGTGCGCGTCCACGCCCTGGACCACCTAACCAGCCTAAATGAAAGCCGATTAGTTGCCACATGGCATCTAGACCTAAACAGCCAGGCATTACAGGGTCGTTATTAAAGTGGCAGCCAAAAAACCACAAATCAGGGTTAACATCAAGCTCAGCAACAATTTCACCTTTACCGAACTCGCCGCCTTCGTCAGAAATGTGTGTGATTCTATCGAACATTAGCATAGGAGGCTGTGGCAACTGAGCATTACCCGGTCCAAAAAGTTCGCCATTGCCACATTGAATTAATTCTTCGTATGAATATGAGTTTTGCATAGATTTACCTTATGTCATTTTTGATGAAATTATACATCAAAGTCCTTTGTTTATATCTGCTATCAAGTCGTTGACATCTTCCAGTCCAATGGAAAGTCTGACCAGTCCTTCGGAAATATTAGTGCTTGATTTTTCTTCATCTGTTAGCCTGCCGTGTGTAGTGGTTGCTGGGTGTGTAATGGTTGACTTTGTATCGCCTAAGTTAGCTGTAATTGAGAAAACCTCGGTAGCGTTAATGAGTTTGAATGCTGCTTTTTGACCACCTTTGAGTTCAAATGAAACAATGCCGCCAAATCCAGATTGTTGACGCTTGGCTAGTGAGTGGTGTGCGTGTGACTCTAGACCTAAGTAGTGAACTTTTTCTACAGATTTTTGTTGCTCTAGCCAGGTTGCTATTTTCATGGCATTATCTGAGTGTGCCTTCATTCTTAAGCTGAGTGTATCCAAGCCTTTGAGTACAATCCAGGCATTAAAGGCACTTAAACTCGGGCCTGTGGCGCGTACAAAGCCATGCACTTGCTCAATAATATCTTCAGTAGCTAATACTGCGCCCGCTAAGCAGCGCCCCTGGCCGTCAATATATTTGGTGGCAGAGTGAATAACAATATCTGCCCCCAGGGTGATTGGATTTTGTAGCGCCGGTGTTAAGATGGCATTATCCACTGCTAACAAAATATCGTTTGCTTTGGAGATTTTGCTGAGCGCGGTAATATCAACTACTTGGCCTAGTGGGTTAGAAGGGGTTTCTAACAAAAATAGTTTGGTGTTGTCATTAATAGATGCTTCCCAGGCCGATAGGTCAGGTAAATCAACATAGCTTATTTGGATGTCAAACTTAGCAACAATGGTATTCAGTAGTACGATTGTGGTGCCAAACATGCTACGAGAGGCGACAATGTGGTCACCTGATTTTAAGAGAGCCATTAAGGTGGCAAAAATTGCAGCCATGCCACTTGAAGTGGCAACACAGGATTGTGCACCTTCAAGTGCTGCTAGTTTTTTCTCAAAAGCATCTACTGTTGGATTAGTGAATCGTGCATAAATATTGCCAGGATCTTCTTGAGAAAATCGATTGGCCGCCTGTTCAGCTGAGGTAAATACAAAGCTTGAAGTCATAAAGATAGCTTCAGAGTGCTCTTGTTCGCCAGTTATTCGATAGCCTTCTCGAATCGCTTTAGTGTTGAAATTTAAGGTTGTCATTAAATTTAAAAAATTAGCAAATAAAGTTTATTCTACATCATTGCAGATAAGTTCAGAGCTTTCGTTGGTGTTGTTCTTTTCTTTGACTGAGTCCGCTCTAACTGCTTCAATGTCGTTTAGATATTTTTGGTTGATGTCACCGGTGACATACTCTCCATTAAAGCAAGAGCAATCAAATTCGGTAATTTTCATATTACCTTGCTGAACACACCAGATTAAATCATCCAAATCTTGATAAATTAATCGGTCAGCGCCAATGGTTTTACATACCTCTTCTGTGGTTTTATTGTGGGCTACAAATTCTTTCTCACTGGCCATATCAATGCCGTACACATTAGGATGGCGAACGGCAGGTGCGGCCGAGGCAAAGAAGACTTTTTTAGCGCCAGCATCTCGCGCCATTTTGACAATTTGCTCACTGGTTGTGCCTCTGACAATTGAGTCGTCTACCAGTAGAACATTTTTATCTTTGAACTCGAGGCCGATAGCACTAAGCTTTTGTCTAACAGATTTTTTACGTAATTTCTGCCCTGGCATGATAAATGTGCGAGCAATATAACGATTTTTGATTAATCCTTCCGAGTACTTGATTTGTAGCTCATTGGCTAGTTGTAAAGCTGAGACACGTGAAGTATCAGGAATAGGGATAACAACATCAATCTTCTCATCACCCCATTCTTTGTGAATTTTAGCCGCTAGACGCTCACCCATTCTAAGTCTGGTTTTATAGACAGAAATATCATCAATTACGGAATCAGGTCTGGCGAAGTAGACAAATTCAAAGATACATGGGGAGTATTTTGGCGCCTCAGCGCATTGTTGTACAAAAATATTTCCCTGGCGATCAATGACCACTGCCTCACCAGGTTTGACATCTTGAGTTATTTCATAACCAAGGGCTGTTAGTGCAACGCTTTCTGAGGCAAGCATGTGTTTCGTTCCGCCTTTTGTGGTGCGCTTTCCAAGGATTAGCGGGCGAATTCCATTTGGATCTCTAAAGCCAAAAATACCAAATCCTGGAATAATGCCAATGGTGGCGTATGCGCCACGGACGCGTTTATGAACTTGTTTAACTGAAGCAAAAACATCTTGTTCGTTAATGTGTTGTTTTTGTTGTTTAGCCAATTCACTGGCAAAAATATTTAACAAAATTTCAGAATCGGAGTTGGTGTTAATATGTCTACGATCTTGTTCGAATAACTCTTTCGCCAACTCCTTAGTATTGGTCAAATTTCCATTATGAGCAAAAGCAATGCCATACGGAGAGTTAACATAAAAAGGCTGTGCTTCTGCACCACTTGAGCTGCCTGCGGTTGGGTAGCGCACATGTCCAATACCCATATCGCCAAGCAAAGAAGCCATATGTCTAGTTCTGAAAGAGTTCTTAACCAAGCCATTTGACTTTCGCATGTAGAGTCGGCCTTTGTGGGCGGTGACAATACCTGCGGCATCTTGACCTCGATGTTGAAGAATGGTTAGGGCGTCATAAATATAGACCGCCGTGTCTTTTTTAGTGGTAGAAAGAATGCCAACAATGCCGCACATAAAAGGGTTTCCTTATTCGTTTTCGATAAATAGTAAGTGTTCTGACAAAGCAGGTTTAATGTCTGAGGCGACATCTTGAAAAGTTCTTAATGCGCCATTAGCTTCAATCCAGTAGTGTTGTTGAGAGATGCTATCAATGCTTTGAAATACTAGCACCATAATCAAGATAGCCAAACTACCTTTAACTAGCCCAACCAATAGGCCGCCTAAATTATTGCTATTACCACTAATATTTTTAGCATTTAGTGCTTGATCGAGCGTGCTCAGTGTATCAAGAATTTTTTTAAATAATGTTGATAGAGCACAAGGTTTTGACGAGTCAATTGAAATATTTAGCATATTAGAAATACTGGCACATGTGCCGATAATAATGGCAAAAGTGATGATAAAAGATAGGCCAATCCGTATTGAGTTATTGGTGATGACAATTTCCATAATGCCCAAATTGGCAATAATATCTAAATAATACCAACTTACAATTGCGGCAATACCTAGAAATACAAAATAGGCAAAAAGCTTATTTAAAGCGCAAGGATTGCTAACCTTAGATGAAATGTCAGTCAGTTTGTAAAGTGCTTTTTTAATGAGTAACACACCAACAAAAATTATGCCAAAGGCAATGGCCATATGGGACTGATGAGAAAGTAGTAGCCAAGTAATGGCATCACTCACTGCTAGAGGCTGATAAAACAACCAGGCAAGCACAATGGAAAGTAGTAAAAAAGCAAGACTAATCAGCTCTTTTGCCATGCCTCGTTTAAAGCCCATTACCAAAAATGCGGCCAAAATAGCCAGAGTTGCCCAATCGGACCAAGCTAATAAGCTGACCATATTCCAGATATTTGCAAAAAACTCATTCATCGACCCTCTCCACAGAACGTTTTGTTATATGCGGTAATTTTACAAGATTTTCCAATCATGCATTACTTAAGTACCTTTAATGCATCCGCCACAACATGGAAAGAGCCAAAAACGATAATACGTTGATTAGAGCGTTGCTGTAGTGCTTGCTCAATTGCCGAACTCATGCTTTGGCAGCTGCGAACACTCTCTTTAAGTGGGAACTGATCGACTAAAAAACTCATATCAGCGGCACGATGAACAGTTAGTGGTGCTAGTAGCCATTGGTCAATGAGTGGAGAGATGGCCTTAATCATTGATGAGATGTTTTTATCTTTTAAAGCTGAAAAAATTGCCAAAGTAGGCTGCTCATCCTTGGCCAGCTCTTTAGTTAAAGCTTTTACAGCTGCTTCATTGTGTGCCACATCAAAAATAAACTGCTTATTATTAATATTTTTTATCTGAAATCGACCGTTTAGCTGAGCGGCTGCCAAGCCTTGCTGGATTGCCTGTTTACTAACCTTGAATTTATTATTGAGCTTGTCAACACATAAAGCAGCCAAAGCGGCGTTTTGCTGTTGGTGTTCACCTTTAAGTGATATTAGCCCAGTATAAGGATGTTGTACAAATTCTAACCAAGCACCTATCGTATTAGCGTACCTTGTTATTGAGTCTGGCGGGTTGACATCGCCACAGACGCAAGGTGTGTTAGCGCGCATAATACCTGATTTTTCATGACCAATAAGCTCGCGCGTATCTCCTAAATAGTCTACGTGGTCAATGGCAATATTGGTGATAACAGCGACATCAGTATTAACGACATTAGTTGAATCCAGTCGTCCACCCAAGCCCACCTCTAAAATAGCAATATCAACTTTTTGTTTGGCAAAAATAAGTAGAGCAGCAAGCGTTGAAAACTCAAAATAGGTTAGCGAAATATCTCCTCGAATCAACTCAATTTGTTCAAAAGCTGTACAGATTTGACCATCAGTCGCTTGGGCGTTGTTAACGCTAAAGCGCTCATTGTAATTTAAAATATGAGGCGAGGTGAATTTAGCAACCTTAAAAGGGCTTTTTTGATAAATACTTTCAATAAAGGCGATGGTTGAGCCTTTACCATTAGTACCTGCAACCGTAATAGTGGCAAAGGGTACGCCATTGGGAAATAGTTTTGTATAAACACGCTGGATGCGTTCCAGCCCTAAGTCTATCTCTTGAGAGTGTAAGTTTTCTTGCCAGGTGAGCCATTGGCTCAGATTCTTTAATCCTCCCAAAACTCACCCTCTAGGGTTTCGTTTTTTTGACCTGCGCCTGATTCTTTTTGATTTTGAGATTTATGTGTAAAAGTGGTGGAGTTTTTTGTGAATATTTTCTGTGCATTTTTTTTCAACATATTGTCGATAAAATAAGCTCTAGAAAAAGGCATTAACCCCAATAATCCGATGGTATCAGTAATAAATCCAGGGGTTAGTAGTAGTACGCCTGAAATTAGTATCACCACTCCTTCAAGCATTTCAAATGCAGGTGTCTGGCCGTTAGCCATAGCATTTTGAGCTTTGGCCATGGTTGACCAGCCTTGTTGTTTGAGTAGAGTTGAGCCAACTAGTGCGGTAATAACCACTAATAAAATTGTGGAAAAGCCACCAATAGATTCGCCTACCGAAACCAATACATAAATTTCGAGCAAGGTCATTATTACAAATAAAGGAAAAATCATTTTATTTCTCGTTAGTGAATATCAAATCCCAAACGCCATGTCCTAGTCGTTCGCCACGTCTTTCAAATTTGGTAATCGGACGTCGCTCGGGTCTTACTGAATAGGTATGGGCGTTTAGTGTGTTTTTAAAGTGGGTATGTTTTTCAAGTGTCTCCATCATCTGTTGCGCATAATGCTCCCAGTCAGTTGCCATGTGCACAAAGCCGCCATCAATCAACTTCTCAGATATCATATCCATAAATTCATTTTGTACAATGCGACGCTTGTGATGTTTTTTCTTGTGCCAAGGATCGGCAAAATATAGTTGAAATCCAGCTAAACTGCTGGCTGAAATATTGTTGCTGAGTATATCAACAGCATCTTCTTTGATAATTTTAAGGTTGGTTAAATTGTTTTTATGCGCTTCATTAATTAAGCGCCCGACACCCGCTTCATAAACCTCAATTCCTAAAAAATTATGGTGCGGCTCGTTGATGGCCATCTGAAGCAAGGAGTCACCATTGCCAAAGCCAACTTCCAAAATAATGTCTTGTTGCTTGTGAAATACCGCATTAAGATCAATAGCTTGGCCTGCTTCAGGTTCAATGCCATATTGAGACCAGAGGTCGTTAAGGCCATATTTCTGCCCCGCACTTAAGCGCCCAGAGCGCCTAACAAAGCTTTGTATCGTTCGGTTGGTATTGTCACTCATAGGTTGTAATCAATGATTAAGGGTGAATGGTCAGAAAAGCGCTCATCTTTATAAACAGATGCGGCCTTAACTGTCCCTTTAAGTTTTTCACTTAAAATTTGATAATCAATGCGCCAACCCGTGTTGTTAGCCCAGGCTTGACCACGGTTCGACCACCAAGTATATTGCCCTGCTTCTTGATTAACCTCTCTGAAAGCATCAATGTATTGCGCCTCATCAAACAGCTGATCCATCCAGGCGCGTTCTTCTGGTAAGCAGCCAGAGCGTTTCTTGTTGCTGGTAAAGTTTTTAATGTCAATCTCTTTATGAACAATATTGACATCGCCACAAATAATGTAGTCACGTCCATCCGTCTGAAGCGCTTTAAGGTAAGGCATAAATCTATTGACCATAAAGTCCATCTTGTAATCCTGGCGTTCTTGTTTGGCTGAACCAGAAGGAATGTAGATTGAAATAACGCTTAAACTGCCAAAATCTGCTTGAATAAAGCGCCCTTCAAAATCAAAATCTTCCCAAGGGCTGAAAATAACTCGATCGGGCTTTTGTTTGCAGTATAGCCCCGTTCCGCTATAGCCTTTGCGTTCCGCTGGCTTATAGTAAGTATGGATATTTTCAGGATAAAATCGCTCATCCAACTGCTCTTCTTGGGCCTTGATTTCTTGCACGCAAACAACATCAGCATCTTGAATTTTCATCCAGTCAAAAAAACCTTTTCGTTCAGCTGCACGAATGCCATTGACATTAGCCGTTATAATTCTCTTCATTGGAAATATTTTAATGATTTAGAGGAATGTATGGAACAGTATCAAAAAGACTTTGTAGATTTTATGTTAGAAATTGGCGCGTTAAAATTTGGTGAATTTACACTGAAATCAGGCAGGGTGAGTCCTTACTTTTTTAATGCGGGCGCTTTTAACACGGGTGAGCACTTATCAAAATTGGGCAAGTTCTACGCACAAGCTATTCAGGTTAGCGAACTGGAGTTTGATGTGTTATTTGGCCCTGCCTACAAAGGCATTCCGCTAGCAACCGCTACAGCGATGGCGCTTAATGATTCATTTGGTATAAATGTACCTTATAGTTTTAACCGTAAAGAAGCCAAAACCCATGGTGAAGGTGGCGATATTGTTGGCCATGCACTAGAAAAGGAAGTGTTAATTATTGATGATGTGATTACTGCAGGCACTGCAATTCGTGAAGCGATGGATATTATTGATGCGAATGGTGCAACTGCCAAAGGCGTGATTGTGGCAGTTGATCGTCAAGAAAAAGGCAAGGGTGATAAATCGGCCATTCAAGAGGTGGAAGAGAATTTTGGCATTACAGTGTTAAGTATTATCAATCTTGGTCATCTTATTGATTACTTAAAGCAGGGTAATGATGAAGCGTTAATTGAGCGTATTGAGGCGTATCGAAATCAATACGGCGTTTAGTTGAAAAATTCATAACCCAGGCTCTCAGCAACAGCTTTGTGCCTTATTTTTCCTTGATGAATATTAAGGCCATTTTTTAAGTGTTGATCTTCTAACATGGCCTGATTCCAGCCTTTATTGGCAATATTTTGGATAAATGGCAGGGTAGTGTTGGTCAGTGCTAGGGTGGCAGTCTTTGCAACTGCACCAGGCATATTGCCCACGCAGTAATGAATAATCCCGTCCACGACATAGGTGGGGTTGTCATGTGTGGTGACTTTTGAGGTTTCAAAACATCCGCCTTGATCAATAGACACATCCACTAATACCGAGCCTTTCTTCATGAGTTTGAGCATGGGTTTGGTGATAAGTTTGGGCGCTTTTGCGCCAGCGACCAATGCAGCGCCTATGACTAAATCTGCATGCACTAGATGATGTTTGATATTTTTTGATGTAGATAGATCAAGCGACAGTTTTGATGCATGTTGCTGTTGAAAAGTGGTGAGATAATCTAGGATTTGTCGATCTAGAATGGTTACCTCAGCACCCATGCCGAGCGCCACCTCTGCTGCATTCATGCCAACTACTCCACCGCCAATTACTAAGACTTTTGCAGGCTCTACGCCGCTAGCGCCACTCAGCAATACGCCTGAGCCTCCTTGGGTTTTTTCAAGGTGGTGGGCGCCTGACTGGATTGACATTCGACCGGCCACTTCACTCATGGGTTTTAATAGCGGTAGGCGTCCATTGGCATCGGTAATAGTTTCATAGGCAATACAGGTTGCACCTGACTTAATGAGTAGTTCAGTTTGTATGGGGTCTGCAGCTAAATGCAGATAAGTAAATAGTAGTTGACCCTTTTTTAACAATGCACATTCATCTGGCTGAGGCTCTTTTACTTTGATGATCATTTCCGCCTGATCAAATACGTGCTGGGCAGATGCCACAATCTTAGCGCCCGATGCTTGATAGTCAAGATCTGAAAAACCAACCGCCTCACCCGCATGAGATTGGACAAGTACTTGATGTCCAGAATCGACTAGTCTAGCAGCACCCTCAGGGGTGAGAGAGACGCGATACTCATGAATTTTAATTTCTTGTGGAATGCCGATAATCATGCTAATATTGTAGTATGAATAATGCACGA
>JABGQC010000042.1 GCA_018644675.1 Candidatus Thioglobus sp.
ATCTAAAGGTTTTGGCTTTGTTGAGATTGCAAAAGTTGGCAACGCAAAAGCAGCCGTGCAAGCACTCAACGGAAAGCATATTGATGGCAATAAAATTAGAGTCAAAAAGGCAGATATTAGTACGACTAAATAGCTATTTAAGAAATTTCAGAAATTTTTTATAAGCATTATAGGCAAGCCCTGTAATCATCATTTAATTAGATAAATTCGGAATTTTTTCATTAAAAAACAAGCATTTAATGCTATTTATGAGGAAGTCAGGCCCCTCAATTTTATGCTATTTTGATAATTCCCAATATTTTTTTATTGATTTTAGTTAAAAGAATCCCCCCCCCAACGAAATTTTTTATGATTATAATCCTAAGTTAAATCACAAATTCATTCGGGGGAGTATGAATAAAAATATAAAAACCACAGCGCTTAGTGCTGCAATAACAATGGCATTAGGTCTATCATTAAACGCTACTGCTGGCGGTAAGGGCGTATCAGAAGTTTTAGACGCGGTTAAAAATAAAGCTAACGATGTAGTTGAATCTGTTGTAAATTCATCTTTGAATGATTTTGCCAGTCAATTTGGCGAAGGCAATACCGAAATTTCTATTCGAAAAGTTAAAGGTGATGAGGCTGATTATTCTATTATTACAACACAACCATTAACTTCATTGGGTGAAGATAGGGCTAGATTGTTTTGGCAAGGGTCACTTGGATCTTATGATCAAAGTGGCGATAGACGTACAACACTTAACCTTGGTTTGGGAAATCGTTGGCTAATTGATGATGAAAAAGCTATTGTTGGTATTAATTCATTTTATGATTATGAGTTTAGTTCTAAGCATAAGCGTACTAGTATTGGTGGTGAATATAAGCGCTCAAATGTTGAATTAAATGTAAATAGATATTGGGCTATTAGCGATAAGCATAGTGTAGATGGTACTGATGAGGAGGCACTGGATGGTTATGATGCAATATTTAAGGGTCAATTACCATATCTGCCTTGGGCCAATTTAGTGGCTAAAAAATACAAGTGGGATCGAACAAATCAAGATGATGTTGATGGCAGCTATTATGGTATTGAAGCATATCTTACTCCAGAGACAAAACTTGAAGTGGGCAAGCAAGATGATAATTATATGATTCGTGAAACTTATGCTAAGTTAACACACTCATTTGGCGCAAATAGTGATCATGCATCATTAACTGATTCTGCGATTGCAACCGTGGCTTATCAAGATGGCGAAAATATGAAAAATAAAATGTTAAATAAGGTTGAGCGTAGCAACAAGGTTGTTGTTGAATTTGGCGGTATTACAATGTCGAGGACTGACTAATGTTAAATAATAGAATAAATAAATTAGGCGTATTGGTGATTGGTAGCTTACTATCATCTGTGGTTTTTTCTACTAATGGCGACGTGCGTACAGGACCTGCGACACAATATACTGTTACAGTTAAACAGGTGGAGCTATGTACGAGTTTAGCCTGTACAACGGCACATACGCTGGTAACAAAAACACAAGACATGGATATTGCTAGTGCAGCTGTTGGTGCAGCTGTTGGTTCTTATGCATCAACTATGACCATGCCTCCCATGGGAGTAGCTTATTCTCACATGAGAATAACGGTTGATAGAACTTTTACGATTACCGGGTACGCTTTAAGCGCTTCATCTGGGCAGTATTGTTATACTGATGGCACCGCAGGAGTAAAAACTGCTCTTACAGTAGGAGCAAATACAACTTCTTCTAGTACTGCTGCATCTAGTGCGACTGCCTCTGCTTTAGAGTTGCCAAATGTAAGTACAACTGCCAATCATAATGAGGGTGGTGCAGGCTCTCAATCAGTTACTATTACGTATGGAAGTAATATCAGTCTATCTGGTGACGATATGCTTTATATAAAACCTTTGACCATTCCGTATACTTATTATGGGCAGACACCTTTGATTGATATTTCCTTTGGCACAGCAAGCGCTGTTAGTAGTATGGAGATGGGGTCTGGTAATACTCCCGGTGACTGTAATTTATTTCCTGGAGAGCCTGCTATAGTGGTTACAATTAATTAAGTTTGGCCGTTGGCTGGAAAAATAATAAAAAAAGGTTGCTATGGCAGCCTTTTTTTATTGGTTGCTAATTTTTATCTTTCCTAACTTATTTTGTCGAACCCAAGCATGTCCATAAATCACTTCATAAGTGGCAGGCAGCTTCCCATCTTTTCTAAAAGACTCATACATCTCGATCATAAGCTTAAATTTATCTTTGCCCATCAGTGATTTTGAACGAGTGTCGACACTTTGCGCACCAATGGCTTTAAGATCTCTGAGTAAGTCGGTAACTGTTTGGTAAGTAAGAGTGAGTTTTTCCATTTCCGTAACCGGTGATACAAAGCCAGCACCAAGCATTTGGTCGCCAATATCATGCATGTCGACAAAAGTGTTTACATGGGTTTCGTTATCAACCACTGACCAGCTCTTTTTCAGCTCTTTAAGCGTGTCTGGACCAAAGGTAGAGAATAAGATTAATCCATCGTTTT